>JAIBCN010000019.1 GCA_019694155.1 Vicinamibacteria bacterium | reverse complement strand
GCGTTCTACGACGAGAAGGACGACACCCCGGACCCGCCGTCGAGCTACGGCGCCTCCGGCTGGACGAAGGACAGCGCGTCGTTCCTGGCCAACGACCGGTTCGACGTGTGGCAGCTCTTCATGGACGGCCGGCCCGCGAAGAACCTCACCGAGGGAGAGGGTCGCAAGTCGAAGATGGTCTACCGGGTGGAGCGCACGGAAGCCGTTGACGAGGATGACGACGAGCGCGGGATCGACCCGGCGAAGCCGCTCACTCTCCGCGGTGAGGACGATGTCACCCACGCGACCGGGTTCTATCGCGACGCCTTCGACGGCACGGCGGCGCCGGTCAAGCTGATCGCTGCCGATCGCAACTTCCGTTTCGCGGGCCGGGCGAAGGACGCGGATGTCTTCCTCGTGACCGCCCAGCGCTTCGACGAGTTCCCGGACGTCCACGTGACCGACTCCACCTTCAAGACACTCGCGAAGGTGACGGACGGTGGCGCGCAGATGGCGCCCTTCAACTGGGGCAAGGCCGAACTCGTCGCCTTCAAGAACTCGGACGGAGTGGCGCTGCAGGCGGGGCTCATCAAGCCCGAGGGGTTCGATCCGAAGAAGAAGTACCCGATGATCGTGTACATCTACGAAACCCTCTCGGAGAATGTCCACAACTTCGTGGCCCCGGCGCCGGGGACGAGCATCAACTTCGCGTACTACGCGAGCAACGGCTACCTGATCCTGACCCCGGACATCGTCTACACACTGGGCCAGCCCGGTCAGGACGCCCTCAAGTCGGTGCTGCCGGCGATCCAGGCCGTGGTGGACAAGGGCTTCGTCGACGAAGCCAACATCGGAATCCAGGGCCACTCGTGGGGCGGCTACCAGATCGCCTACATGCTGACCCAGACCGGCCGCTTCAAGGCCGCGGAGGCGGGGGCGCCGGTCGGGAACATGACGAGCGCCTACTCCGGCATCCGCTGGGGCACCGGCCTCCCGCGCCAGTTCCAGTACGAGCAGACCCAGAGCCGGATCGGGCCGTCGCTGTACGACGCGCCGCTCAAGTACGTCGCCAACTCGCCCATCTTCCAGATCAAGCGCGTCACCACGCCCGTCCTCATCATCGCGAATGACAACGACGACGCGGTGCCGTGGTACCAGGGCATTGAGTACTTCCTGGCCCTTCGGCGCAACGAGAAGGAGGCGTACTTGTTCAGCTACAACGGCGAGTACCACGGCTTGAGGAAGCGGCACAACCAGAAGGACTACACCGTTCGCATGCAGCAGTTCTTCGATCACTTCCTCAAAGGCGCGCCCGCGCCCGAGTGGATGGAGAAGGGCGTGCCCTACATCGAGAGGGAGGAGGAGAAGGAACGCTTCCTCAAGGGTGTCTACAAGCCCGACTGAGGGGCGTCCCGATTCAAACGAGGCGCGTGATCAGCTCCTCGCCCTGGGGTGAGACGAGCGGCTGGCGCGCCTTGAGGTCCAGCAGCAGTTCCTTCGCCGCCTCGGCGGGGGAGTAGGTGCGGGTTTCGCTGGCCGAGCCCCGGGTGACCGTCGAGGTCCAGGTCGTCTTCGCGGTGAGGGAAAGGCGGAATTCCACCTCCCCAGGCCCGGCCGCCGCCGGCTCGATGCGGTAGACGGCCGGCGCCCAGGAGGTTGTCCGACGGGTGCTCAGCCGGATGCCGGGCGCGAGGCGCGACTCGGCCCACACGAGGAAGGCGTTGATCGGCGACGCGTCCTCCACCGTCCACGCCGCGCGCATATCCTCGATGGCGGACGGGCTCGCATCCTTGCGCAGGTCGATCTCGACAAGCCTCGAGGCCTTGGTCAGCAGCCGCAGCCCCTTCCGGTCGCGGAAGCGAATGGGAGCGTGAAGACGGAGCGCGTCGAAATGCGCGAAGTCGAACGGCAGGCCGAGAGGCAAAGCCTCGACCTCGCGGTGCAGGCGCGCGGCTGCCGCAACCAGGCCCACGGTCTCAGGCAGGATGACGCCGCCGGGCCGGAGGAACCGTGCCCGCGCGTCCATCATGATCGGCACGATCTGCTCCTCGAAACCGTCGTCCCCGATGGTCTCGCTCACCACCAGGTCGAACTCGCGGGGCAGGGCCACCTGCGTCGAATGGCCCCACACGGCTTCCACCCGGGCGCCCACGCCGCAGTCGGCGGCGAGCCTGCGGATCAGGCCGCAGAGAAGCTCGTCTTCCTCGATCGCCACCACCCGTCCCGCGCCCAGGCGCGCGGCCACGATGGCCCAGATGCCGACGCCGGCGCCGATGTCGAGCACGGTCGAGCCCGGCTTCACCCGCCGTTCCAGCGCTCGATGGAAGGCGCGGTTCCGCACCCGGTCCTGGAGCAGCGCCTCGTGGTCGCGAAGGAGGCGCACGGTGTGGTCGTAGATCTGGGCTTCGGTGAACGGCATGTCGGGGTTTCTGTCCAAGATCACTCCGCGAGGGGCGGCCGCGGCGGCCGACCCTGTTCCGCTTCGATCTCCGCGGTCAGTTGTGCCACGAGCTCACGGGCGGCCTCGCTGTCCATCGAGCGGAGGCGCTCGAGCATCTGGACCTTGACCTCGAGGGGATAGGCCCGGGCTCGCGCCTCGGCTTCGAAGTCGTAGCCGGCCTCTCGAAAGACGGCGTCCGTCCAGGGATTGCGCAAGGCGTCGATGACCAGGTGAATCCGATCGGTCTCCCCATCGTTCTTCACGCTGTGCGGCAAGCCGAAATCCGCGTACCAGGATTCGCCCGGCTCCATCCGCACGAGGCTGCCTCCCACCACGAAGCGAACGCGTGGATTGGTCCGGATGGGGACGTGGATCCGGAAGGCCCCGCTCGAGTAGCCGGCGCCTGGATCCGAATGCTCCTTGATCTCCGAACCCGGCGCGAGGCGGAGCAGCCGGACGGATTCCTTCTCGCACTCGAAGCGGTCGAGAACCGTCTTGAAGTAGCGGCACCCTTCGAGCAGAGGCGTATCTGCGTATTCCATCCCGGGGTGAGCGCGGATGTCGTCCGCGGCGCCCGAGGGGGAACGCAGGGCGATGCCGTCCCAGGAGCCCTGAAAGTCGGCCGCGTTGAAGTGGCGCTTCCACGAGAGCGCCACGCAGGCGTCGCCATCCGCGCGCAGAGCCTCGGGATCGAACTGGAAGGGAAGGCGCAGGAAGGCGGTGGCCACGGCCGCCAATTGTGACACGGGGCCGCGACCAAGGAGGCGCAGTCTCCGCCCGAAGGGTGACTAGAATCGGCCGGTGATCGCGCCCACCAATCTCAACGAGATCTTCGGACAGATCGACATCTACCTCTTCGACCAGATCCTGCGCGGCCGGATTCCGCCGGGCAGCCGCGTGCTCGACGCGGGGTGCGGCGGGGGGCGCAACATCTACTACCTGCTGAACGCGGGCTACGACGTGTCGGCGGCCGACGCCGATCCGAACGCCATCAGCGACGTGATGCGCCTCGCCGCCGACCTCAACGCCTCTCTACCGCCCACCAACTTCCGGCGCGAGCCGGTGGAGGCCATGTCCTTCCCGGACGAGTCGATGGATGTGGTCATCAGCGTGGCCGTCCTTCATTTCGCCCTCACCGACGAGCAGTTCGAGGCGATGCTCGAGTCGATCTTCCGGGTCCTCAAGCCGGGCGGCCTCTTCTTCTGCCGTCTGGCCTCGAACATCGGCATGGAGTTCAAGATGGTGCAGCGGCGCGGCCGGCGGCATCTGCTCCCCGACGGCACCGAACGCTATCTGGTGGATGAGGCTTTGCTCATCGACTTTACGAACCGGCTGGGCGGGGTGCTCGCCGATCCCCTCAAGACCACCGTCGTCCAGAACCAGCGGTGCATGACAACGTGGGTCGTCCGCAAGCTGGAGAAGTGAGTGGCTGAAGTCGGGGGAATCCCCGTCCCCTTCATCCTCTTCGCCCTGACCCTTCTGGGGGTGGCGCTCTTTCACCGCCATACCCTGGCCGTGGCCGCGACCGGGCTCGCCGCGATCGTTCTCTTCGGCCTCGTCTTCGGGAGCCTTGACCTCGCCGCCCATCTGCGGCGCGAGTGGGTGATCCTCGCCAATCTCTTCGGCCTGCTCGTGGGCTTCGCGCTTCTCGCCGACCATTTCGAGCGTTCGCACGTGCCTCAGGTCCTCCCCCGGTTCCTGCCCGACGGGTGGTGGGGCGCTTTCACGCTGCTCGTGGTGATCTTCGTGCTCTCGAGCTTCCTCGACAACATCGCCGCGGCCATGATCGGCGGCACCATCGCGGCAAGCGTGTTCCAGAGGAAGGTTCACATCGGCTACGTGGCCGCCATCGTGGCCGCCTCCAACGCGGGCGGGTCCGGCAGCGTCATCGGCGACACCACCACCACCATGATGTGGATCGACGGCATCAGTCCCCTCGACGTCCTTCACGCCTACGGCGGCGCCATCGTGGCTCTGTTCGTGGTGGCCCTCATCGCCGCCACCCAGCAGACGCGACTCTCGCCCATCCTCGCCGATCCGATCGGGGCCGTGAGGGTCGACTGGGTGCGGCTCGGCATCGTGGGGGGCGTCATGGCCGCCGCCGTCTCGATGAACTTCGTGATGAACACGCGGCTCGCGGAGATCTCCGACGCCTTCCCTTTCCTGGGGGTCGCGGTGTGCGCGGCCATCGTGGCTCTAGCACCGCTGCGGAAGCCCAATTGGAGTCTCCTGCCCTCCACGGTGAAGGGAAGCCTCTTCCTGCTCTGCCTCGTCCTCTCGGCGTCCCTGATGCCCGTCTCGGCCCTTCCCGCGGCCTCCTGGCCGTCCACCATGGCCCTCGGCTTCGTCTCCGCGGTCTTCGACAACATCCCTCTCACCAAGCTCGCCCTGACCCAGGGCGGATACGACTGGGGCGCCCTCGCCTACTCAGTGGGCTTCGGAGGCTCGATGATCTGGTTCGGTTCCTCCGCGGGGGTGGCGATCTCGAACCTCTATCCGGAGGCGAAGTCCGTGGGGCGGTGGCTGAAGGACGGCTGGCACGTCACACTCGCCTTCGTCCTCGGCTTCGCCGCGTTGCAGCTCGGTCTTGGCTGGCACCCTCACCCGCCCCACAAGAAGCCCCCCGCCGCGGTTCACGCGGAGGGGGACCGTCCTACTTGATCTCCCAGGTCTCCGGGCCGCGCAGGAGCTTGCCGAGGTCGCCCTTGCCCTTCGCTCCGACCACCTGCTGAACCTGCGAGTTCACGAGATCCTCGTAGGCCGGCATATCGACGGCGCGGAGCACTCCCACGGGCGTGGGGAAGCCGGGGCGCGAGTCCATGCTCGCGAGCATGAAGGCGTAGGCGAGCGACGGATGCTGCTCGTTGTGCACGAGGAGATCCGCTTCCGAGGCGCCCTGTCCGAGGGTCACGACCTCGATGTCGAAGCCGTTCTGGCGGATGCCCTTGTCCTTGGCCTTGCCGAAGACGAGGGGCTTGCCGTGCTCCAGGAAGAGCACGTGATCGTCGCGCACATCCTTCTCGGCGATCGCGTCCCAGGCGCCGTCGTTGAAGATGTTGCAGTTCTGCAGGATCTCCGTGAACGCCGTGCCCTTGTGCGAGGCCACCCGCTTGAGGGTCGACTTGAGGTGAGGCTGGAAGACATCGACCGAACGCGCGATGAAAGTGGCGCCCGCGCCGAGGGCGAGGGCGAGCGGCGAGAACGGCCGGTCGACCGAGCCGAAGGGCGTCGACTTCGCCTTCTTGCCGATCTCGGAAGTCGGCGAATACTGGCCCTTGGTGAGGCCGTAGATCTTGTTGTTGAAGAGCAGCACCTTGAGGCCGACGTTGCGGCGCAGCATGTGAATGGTGTGGTTGCCGCCGATCGACAGCGAGTCGCCGTCGCCCGTGGCCACCCAGACCTCGAGTTCGGGCCGGGCGAGCTTCAGGCCCGTGGCCACCGCGGGCGCGCGCCCGTGGATGGTGTGGAACCCGAAGGTGTTCATGTAATACGGGAACCGGCTGGAGCAGCCGATGCCGGAGATCACCGCGAACTTCTCGCGCGGGACGCCGAGTTCGGGGAAGACCGACTGCACGGCGGCGAGGATCGCGTAATCACCGCAGCCCGGGCACCAGCGAACCTCCTGGTCCGTCTGAAAGTCCTTGCGCGTCAACGGGACCGATGCGTTCACTTGATCACCTCCAGAACCTTCGTCTCGATTTCCGACTGCTTGAACGGCTTGCCTTCGACCTTCGCGTAAGAGATCGCATCCACGAGGTAGATGCTGCGCAGGATGAAGGCGAGCTGGCCGAGGTTGATCTCGGGGACCAGCACCTTCTTGTAGCGCTTCATGACCTCGCCGAGATTCTTCGGCAGGGGATTGAGGTGGCGGAGGTGGATGTGTCCCACCTTGTGCCCTTTCGCGCGCAGAGGGGCGAGGGCGGAGGTGATGGAGCCGTAGGTCGACCCCCACCCCACGATCACCACGTCGCCTTCCGGGTCGCCCGCGGGGACGACGTCGGGGACGTCTTGAACCACACCCGCGACCTTGGCCGCGCGCAGGCGGACCATCTTGTCGTGATTGGCGGGCTCGTAATTGATGTTGCCGGTGACGTCCTGCTTCTCGATGCCGCCGATGCGGTGCTCGAGGCCCGGGGTTCCCGGCACCGCCCAGGGCCGGGCGAGCGTCGCCGGATCGCGCATGAAGGGCTTGAAGCCTTCAGGGTCGGTGCGGAACTTGGTGGGGAAGGCCGGCAGCTCGTCGACGCTCGGCACGCGCCAGGGCTCGGCGCCGTTTGCGAGGTACCCGTCGGACAGGATGATCACGGGCGTCATGTACTTGAGGGCGATGCGGCTCGCTTCGAGGGCCACCCAGAAGCAGTCGCCCGGTGTGGCGGGAGCGAGGACGGGGAGGGGGGCTTCGGAGTTGCGGCCGAAGATCGCCTGGAACAGATCCGCCTGCTCGGTCTTGGTCGGCAGCCCCGTGGACGGACCGCCGCGCTGGATGTCCACGACCACGAGCGGCAGTTCGACCGCGATGGCGAGGCCGATCGCTTCCATCTTGAGGGCCATGCCCGGCCCCGAGGTGGTGGTGGTGGCGAGGCACCCGCCGTAGGCGGCGCCGATCGCCGAGGTCACTGCGGCGATCTCGTCTTCGGCCTGGAAGGAGACCACGCCGAAGCTCTTGTACATCGACAGCTCGTGCAGGATGTCCGAGGCCGGGGTGATCGGGTAGGAACCGAGGAACAGGGGCAGGCCGCACCGCTCCGAAGCGGCGACGAGCCCCATGGCGAGAGCGTTGTTGCCGGAGAGGTTCCGATAGGTGCCCGCGGGCAGTTTGGCCGGGGCGACTTCGTAGGCCGCGGTCTGATAGGCCTCGGTGGCGTCGCAGTAGGCGTAGCCTGCCTTCAGGGTCAGCTTGTTGGCTTCGGCGACCTGGCCCTTGAACTTCGAGTCGATCCAGCGCAGGGTGCCGTCCATGGACCGGCCGAAGAGCCAGTAGCACATGCCGAGGGCGAAGAAGTTCTTCGAGCGGTCGACCGACTTCGCGTCGAGCCCGGTGTCCTTGGTGGCGGCCTTGGTGAGCTTCAGGAGGTCGACGGGGAAGACGCGGTAGCCCGAGAGCGAGCCGTCCTCGAGGGGATTGCTCGTGATCTTCGCCTTCTTGAAGTCGACATCGGTGAAGCTGTCGGAGTTGACGATGAGGATGCCCCCCGTCTTCAGGTCGCCGATATTGGTCTTGAGCGCGGCCGGGTTCATGGCGATGAGGACGTCGACGCTGTCGCCGGGGGTGAAGACTTCGGTGGAGGAGAAGTTGACCTGGAAACCGGAGACGCCGGGAAGGGTGCCCTGCGGCGCCCGGATTTCCGCCGGGAAGTCGGGGAAGGTGGACAGGTCGTTCCCGAACAGGGCCGCGGTGTTGGTGAACTGGCTGCCCGTCACCTGCATACCGTCGCCCGAGTCCCCGCAGAACCGAATGACGGCGTTTTGCAGCCGCTTTCGCCTGGTCCGGTCTTCCGCCGGGGGAGGAGCTATTGCCGTTGACATGTTTCTTCCCTTCGTTGGTTCGATTGCCCGGCGGAGTTTACGCCCGAGCGCCGAGGCGGGCACAGGGGGCGGGGATGGTCCATTTGCGTCATTTCGGAGGGCGCCTCGCGGGATCGCCTGCTATCTTGCAGGCTGACGCGATGAACCCCGCCACGCTCAAAGCCCTCGGCCAGTTCCCCCAGCAGCTCGAAGCCTTCTACGACGCGGTGCCCCACGAGTACAAGCTCTGGGCGCCGCCCTCCTGGGAGGGTATCCCCAGCGAGACCTTCACCGCTCTCGAGCAGGTCTGCCACGTTCGGGACATCGAGATCGAGGGCTACCAGGTGCGGTTCCGCCGGGCCCTCGACGAGGAGAACCCGTTCCTGCCCTCCATCGACAGCTACGCCCTCGCCAGGGAGCGCGACTACGGGGCCACGAGCGCAGCCGAGGCCCTCGAGACGTTTCGCGAGGCCCGGGCGCGGACCGTGGACCTCATCTCGAGCCTCGAGGCTCACGAACTGTCCCGGCCCGCCGTCTTCGAAGGCTACGGGAAGGTGACCGTGCAGGGCCTCGTGCACTACCTGTGCAGCCATGACCAGCAGCATCTTTCCGGCCTTCAGTGGCTGCTCGGCAGGATAGCGGCGGAACGCCATGTCGCCTGAAGCCAATCCCTTCGCCGCCCTTTCGCTCATCGTGGCCCCCGCCATCATGACCAACGCGTGCACGGTCCTCGCCATGAGCACGAGCAATCGACTGGCCCGGACCGCGGACCGCGCCCGCGAGCTGTCGCGGGAGATCGAGGGGCCCGAGGTGGTTCCCGAAGACGTGGCCGCGCGCCGTTCCCGCGACCTCGGCACCGCCGAGGCCCGGTCCCTGCTCCTTCTTCGCGCGCTCCGCAGCGTCTACATGGCGCTCAGCGGTTTCGCGGCCGCGGCCCTCGCGTCCCTCCTCGGCGCCACTTTCGTGGCGGCGGGCCAGAACACCCTGACCACGGCGCTCGAGTCGGCGGCGATCCTCGCGGGAGCCATCGCGGTGGCGTCGCTCGTTTACGCCTCGGTGCTCCTGGTGCGCGAGACGCGGCTCGCGGTGACGAGCCTCCAGGAACGCGCGGCGGCGGCGCAGCTTCGGGCGCGACGAGCGGGAAGGGGCTGATTCGCGATGCCCGGCCCGTCCCTTACCCGGCGCGACATCCTGGCCGCGGGCGCGGCGCTGGTGCCCGTCGCTCTCTCCGCCCAGCCGCCGGGGAACCCCTCCCTTCCGGGTACTCTCGAGCGCTCCGTCATTCCCTCCAGCGGGCGTCTCCTGGCCCGGGTAGGCCTGGGGACGTGGCAGACCTTCGACGTGGGGGCGGACAAGGCGCGACGGGCGGCCCTCGCCGAAGTGCTTCAGGTTTTCACCGCGGCCGGCGCCGACGTGGTCGACACCTCGCCCATGTACGGAACGTCGGAGGCGGTGCTTGGCGATCTGCTGCGCGACACGGGGCTGCGGCCGCGGGTCTTCCTCGCCACCAAGGTATGGACGCAGGGAGGGGCCGCGGGCATCGCCCAGATGAAGGAATCGCGCCGTCTCCTGCGGTCCGACCGCCTCGAACTGATGCAGATCCACAACCTGGTCGACTGGCGCGTCCATCTCAAGGAACTGCGCCGGATGAAGGATGCGGGTCTCGTCTCTCACATCGGCGTCACGCACTACACCGCGAACGCCATCGACGAACTCATCTCCGTGGTCCGGGCCGAGAAGCTGGACTTCGTCCAGTTCGCGCTTTCGCTCGAGGAACCCGAGGCGGCCGACCGTCTGCTCGGGTTGTGCCAGGATCGGGGCGTCGCCTTCCTCGCGAACCGGCCTTTCGGCGGCGGCCGGGCCTTCGGCCAGGCGCGCGGCCAGGCCCTGCCTCCGTGGGCGGGAGAGATCGGGATCGGATCGTGGGCCCAGTTCCTCCTGAAGTGGGTCCTCTCTTTCCCGCAGGTCACCTGCGCCATACCGGGTACAGGCAAGGCCGAGCACATGCGCGACAACCTCCGTGCGGCGGTGGGGCCAGCACCCGACGCGGCCACGCGCGCCCGGATGAGCGCCTTGTGGAAGGGGTTCACGCGGTAGATTGCGGGGATGGCCGATCCCCGCCCCTATCCGTTCGCCGACGAGGCCCTCGCCCGGAGGCTCGAACGCACCGAGGCCCAGAGCAACATCGACTTCGTGGAGGCGCGGGCTCGCGCCTTCCCGGAGAGCCGGGCCCGCCACATCGAAGTCGCGGGCGCGCATGCCATGTTCGATGGCGCCGACTCGCCGCTCACCCAGACCTTCTGCCTCGGCACCGAGCGGCCCCTGACGCCGGCCGACCTTGCGAGGATCGAAGGCTTCTTCGCCGATCTGGGCGCGCCGGTCTTTCATGAGGTGAGTCCGCTTGCCGACTCGACCGCGCTCGCCCTTCTGAACGAAGGCGGCTACGAGCCCTTCGAGTTCACGAGCGTGATGTATCAGCCGATCGGTCGCGACACCGTCCAAGAGGCCCCGAAGCAGGAACGGGTGCGGGCCCGCGCCATCGGCCTCGACGAGAACGAGACCTGGGCGGAGACCTCGGCGCGCGGCTGGAGCGAGTCGCCGGAACTCTCCGCCTTCATGCTGACCTACTCGCGCGTGAGCGCTCAGAAGGCCTCGGGTCACTCGTTCCTCGCGGAGATCGACGGGAAGCCCATCGCCGCGGGCGGGCTCACGATCCACCAGGGCGTGGCCCTCTTCGCGGGCGCCAGCACCGTCCCCGAAGGAAGGCGTCAGGGCGCCCAGAACGCGCTTCTTCGGGAGCGCCTGCGCTTCGCTGTGGAAAAGGGGTGCGACGTGGCCATGATGTGCGCCCTGCCCGGCAGCGCCTCGCAGCGAAACGCCGAACGCCAGGGCTTCCGCATCGCCTACACGCGCATCAAGTGGCGCAAGGCCGTTACGTATACTGCCCCGCCGGCATCCTAGGAGTCATCATGCTTATTGGCCGCCCCGTCGATGTGAAGTCGTCCGAGATCACGCCCGAGTCTCTCTATGTCAACCGGCGTGAGTGGCTCGCGAGCGCCGCCGCCGGCGCTGTGGCACTCTCCGTGTTTGGTCCCGCCGCGCGGGCCCAGGATCCCCAGCCTGTGGGCAGGCCCTTCGGCCTCCAGCCCGACGACAAGCCCACGCCCTGGCAGGACGTGACCACCTACAACAACTTCTACGAGTTCGGCACCGACAAGTCCGACCCGGCCCAGAACTCGAAGAACTTCAAGCCCCTGCCCTGGACGATCACCGTGGACGGCATGGCCTCAAAGCCCGGGAAGTTCCAGCTCGAGGACTTCATCAAGCCTTCCACCGTCGAGGATCGCATCTACCGGCACCGCTGCGTGGAGGCGTGGTCGATGGTGATTCCCTGGAGAGGGATCCCTCTCGCCGACGTGATCAAGCGCGCCGAGCCGCTCGCGTCCGCGAAATACGTCGCCTTCACGACACTCATGGATCCGAGCCGGATGCCCGGTCAGCAGCTGGGTGTGCTCGACTGGCCCTATACCGAAGGCCTCCGTCTCGACGAGGCGCTCCATCCACTCGCCTTCCTCGCCACCGGCCTCTACGGCCGCACCCTGCCCAACCAGAACGGCGCGCCCGTCCGGCTGGTGGTTCCCTGGAAGTACGGATTCAAGGGCATCAAGTCGATCGTGCGGATGACCTTCACGGACAAGCAGCCGAAGACCGCGTGGAACACCCAGACGCCGAACGAGTACGGTTTCTACTCGAACGTGAATCCGGCGGTCGATCATCCGCGCTGGAGCCAGGCCAAGGAACGACGCATCGGAGAGTTCCTGCGCCGGCCCACTCTGCCTTTCAACGGCTATGCGGACCAGGTCGCTTCGCTCTACGCGGGGATGGACCTCAAGAAGAACTACTAGGTTGAAGGAGCCTCGCGGCTTCGGCGTCGCTCTCATCGCGGCGTCCCTCCTCCCGGCGGCCTACGCCGTTTACGGCCTCGCCTCCGACATCCTTCGCGGGACCCGCGTTCTGGGCTCCAACCCGATCAAGGAGGGGGAGCACTTTCTGGGTGAGTGGACGCTGCGCTTCCTCATCTTCACCCTCGCCATCACTCCGCTCCGCCAGATCCTCAAGTGGAACTGGCTCGCCAAGCACCGGCGGACCCTCGGACTCTTCGCCTTTGCGTATGGGGTGATGCACTGGCTCGTCTACATCTTCCTCGACATCCAGCTCGACCTGCAGGAGATGGTGACGGACGTGATCAAGCGGCCCTACATCCTGATTGGGTCATTGGGCCTCCTTCTCATGGTGCCGCTCGCCCTCACTTCCACGAAGCGGATGATCGCGAGACTCGGCGGGAAACTCTGGAACCGCCTCCACAAGCTCGTCTACGTCACGAGCGTCCTGGGCGTCGTGCATTTCTGGATGTCGGTGAAGGCGGACATCACCCGCCCGGCCCTCTTCGCGGCGTGCTTCGTCGCGCTTTTCGGCTACCGGATCTGGAAATGGCGGAGCCAGGCAGCGCCCGCCTGAGGTCGCTGATCCCGGCTATCTGGCGATCGTCTCCATGGTTCGGAGTACGGGGTAGAACTGGGGGCCGGGGTTCTGGCCGAGGAGGGGATCGAGGACGTTCCAGGCCATGAGGCCGTCGTCGGAACGCGCGTCGAGGAGCAGGAAGGCGAGCCGAGCGAGCGGCTGGTCCATGGGAACGACCAGCGATCCCGCGCGCAGAGTTTCCTCGCCCGGCTGCCATGCGCCGGTCAGGGTCCGGAGCTTGTGGCCCTCGAACTCGCGCTCCTCGACTTTCGAGGATTCGATCCGGTAGCGCTCGACCTTCAGTGTGGTTTCCGCCGCCGTCTTGAAGTACCGGACTCCGTGCGCCTCGAGCCGGTCGATGATCGCGGCCATCATCCGAGTGGCCGGGTCGCGAGGCGGTCCGAAGGGCGGGCCGGGGGCGGCGGGGGGCGCGGCATTCGCCGCAGGGACGGTGGGGGAGGGCGCCTGGATCAGAAAGGCCCGGGGCGCCGTGCCCGTTTCCGTGGGCTCGATGAGGCCGTAGTGCGGCATCGTCTCCAATCGCTCACTGCCGTTGACCCGGCGCCGCATCGGGCGATCGGGGACGTAGGGATTTCGCTCCTCCTTCGTGTCCGCGAGGACCACGGCGACGGGCTCCTTGAAGCGCGACAATTTCCCGCGCACCATCTGCTCGGTTCCGATGATGGACTCGGCGTCCGCCGCGGCCGTGGCCTTGCGGATGGCCTCGCCGTTTCCGGCGGCGAAGTTCACGATCTCCTCGACGAACCAGTAGGCCGCCTTGATCCGGTCTTCGAAGTTGGCGTAAGAGTAGGTCTCCGAGAGAATTCCCAGGCGGTTCCTGAGGCCGAAGTAGGTATGGGTGTAACGGGGCTTGTACAGATCGAGATCGCCGTACCAGGCGCGTTCGCCGCCCCTCGCGGAGGCTCCGCCATAGTAGAAGAAATCCCAGCCATGCTTCGCCTTCACCGCCCGGGTCACGGCGGGAAGGAGGTTCTCCCTGAGCAGGCTGGTAACGCCCTTGGAGGTGTTGGGGCTGCCGCCGGGATCGTAGGTGAGGTAGTAGCCGTGGTCGCTGCCGTCGGTGGTGTGAAGGTCGACGTCGATGTGGGGGTCGTAGTCGTTCAGCAGACGCGCGAGTGAGCGTGCCTCCGCGGTCTCGAGCTTCATCGCGTCGCGATTGAGGTTCAGTCCCTGGGCGTTGGGGCGCGTGCCCATGCCCCCGATGGGGCCGAGTTGCGCTCCCCGGTTCGCGACGCTGACGCGCTCATTCCCATCCGCGTTGTAAATGGGGGAGACCAGGAGGACCACATCCTTGAACCATGAGGCGCGTTCGCCCTTCGCGATCGAGCGCAGCAGCCACAGCAGGGCCTCCTTGCCCTCCACTTCGCCCGCGTGGATGTTGCCCTGAATGAACACGCGGGTCTTGCCCGTCTTCAACACGGCCGCGGCAGTCGCATCCGGTGCCCCGATCACGGCGAGCGGCATGGGCCGCCCCTCGAAGGTGTACCCGTAGGTCGTGAGATGAATCCCGGGCGAAGCCGCCGCCATGGCCTTCATGAAGGCGACGACCTCATCGTAGCGGCTGGTCTCCGCGTAGTTCGTCGATTCCGGGCGGGTGAGGGGCCAGGTCGGCGCGGCTTTCGCCGGCGCGCGGGGCCCCGTCTGCGGCGCCGCGAAGCCCGGCGCGTAGAGCAGGAGGGCCGAGGCCAGGTTGAGAAGGGGCAGGGAGAGGAGGCGCGGCCGTCGAGCAGGGGAGGACATTAACCCGATCCTACCGTCGAACCGGACGAGGGCTAGGGTTGCCTGGCTCCCCTTCCGGGACGTCTCCTCTCTCCCGTCGCCGATGCGAAGCGGACGTTGAAGCAGGCTCCCGGCCCCGGCCCGATCTCCATGCGGCCGCCGATCTGGCGAGCGAGATCGGCCACGAGCTGCATGCCGAGCGATCGCGTCCGCCGCGCCTCGAAGTCGCCGGGAAGGCCCGGTCCGTTGTCCGAGACCTGCAGGAGCACCTCCCGATTCGGCTCCCTTCGAAGCACGACGCGCACCTCTCCGCCGGGCTTTGCGCCGAAGGCGTACTTGAAGCTGTTGGACATCAGCTCGCTGAGGATGAGGCCGCAAGGCACGCCCTGATCGACCGAGACCTCCACGTGCGACAGGTCGAGGGTCAATTTCGGCGGCGCGTCGCCCGACGCGTGCGCCTTGAAGAACTGCCGCGCCAGTTCCTTCAGATAGGGGGCCAGATCGACGCGGCCGAACGTGCGCGTGCGGTACAGAGTTTCATGGAGCACGGCCATCGAGAGCACGCGCCCCTGCATCTCGCCGAGGGCTTGCCGCACCGCCGGCTCCTTGCTTCGCCCGGCCTCGAGGCGGAGCAGGCTGTTGATCACCTGGAGGTTGTTCTTCACCCGATGGTGGACTTCCTTGAGCAACGACTCCTTCTCGTTCAGCGATTCTCTCAGCGCGTCACCGGCGAGCTTGCGGACGGTAATGTCCTGGTAGATGCCGAGAATGCCCACCACGGCCCCCGCATCGTCCCGGAGCGGCACCTTGGAGGTTCCGAGCCAGAACGTGTCGCCGCTCGGGTTGGTTTGCGGTTCCTCGTAGTCCATCTTGGGCAAGCCCGATTCCATGACGGCCCGGTCGTCGGCCCGATACTGCTCCGCCTGCTCCTTCCAGGGCATCTCAAGGTCGGTTCTCCCGACGACATCGGCTGGGTTTATCACGCCCGCGTCGCGGGCAAACTCCGTGTTGCACCCGAGGTAGCGCAGGTCCTTGTCCTTCCAGAAGATCCGCGCGGGCGCCGTCTCTATGATCGAACGCAGGAGGACATTCGAGCGCTGCAGAGCTTCACGCGCCTCCGTCCGCTCCGAAACGTCCCGGACCATGAAGAGGATCTCCGCGGGCGCGCCGGATTGGTCGGCGATGAACTCCGCATTCACGTCGATATCGAAGGTGCTTCCGTCGGTCCGCAGGCCCCGATACTCGCCCGGACCGGTGCTCTTTCCTGCGAACAGCAAGCCGATCCTCTCCAGGGCCCGGCTCCGGTCTTCGGGCACGATGAAGTCCGTGATGGGCCGGCCGATCACTTCCGACTCGCGGCCGGCGCGGAGCATCGCGACGGCGCGGGCCGAGAGCATGGTCACTCTTCCGCCGAGATCGGTAATGGCGATCCCGTCCGGTGACGCCTCCAGAATGGAACGGTAGCGGGCCTCGGAGGCCGCCATAGGGGCGGCCTGTTTTTCGTCGTTCATTCAGGCTCTCTCGACCCCGCGGTATGCCTCCAGCACGGGCGGGCAAGGGGGCGCGCAGCGGAATCCTACGCCTTCGGGGAGTTTCCCGGACTGGTCGCAATAGGGTGGGGTGTGAAAGCCACTCCGAACGAGGCCCCCGGTCCGGCGCCGACCTCGAGCGTCCCGCCCAGCTGCCGGGCAAGATCCGAGACGAGCTGGAGCCCGAGGGCGCTTCCTCGCCTGGCTTCGAAGTCGCCGGGGAGCCCCGGACCCGTGTCCTCGACGCTCAGGCGGAGCCGCCCCTCGGGCTCGCAACGGAGACGGAGCCACACTCTGCCTTCCTCGTCGCCGGGAAACGCGTACTTGAGACTGTTGGTCAGCAGTTCATTGACGATGAGACCGCATGGGATCGCCTGGTCGATGTCCACGAGCGCCGTGCCGAGGTCGAATTCGAGCCTCACCCGGCTCGCATCGGTGTTCTGCATCCGGAAGAGCTGATTCGCAAGCTGCCTCAGGTAGTCGGCGAGGTCGACCCGGGCGAAGTTCCCTGTTCGATACAGCGTCTCGTGGAGCAGGGCCATGGAACGGATCCGTCCCTGCATCTCCTTGAGCACCACTCTCGTCGACGACTCGCCGGCGCGCCCGGTCTCGAGCCTCAGCAGACTCGCGATTACCTGTAGATTGTTCTTGACCCGGTGGTGCACTTCTTGAAGGAGGGCCTCCTTCTCGTGAAGGCTGCGGCTCAGAGCCTCCTCCGCCCTCGCGCGCTGGGTCTCCAGTTCGAGGCTCGCGAGGCCGAAGCCGACGTCGAGGGCCGCCTCTTCGATCAGCGCGATTTCCGGGGCTCCGAAAAAGCCCGCCTCGGCGGCGTACACGGTCAGGGTCGCGGAGGTCGCTCCATTCACCCGAATGGGGAGAGCGATGGCGGAGCGGTACCCGGCCCGGCGCGCCGTCTCGTGCCAGGGCCGCGTCCGCGGGTCGTTCTGCAGATCGTTCGCGACCACGGTGCGGCCTTCCCTGAAGGCCGTTCCCGTGGGTCCCTGGCCTTCCGGTTCGCTGTCGATGGTGATGCGAATGTCGCCGAGATAGGCGGCGGCGTCGCCGAAGTGCGCCACCGGGGCGATGCGGCGGCCCGTCGGGTCGGGCCAGCCCACCCAGGCCATCACGAATCGGCCGGACTCGACAAGGCTGCGGCAGACCTCCCGCAGGAGAACATCGCGGGTCTCCGCGTGAACGATCGCCTGGTTGACGTGGGAGTGAGCGGCGTAGAGGCGGTTCAGCCGCTCGATCTCGGCTTCGTGCTTCTTGCGCAGGGTGACATCGCGGATCACGAGGAGCAGCCGGGTCTCGCCGCCGATGGCGGCCCGGCGCCCGCTCACCTCCACCGGGAAGATGGAGCCGTCCTTGCGCCGGTGCAGTGTCTCGAAGACCGCGCCATCCTCCTGGTCGATGAGGCGCAGATGCTCGGCGGTCTCCGCCACCGCTTCCGGAGGCCGCAGCCCGCCCAGCGGAAGGTCGCGGAGTTCCTCGAGCGTGTGGCCGTACGTGGAAAGCGCTCGATCATTGGCCTCGACGACGCGCCCGTCCGCGTCGGTCAGCAGAATAATGTCGTTCGCGTGCCGCGTGACGAGGGCGAGGCGCTCGGCCATCACCTTGCTTTCGCTCTCCGCCGCCAGCGCGCGGAGCAGGGAAGCGGACTGTCGTCGCCGCCAGGCGAAGCTGCTCGCCAGAAGGATGCCCGCAATGAGCAGGCCCACCATGGCCGCGGTCTGCGAGGCCTCGCGTCTCACCGCCGCATAGACCTCACGCTGGTCGATCTTGGCGACGAGCAGCCAGGGCGTCCCCGGTACGCGGCGTGTGGCCGCGAGGACCGGAGTGCCGCGATAGTCGAGGCCCTCCCGCACCGCCCCATCGCTCCGGAGGCCGATCGCGGCCGGCAGGTAGGGCTCGCTCAACGGGCGGCGGAGGTTCAGCGCTGCCTCGGGCCGGTGGCGCAGCTGCGTGAGGTAGACCACCTCCTCGCCCTCCCGTCTCACGAGCAGAGCCTCAGCGGTTTCGCTGGGCACCGGCCAGGTGCCCACCATGGGAAACAGGACGCGGTCCGGATCCACCCTGAGGACGATCGCGCCGGCGGCCGATGCGCCTTTGGGCGCTGTGGGCGGCCGGATCGGCACCACCAGATCGAGATAGATCTTCCCGTCGGGAAGGCCACGGTAGAGGTCGGCGATCACCACGTCCTGACTGTCGAGCACCTTGTCGAGTGGGATCGGAGGCATGGTCCCCGGCGCGCCGGCAGGCCCGGATGCGAGGACGAGATCACCCGCGCGGCCGAAAACCAGAACCGAATGGTACCGATCCCGGTCGCGGATGCGGTCGAGCCAGTCGATGAGGTGCGCCCGCGATGCGCCTTCTCCGGGCTTCGAGATAAAGGCGACGGCGTCCCGCATGGTGTCCTGGGCGCCGAGTAGGAAGCGGGCCTCGCTCAGCCGATCCTCGCGCCATTCGGCGATTTGGGCCGTCTTGAGGCCCGCCACCGCGTCCAACTGCTGGTAGGCAGCCTGGCGCGCATCGGACTGCTCACGGCGCACGTAGATGAGCGCTGCCCCGACGAGGAAGACGCCCACCGCGAGGATCGCGGCGAGCTCCCATCGGCGGATGCGGCCGCCCGCCCCGGAGAAAGGCGCTTCCTCGGCGGGGTTCAGCCACCGGCGAAAAGCCTTGTCCGCCCGGGCGAGTGTGAGGAGTCCGAGGCTCAACAGGGCGAAGGCGGCGCCGGTCAGCACGGCCATGGGCGCTGCCTGTCCGCCGAGGTATCGAGGCGTGCCCGAAGCCCAGCGCGTTATTTCGACGAGGCCGATCAGGCCGCTCGCCGCGCCGGAGAGAGTGCCCGCCGCGAGGGCCGCCCGACGATTGCGGAAAGGTCCGCTTTGGGCCGCGAGAGCGATGCTTGCGAGCAGGAATGCGGAGACGGTCGTGAGCGGCATCCGGCCAAGGACGATGACGCCGACATGCGTTTCGCCGCCCAGCCACCGGTCCCAGGGCAGGGGCAGGGGAATGGCCCACTGCACGACGCCGAGCACCGTCCCCAGAAAGGCGAGAGCAGAACCGGCGAGCCCCAGGGCCCGCAGTCCACGCGAGGCCGGTCGCAGGATCAGGGCGCTCAGAGAGGTCCCGAGAACCAGTAGGAAGAGAGCCGTGTTGGGCCCCATGGCGATGCCATCCGGACCGAGGCGCGCCATCTGCAGGCCGCCGAGATGCCAGGCCAGGAGACTCAAACCCCCGAGGGCCGCCGCGAACGAAGCTGCCAACCCTCCCAGGACCTGGGTGAGCGGCGTCATCCGTCCAGGCCTCGGGCCGTCCTCCACCACCGAACCCGGGAAAGGGGTCACGACTGTGGCGGAACCGCTGCCGGCCGGGGGATCGCGGTGGTGCTGTGACTCAGCACCGGCTTGAAGGTCACCACGAAACCCGCGCCTGGTCCGGGTACGACCGCGATCTGGCCGCCGATCTGGCGCACCAGGTCGGTCACGAGCTGCAGGCCGAGCGAGCGGCCGCGTCTCAACTCGAAGTCGCCGGGCAGGCCCTTTCCTGTATCCCTTACGGTGAGCCGAGCTTCGGAATCGGGCGTGTCCTGCGCGAGGATCACCTTCACCTCGCCCTCGGTTCCTTCGGCGAAAGCGTGCTTGAGGCTGTTGGTGAGCAGCTCGTTTACGATCAGGCCGCAGGGGATGGCCTGGTCTATCTCCACCGCAACCTCCGCGAGTTCCAGGCTCAGGCGGGCGGAACCGCCGGTCGCCCGGAAAAGCTGTTGTGCGAGCTGCCTCACGTAGCTCCCGAGCTCCACCTGGCCGAATCGGCCTGTCCGATAGAGAGTCTCGTGCAGCACCGCCATCGAGAGGATCCGGCCCTGCATGTCCCTCAGGACCTTCTTGGTATCCGCCGCTTCGCTTCGGGACGTCTCGAGCCGCAGGAGACTCGTGATCACCTGGAGGTTGTTCTTCACACGGTGATGCACCTCGCGCAGGAGGCCCTCTTTCTCCTTCAGGGAAAAGCGCAACGCCTCGTCCGCCTGCTTCCTGTCCGTGATGTCGGAGATGATGCCGTGCCACAGCGTGCCCCCGTCTTCCATTCGCTCCGGCATGGCGTCGCAGAGCCGCCAGCGCAGCCCCTGGTTCGGCAAGACCACCCTGAACTCGCAGTGGAACGGTGCAAGAGTGCGAGCGGACTCCAGGATCAAGGCGCTGATCCAATCGTGGTCTTCGGGGTGGAGCCTCGAGAAGACCGCGCTCGCGTCCTCGCGCACTTCTTCCGGATCGACCTCGTAGATGCTCCGGATGCCGGGGCTGGCGAAGGGGAAGCAGGAACGCCCGTCCGCGAAGAGACGGTACTGGTAGACGAAGCCCGGGACCTGCGCGGTCAGCTTGGCGATCATGTCGTGGCTTTGCTGCAGCGCGGCGGCGGCGCGCTTCTGCTCGGTGACGTCGCGCAGGAAGGCCACGAGGCGGCCGCCTTCGAAGGGCACGTACTGAACGCTCGCCTCGACCGAGAAGATGCTCCCGTCCTTTCGGCGATGCTCCGATTCGAACCGTTCGGACCCCTGCTCCATGATGTGGTGGATGTGGGCGATCACGTCGGCCCCGGAGTCCCGTCTGGACAAGTCGCCGACAGTCATGCCCAGGAGTTCGGTCGGGGTGTATCCGCTCATCCGGCAGTAGGCCTCGTTGACGTCCAGCAGCCGCCCCTCCCGGTCGACCAGCCAGAAGCCGTCCATAGCCGTCTGGAGGATGGTCCGATGGCGCATTTCACTCGCCTGCAAAGAAGCCTGCGCCCGTTTTCTCTCCGTGATGTCCCGGGCGATGAACACGAGCTGCGTGGGCTTCCCGCTCGCGTCGCGAATGAACTCGCCATTCACCTCCACTTCGATCACGCTGCCATCGGCGCGGCGAGCTTTGTACTCCGCGGGGCCGGTAAAGACTCCCTGGAACATGAGACCGATGTTGGTGGCGGCTCGCTCCTGGTCTTCCGAGGCGATGAAGTCGGAGATGGGCCGGCCCGCGAGGTCAGCGAACCTGCCGTATCCCATCATCTCCAGGCCGGCCGGAGAAACCATGACGATCCGCGCTTCGAGATCCGTGATCGTGATGTTGTCCGGCGACGCGTTGAGTATCGACCGATACCGTCCTTCGCTCATCCGCAGGGCTTCTTCGGCGCGCTTGCGGTTAGTGATGTCCCGCTGGAACGCCACGAAACGGCCGCCCCCCTGAGGCCGGTACTGGATGCTGACCTCGAGGTCGAAGAGGCTTCCGTCTTTCCGGCGGTGTCGCGTTTCGAATCGAGCCTCGCCTTGCTCCATGGCGCGGCGGATGTGCCTGGGGAAGTCCTCACGAAGCTCCGCGGCCTTCAGCTCCGACAGCGACATGCCGCGGAGCTCGGCCGCGCTGTAGCCGCTCATCCGGCAGTAGGCATCGTTCACCTCGAGCAGACGCCCCTCGCGATCGGTCAGCCAGAAGCCGTCCATCGCCGTTTCGATGATGAGCCGGTGTTTCTCTTCACTGGCCAGCAGGGCCTCCGCCGCATGCTTGCGGGCCGTGATGTCGCGGATGAGGAGGATCATCTCGGTGGGGCGTCCGTCCGCGCCCCGGATGAACTGGCTGTTGACCTCGATCGAGACCTTGCTGCCGTCGAAGCGGACGCCGGTGTATTCCGTGGGAGAGGGAGGGCGGCCGTCGAGGATCTCTCCCATGCGCGTCGTGGCGCGTTCCCGGTCCTCGGGAACCAGGAAGTCCGTCAGGGCGCGGCCGATCAGATCCTCCGGTCGATCGCAGCCGACGAGTTTCAAGGCGGCGGGGGAGGCCATGCGGATGCGGCCCTCGAGATCGGTCAGGCCCATCGCGTCGGGGGACGTATCGAGCATCGACCGGTACCGGGCCTCGCTCGCGCGCAGCGCCTCGGCCGCCGCCTTGCGCTCGGTGATGTCCCGCAGGAAGACCACGAGGCGCCCCCCCGAATCGGTCCGATACTGCACGCTCACCTCGACGTCGAAGATCGTCCCGTCCTTGCGGCGGTGGCGGGTTTCGAAGCGGTGTTCGCCCTGCTCGATCACCCGCGCCACCAGCGACGATGGGGCGGGATCGCCTTCCGCCAGAGTCACGTCGAGGTCCGGGATGGTCAGGGCGAGCAGTTCGGCCCTCGTGTAGCCGCTCATCCGGCAATAGGCCTCGTTCACTTCCAGAAGCCGGCCTTCCGTGGTGGCAAGCCAGAACCCGTCCATCGCCGTCTCGATGATGGATCGCGTCCACGCCTCGCGGTCGCGAAGCGGGCCTTGCGTTTGCAAGCGCGGCGCTCCCTTACCGCGGGACGAACCTTCGGAGCTGGACCCCGAGGTCATTTCGCGTGCCGCCACCCGGAAGAGAGGGGTAGAGGGCTCTCCCGGTCATCGCTGCCGAATGTGCGAAAAACCATCTTCCAGACCTTGCCTTATCCCCATCGTAGACCCGGGGGAGAGGGGCGGCAATGATCTGTTTGCAGGGGCCTGGGGCCCCTTCTAATGGCTCATTCGGTCCTAGGTTGCGGGCCGCAGGGTGGGACCGGTGCTGTGCAGTCTGGTCCTCGAGAAGGCCACCTTGAACTGCGCTCCCGGGCCGGGCCCGATCTCCAGCTGCCCGCCCAGCTGGCGAGCCAGGTCCGTGATGAGCTGCATTCCCAGGGACTTTGCGCGCCGGTCCTCGAAGTCCGGCGGCAGGCCGGCCCCGTCGTCGCTCACCTCCACCTGGACCTTCTCGCCCGCCGGGCGCACCACCACGCGCACTTCGCCCGTCCTTCCCCCCGCGAAGGCGTGCTTGAGGCTGTTCGTGAGCATTTCACTGACCAGAAGCCCGCAGGGGATGGCCTGATCGATGTCCACTCGAACCGGGGACAGGTCGAGGACGAGGCTGGCCCCCATGGTCTCCGAACCGTGGGCCCTGAAGAGCTGCTGGGACAGCTGCCGGACATAGCTCTCGAGTTCCACCCTTCCGAACTCACCGCTCCGATAGAGGGTCTCGTGCAGAAGCGCCATGGAGAGAATGCGCCCCTGCATGTCCTTGAGGACGCGCAGGCTCGCTCCCCCCTCGCTGCGGGCCGCCTCCAGACGCAGGAGGCTCGTGATCACCTGGAGGTTGTTCTTGACCCGATGGTGCACCTCGCGCAGCAGAGCCTGCTTCTCCCGGAGGGACGCTTCGAGTTCCTCGTCGGCCCGCTTGCGCTCGGTGATGTCCTCCTTGACCGCGACGTAGTGCGTGGCCCGTCCGTCGGGGCCGACGACGGGCGCCACCACCGCGAGTTCGACGTAGATCTCCCCGTTCTTCTTCCGGTTACGGAACTCGCCCCGCCATACGTTGCCGGCGACGAGGGCCTGCCACATCTCCCGGTAGATCTCGACCGGCGTCTCTCCCGATTGCAGGATCCGGGGGTTCTTTCCGAGAACCTCCTCCCGGGAATATCCCGTTACCTCGGTGAAGGTGGGGTTGACGTACTCGAGGGCCCCAGCGAGGTCGGTGATGGCGATGGAGACGGGCGACTGCTCGACGATCCGCGAGAGTTTGCGAAGCTGCCCTTCCACGAGTTTGCGGTCGGTGATGTCCCGGACGTTGCAGTGGATCACCTTCTTCTGGTTCACCAGGTAGGCGCTGCTGATGAACTCCACCTCCACTCTCCGCCCGTGCCGAGGCCGCAGTCCCAGGCACTCGTAGCGGATGTAGTCGTTGCCGCTCAGTTCCATGAAGTGGGCCTCGTCGTGCAGCACCTCCTCGAAGAAACCCAGCTCCCACACCCTCCGGCCCAGCAGGTCCGAGCGTTCACAGCCGACGAGGCCCGCCATGAAGGGATTCACGTCGAGAATCGCGCCGCCTTCCCCGTCGAGGACAAGAATGCCGTCCTTCGCCGTCTCGAAGAGCCGGCGGTAGCGCAGCTCCGAGGTCCGGAGCGTGTCCTGGGCCTGTCTGCGCGCGCGGTTGACCAGAGCGAGGGCCACTTTGTCCGCGAGCTGACAGGCGAAGGCCACCTCGTCCCGCTCCCAGTGGTGCGGGCGATCGACATGTTCGAGACACAACACCCCCAGGCACTGGCCCGAGGCCTCCACCACTGCGTCGAGCATCGAGGTGATGCGCAGGGGCTTCAGGTAGCCCTCGACATATCCCGCTGTGCGGGCGTCGATGAGAGGGGTGTCGGCGTCCACGAAGCGCGCCCGCTTGAGGGCGGCGAACTCGGCCATGTACTCCATCTCCCTGAGCACGGCGCCGGAAGAGTGCCGCGACAAAGAGGCCTCGAAGAGATCGATGCAGCGGAGTTCGGTCTCATCCTCGTTGAACAGCCAGATGCTCGCTCGCTCCACCTCCACGGTGGCCGCGGCCATCTCGGTGAACTCGCGGGCGAACCGGTCCACGTCGCCGGCCACGAACGCGTCGGAGAGGGAAGCCTGGCTGATGGCTTCCTGCTGCCGCTGCATGCGGGCGACGGTGGCCCGCAGATCGTCCTCGCGCCGCTCGCTCGCGGCGGCGCCCGTCTGGTTCGGGTTCTTCGGCTTCAGCGTTTCCCCCTTCCTCGCCATTCGGTGGACAACTCCCATCCAAGGCCCTTTGCCCGCAAGTCTAGTCCCCAAGGGCCGGTGTACCGGCAGGGCCATCGCGGTAGGCTGGGCCAGCCCATGATCGTCCTCGAAACCGACCGCCTGGTTCTCCGCCGCCTGACCCTCAACGATGCCCCCTTCATCGTCGAACTCCTCACCGACCCGGCGTTCCTGAGGTACATCGGCGACCGCGGCGTCCGGGACCAGCAGAGCGCACGCCAATACCTGCTCAAGGGCCCGATCGCGAGCTATGAGAAGTTCGGCTTCGGTCTCTACTTCGTCTTCCTGAAGGAGTCCGGTGATCCCGTGGGCATCTGCGGCCTCCTGAAGCGCGACACGCTTTCCGATGTCGATGTGGGATTCGCCTTCCTCCCCGCCCACCGGCGGAAGGGCTACGCCACCGAGTCGGCCGCCGCGGTTCTCGCCCACGGAAGGAGCACGCTCGGCCTCAAGCGCGTCGTGGCCATCACCTCTCCCGACAACGAAGGGTCGATCGCCGTACTCGAGAAGATCGGCCTTCGGTTCGAGGGAATGACGCGGCTTGGCGACGACCCGCGCGAGGTCCGTCTATTCGGGATCGATCTCTAGGAAGCGCGGGTCCGTCGGCGCCTCGGGTAATCTCGCGGGCCGAAGGAGCCACCATGATCCTGCAGGAAGAGCCGGCCATCGACCTCGAAACTCCCACGGGGCCGATGCGAACCTATGTCTATCGCCCGGTGGCGCCCGGTCGCTATCCGGGTCTCGTGCTCTTCTCCGAGATATTCCAGCGAACCGGACCGATCAGGCGCACCGCGGCGCTTCTCGCGGGCCATGGCTTCGTGGTGGCGGTCCCCGAGATTTTCCATGACATCGAGGCGCCCGGGTGCGTCATTGCCTACGATGCGGCGGGAGCCGACCGGGGGAACGCGGACAAGATCGGCCGCCCGGTGACCGCCTACGATGCGGACGCGCGGGCCGTGATCCGGTTCCTGCTTTCGCATCCTTCCTGCAACGGGAAGCTCGGCTCCATCGGGATCTGCATCGGAGGCCATCTCTCGCTCCGCGCCTCCATGAATCCGGAGATTCTGGCCGGCGTCTGCTTCTACGCGACGGACATCCACAAGGGAAGCCTGGGGAAAGGCGGCGACGACACCCTCGCGCGCATGAAGGAGCTGAAGGCCGAGATGCTGATGATCTGGGGACGCCAGGATCCCCACATCCCGAACGAAGGGCGGGCGCTCATCCAGAAGGCCATGATCGAGGCGGGTGTCCTCTTCAGCTGGCACGAGTTCAATGGCGCCCACGCCTTCCTCAGAGACGAGGGGCCGCGCTACGACCCCGCCCTCGCGCACGTCTGCCATCAGCTCGCGATCGATCTGTTCAAGCGAAAGCTCACCGACGGAGATCTGCCGATGGAGGCCGCGGGGGCGGCCGAGACGAAGCACTAGACCGTGGCTCCAGAACTCGCCATCCGCGATGCGCGAGCCCCCGATGCGGCGGCTCTTCTCGACATCTACGCCCCCTACGTCGTGGGCACCGCGGTGTCCTTCGAACTCACGCCGCCCACACTCGCCGAGTTCGAGAACCGCATCGCCGCGGCGCAGAAGGACTGGGCGTGGCTCGTGGCCGAGCGAGGCGGGGAGGTCGCGGGCTACGCGTACGCCTCGGCGTTTCGCGCGCGCGCCGCCTATCGCTTCACCGCGGAGACTTCCGCGTACGTGCACCCGCGTCATCGCGGTCAGGGGGTGGCGGGGGCCCTCTATCGCCGTCTCTTCGAAATCCTGATCGGAAAGGGCTACTGCAACGCCTACGCGGGGATCGCTCTTCCCAACGATGCGAGCATCGCCTTCCACAAGTCCCTCGGCTTCACTCCCGTCGGGGTGTTCCATCGCGCGGGCTGGAAGTTCGGGGTTTGGCACGACGTGTCGTGGTGGGAGGTCCGCCTGCGGGACGCCCCACCCGGGGACGCCTAGCCGATAGGGGAGGGAAAGGTGACGACGAAGGTCGCGCCCTCGCTGAATTCCAGCGAGCCCCGGATCTGTCGCGCGAGGTCCGTGACGAGCGACAGGCCCAGAGAGTCGCGGGCTTTCGCGCGGAACCCGGCGGGAAGTCCGGGCCCGGTGTCGCTCACCTGAAGGCGGACGGTGTCGGCGTCCTGCCGCTGCAGGGCGATGCGGATTTCGCCGGAGCGCCCGCCCGCGAAGGCGTGCTTGAGGCTGTTGGTCATGAGTTCGTTCACGATCAGGCCGCAAGGGATGGCCGCGCGGGTCGGCACTTCCAGGGGGCTCAGGTCCAGGCGAAGCCTCACCGTCCCCGTGTTGTCGTTCTGCGCCTGGAAGAGATGAGTCGCGATCTGCCGGAGGTAGGCGTCGAGAGCGACCGTGGAGTAGCTCTCGGTCTTGTACAGGGCCTCGTTGAGGAGAATCACCGACTGAATCCTCGACTGCATCTGGGCGAGGATGGACTGCGTCTCCGCCTCCCGGCTCCGCTCGGACTCGATCCGCATCAGGCTCACGATCAGGGTGAGGTTGTTCTTCACCCGGTGATGAGCTTCTCTGAGCAGGCCTTCCTTTTCACGGAGGGATGAAGCGAGAGCCCGTTCGGCCCGGCTGCGCTGAGAAAGCTCCTGCTGGAGGCGCTGGTTGGACCTTTCGACGGCGCCCGCGTAGCGCTCGGTCTCGGCCCGGAGCCGCGCCAGTTCCAGATGCGTCTTCACGCGGGCGCGCAGCTCTCCTCGCTGGACAGGCTTGGATATGAAGTCCACCGCCCCGAGTTCGAGGCCCTCGATCCGTTCCGCGGTGTCCGAGGCGCCGCTGATGAACATGATCGGAATGTCGCGGGTCTCGGTTCCCGCCTTGAGGCGACGGCAGACGTCAAATCCGTTCAGGCCGGCCATGCGTATGTCGAGGAGCACCAGATCGGGGGGGCGCGCGGAAATCTCCGCCAGCGCGGCTTCTCCGCTCTCCACCGGGCGGACCTCGTAGCCGTCGGCGTTCAGGATGCTCGCGAGCAGCATCAGGTTCGTGGCGCTGTCGTCGACGACGAGGATGGTGCCTTTCTTGATCATCTCGGGTTCTTGGGGCAGGGACAGTCTATGCGTGTCGGGTGACCCGCGGACTAGTCGGCAGGTGTACACTGAGTACTCACAATCAAAATACTGATCGACAGGGCGGCCAGGGCAGCGCGCCGGGGCCGCGCCTCAGGGAGGAGACGATGGCGGTTTCGTATCCGCGTTCGGACACGAGGATTCTGGTGGTCGAGGACGAAGCCATCGTGGCTCGCGACCTGGCGCACCGGCTTGAGGATCTGGGCTACGAGGTGACGGGCACGGCGGCGAGCGGCGCCGAGGCTCTGGCCCTCGCCCAGTCGACGAGGCCGAACCTCGTGTTCATGGACATCACGATCCAGGGGCCGATCGACGGAGTGGAGACCGCGCATCGGCTGGTCAGCCGCATGGACGTTCCCATCATCTTCCTCACCGCGCACACCGACACCGGCACCATCCAGAGCGCGAAGCGGGCGCGCTCCTACGGTTACCTGATCAAGCCCTTCGACGAGCGGGAACTCGTGTCGACCATAGAAATGGCGGTCAGCCGGCATCGCAGCGACCTCCCGGCCCGACTGCTGCAGCAGGCCATCGCGAGCGCAGGAATCGGCGTGGTCATGACCGCCGCCGAGGCCGAGCACCGGATCACCATGTGCAACCCCCGCTTCGAGCTCATGTCCGGCTATCCCTCGGCGGAGATCGTGGGCCGGAGCCCCTGGTTCCTGGGCGGCGACGGCACCAGTCCCGTCGCCTGCGACGAGGTGAAGCGCGCGCTCGACGAGAAGGGCGAGTGCCGGGTCGACTGCCTGTTGTTTCGGAAAGACGGAGCGCCGTTCTGGGCGGATGTGGTGGTATCGGCGGTGCGCGACTCATCGGGCGAGGCCACCCATTCCCTCCTGTGCATCACCGATGTCTCGGCGCGCAAGTCGGGAACGGCCCTCGGGGGTTAGTTCTGCTCGGGCGGTTTGCCGCCCTCCGCGATGAAGCGTTCGATCCGCGCCTCGAGCAGGGGCAGGGTCACCGAACCCAGGGACAGCACGGTGTCGTGGAACGCGCGCAGGTCGAACCTCGATCCAAGCGCGGCCTCCGCCTGGGCCCGTGACTTCTCGATCTGCATCTGGCCGAGATAGTAGGAAAGCGCCTGGCCGGGCCAGGCGATGTAGCGGTCGATCTCCGTGGTGATCTCGTGCTCGGCGAGGGCCGTGTTGTCGCGCAGATAGGCGAGGGCCCGATCGCGGCTCCAGCCCTTCGAGTGGATTCCGGTGTCCACCACCAGGCGGGCGGCGCGCCACATCTGGTAGGTCAGCATCCCGAAGTGCTCGTAGGGCGTCTCGTAGATGCCCATGGGCACGCCGAGCTTCTCGGTATAGAGCGCCCAGCCTTCGCCGTACGCGGAGATGTAGACGCGCTGCCGGAACTCGGGCTGCTCCTTGTGCTCGGCGGCGAGTGACATCTGCATGGCGTGGCCCGGCGTCGATTCGTGCAGGGTCAGGGCCGGCAGGTTGTAGAGGGGCCGGGCGGGCAGGTTGTACGTGTTCACCAGGTAGACGCCGGGGCCGCCGCGGCCGGAAGTGTAGAAGGGAGCGATGTCGTCCGGCACCGGGATGATGGTGAAGCGGGAGCGCGGAAGATGCCCGAACATGAGATCGAGCTTCCCGTCCACCCGCTTCGAGATCCAGGCCGCGCGCATGAGCAGTTCCTCCTTCGACTTCGCGTAGAACCTAGGGTCGGTGCGAAGGAACTTGAGGAAGGCGGGGAAGTCGCCGGAAAAATCCGTCTTCTTCATGGTCTCGATCATCTGGTCATGGATCTTCGCGACTTCGGAGAGGCCGATCTGGTGGATCGCATCCGGGGTGAGGTCGAGGGTGGTGAACTCGCGGATCTTGGACTGGTAGTAGGCCTTGCCGTCCGGGTAGGACTCGGCGTCGAGCTCCTTGCGCGCCTTCTTCATGTACTCGTCGCGCATGAAATTCAGGAGGTCGGTGTAGGCGGGCAGGACCGATTCACGTATGGCCTTGATGGCCTTCGCCTTCAGTTCGGCTTGGTCGGCCTCGCTGAATTTCGGAGGCATCTTCGCGAAGGGCGCGTAGAAGGGGTTCTTCTCGGGCTCCCGGGCCTCCGCGATGGCCGCGATCGAAAGATCCCGGCCGGTCAGCGTCACCCGCGGCACCGAGAATCCCCGCGCGAGGCCGGCCCGCATGTTCACGATCTGGTCCCCGAAGTAGCGCGGCAGATCCGCAAGCAGCCGCAGGTAGGCCTGGTACTCGGCGAGGTTGCGCAACGGCCGCTGGGCCGCTCCCGTGACCTCGGCCCAGAAGGACGAATCGGAGTTGAACGGCTTCTCGTAGTCGCGAAACGCGGCGCTCGCCTCGAGGGCCTCGACCTGCGCGCGGTAGATCGCGTGGTTCACCCGGTCTTCGGCGGAGAGATCCGCGAGAGGAATGGCCTCGAGCTCCTTGAGGACCTCGCGCCAGTAGCGCACGCGCTCGGCCTGGGTGGCGGCGTCCACCTTCGGAAAGCGGTCGCGAACCGCGCTCGTGCGATCGGCATCTTCATCGAGGCCGGCCGACTGCGCCTGACGCCAGTTCCACTCCCGGGTGTAGAGGGCCTTGAAGCGCTCGGCCGCGGACGGAGGCGTCTGGGCCGACGCGGAAACGGTCGCGGCCACGGCGAGGCCGGCGAGGGCGAGCGGGACGAGAAAGGCGGCGGCGGGGCGTTTCATGCGGGCTTTCTGGACCTCATCAGAAATGGGGGAGGAAACGGCGGGGGCCAAGCTTAGCGATGTCCCCCGGGGGCGGGATGCCTCGGGCGGGCGGTTGGACCTTCGTGGAAACCCCGGTATAAGGACCGTGGAGGTCCCGATGGTTCTGAACGACCCCTCTGCCGCGACACGAATTCTCCTGGTCGAAGACGAGGCGATCATCGCTCTCGATCTGCGTCAGCGCCTCGAGGATCTCGGCTACGTGGTGACGGGCATCGCCGTGAACGGGGCCGATGCCCTGGCGCTCGCGGAGGCCACTTCGCCGACGCTCGTGTTCATGGACATCACGATCCAGGGCCCCATCGACGGCATCGAGACGGCGAGGACGCTGACCAGCCGGAGAGATGTCCCCGTCGTCTTCCTGACCGCGCACGCCGACGCGCGCACCATCGAGCGCGCGAAGGCCGCGAAACCCTACGGGTATCTCGTCAAGCCTTTCGACGAGCGCGAACTTTCCACCACGATCGAGATGGCGGTGTACCGGCACCGCACGGAGAGCGAGGCGCGGCTGCTCCAGCAGGCGATCGGCAGCGCCAACGTGGGCATCGTGGTGGCGGACACTCACGAACCGCTGCTTCCCATCACCATGTGCAACGCCGCGTTCGAGAAGATCACCGGGTACAGCGCGGCCGAAGCGATGGGGCAAAGCGCCTGGTTCGTAGAGGGGAAGGACACCGACCCCCTGGCGAGCGCCGAGGTCCGCCGCGCCATCCAGGAGCAGCGCGAGTGCCAGGTGAGCCTGCTCATGTACCGCAAGGACGGCTCGCCCTTCTGGGATGACCTCGCGCTCTCCCCCGTGCGCAACTCGGTCGGCGAGGTGACCCACTTCCTTTTCTTTCACACCGATGCTTCCGCCCGCCGGCACGCGGAAACCGCCCTGTTCCAGTCCCAGAAGGTCGAGGCCATCGGGCAGCTCGCGGGAGGTGTGGCCCATGACTTCAACAACATCCTCGCCGTGATCACGGGCTATTGCGAGATGGCGCAGCGTCAGATCGACGCCGCTCATCCCGCGAGGCCCCGGCTCGACCAGATCCTCAAGGCGGCGAACCGGGCGGCCGGCCTCACCCGGCAGCTCCTCGCCTTCAGCCGCAAGCAGGTCATGCAGCCGCGGCCGGTGGACCTGAACGTGATCGTGGCCGACACCCACAAGATGCTCGGCCGCCTGATCGGGGAGAACATCTCGGTGGTGCTCAAGCCCGCCGTGGGCCTTGGAACCATCCACGCCGATCCGGGCCAGATCGAGCAGATCGTGCTCAACCTGGCCGTCAACGCCCGCGACGCCATGCCTCGCGGCGGGACGCTCACTCTCGAGACGCGCAACGTGGACCTCGACGAGGATTACGCCATGCAGCATCCCGGCACGGTCGCCGGGCGCTATGTCCTGTTCGCGGTTTCCGACACCGGCATCGGGATGACGCCCGAGATCCAGGCCAAGGCTTTCGACCCTTTCTTCACCACGAAGCCCGAGGGGCAGGGCACGGGGCTCGGCCTCGCCACCGTCTACGGCATCGTGAAGCAGAGCGGCGGCAATGTCTGGGTCTATTCCGAGCCCGGCCGCGGCACCACGTTCCGGATCTACCTGCCGAGAGTGGACCGGCCGAACGCGAATCTGCAGCCGGAGGCGCCGCCTTCGGGCGAGACGCCGCGGGGCACGGAGACGATCCTGCTCGCCGAGGACACCGACTCCCTGAGGGAGGTCATCCAGGAGACGCTCCTGGAGCGCGGCTACAAGGTTCTCGCCGCAGCCGACGGCCGCGAGGCCCTGGCCGTGGCGCGCGCTCACCCGGGCCCGGTCGATCTGCTGCTCACCGATGTCGTCATGCCGAACATGGGGGGAGCGGAGCTCGCCGCCGCTCTCTCCCAGGTCCGGCCCTCGCTCCCCGTGCTCTACATGTCGGGTTACACCGACGGCGCCCTGTCGCACCACGGTGTGCTCGCCGAGGGCATCATGTTGATCGAGAAGCCGTTCACCGGAGACCTGCTCTGCCGCCGGGTGAGGGAAGCGCTCGACCGTCCGGCCCCGGGCGCTTCGCCGCGCTGATCAGGCCCCAGGGTCAGGCCCGGAAGAGGGTCTTCGCCCGGTCGCGCCAGCCTTCCGCCCACCCGGGGAGCGCGCTTGCGGGCATGGGACGCGCGATGAAGTATCCCTGGGCGGAGTCGCAGCCGCTGCCCTTCACCATTTCGAGATCGGCGCGATCCTCGACGCCTTCGGCCACCGTCTTGATGTGAAGCTGTTTCGCGAGCCCGAGGGAGGCGTCGTACATCGCGCGCGCGGCAGGGTCGGCGCTCGCCCGGTGGACGAAGCTCTGGTCGATCTTGAGTTCGTCGAAGGGGATGTTGCGCAGCTGCGAGAGCGAGGAGTACCCCGTGCCGAAGTCATCGATCGACAGCTTGAAGCGCATGAGGCGCAGGCGGGTGAGCACATCGAGGGGCGCCCGCTGATCGGCGATGAGCTGGCTCTCCGTGACCTCGATCATCACGTTCGCCGGCGACACGGAGAGGCGCATGGTCTCTCCGGCCGCGAAATCCGCGAACTCCACGCTGTTGAGGGTGGTCACGGCCAGGTTGACCGCGAAGGGGAGCGGGAGGCCGCGCTCTTCGAGCGCGCGCATGTCGACGAGGGCTTTGTGGAAGACGACGCCGGTCAGCTCGTCGATCGCGCCGATCTGCTCGGCGAGTCCGATGAACCGGGCGGGGGGAATGATGCCGTCCGCGGGGTGCTGCCATCGCGCGAGGCTCTCGACGCCGATGAGGTCTCCGGTCTGCAGCGAGATCTTGGGCTGGTAGTAGTTGATGATCTCGCCGTTTCGAATGGCCTTGCGCAGTTCTTCGCCCGAGTACACCTTGCCGGGCCCGCGCGGCGTGAAGCTCGTTCGCTGTTCCCACGAGTCGAGCAGGCCGCGGAGGATCGCCGGCTTGACCGGCTTGGCGAGGTGGCCCAGGATGTCGATTCCGTGGGCCCGCACCAGACGCTCCGCCGTCTGCAGCAGCCGCTCGTCCTCGCCGCTGATGAGGATCAGGCGCCCCGCGAAGCTCCGCTTCACCATGTGACGGATGAACTCGATGCCGTCCATCTCCGGCATCGAGAGGTCGAGGAGCACGAGATCGGGCACGTGACCCGCGTCCACGTCGGCCAGGGCGAGCGCCCCGCTCTCGAAAGCGCGGATGGAGACGAAGCCCATCTCCTTCAGCATGTGAGCGTGCAGCTTGAGGATGAAGGGCTCGTCGTCGAGCAGCAGTATCCGGACCCCTGACCTCTCCAAGAGCCTGGCTCCTACGCCGTGCGCAGGTACTCCTCGACGCCGGTTTTCTCCGCCTCGAGGCGCGGAAGGAGGCCGCCGAGCGCCTCGAAGTCCGCGATGGCGGCCGACTGCTGCAGGTCGGCGCACACCTGGGCAAGGCGGAGCGCGCCCACCGACCGCGCCGGAGCCTTGAGCTTGTGGGCGAGGTCCGCGACCTTCGCCGCGTCACGGGCTTCGCTCGCCGCCACGATCTCCGAGACGGTCTTCGCCGTGCTGATCCAGAACGCTCGCAGGAATTCGAGGATGACGTCCGGGTCCCGTCCCACCAGTTCCTCGAGCACGGCGATGTCGACAGGAGGCCCCGCGTCGGCGGTCTTCTCTCCCGCGTCCCTGGGAGCGGGCACGGAGGCCTGCGGCTTGCGGGGCATCCACTTCTCGATCATCGCCTTGACTTCGGACAGGCGCGCGGGCTTGCACAGGTAGTCGTCGAGCCCGGCGTCGCGGCACTGCTGCGCGCCGCCCTTCAGGACATCGGCGGTGAGGGCGATGATGACAGCGTGCTGCTCGGCCCCCTCCTGGACGCGGATGGCGGCGGTGAGCTGGTAGCCGTCCATCCCCGGCATATGAAGATCGGCGAGGAGAAGCGAGTAGTCGCCGGTGCGCCACATCTCGAGCGCCTCCCGGCCTCCCGGGGCGACATCGGCCGCGTAACCGAGGAGGCCGAGCTGGCGGAGGATCACCTTCTGGTTGATCTCGTTGTCCTCGGCGACGAGGACCAGCTGGCGGGCTTCGATCGCCGCCTCCCGGGAGGGCACGGGCAGAGGCGTGCGCTTTATGGTCACCGGGGTGGTGGCGGTCTCCATCTCCACGCGCCCCGCGGCGCAGGCCACGGCGTTGAGGAAGGCATCGCGCTTCAGCAGGTGAGCGGAGATCACGAAGACGCCGCTCGCCACCGGCCGCAGCCGCTGCCGCCGCCCCCGGTCGATGAGCAGGAAGCGGATCCCGGCCTCGGGCTTCGCTGCCTGGAGCGCCTGCAGGCTTTCCGGAGAGGGCGACCCGTCCATCAGGTCGGTGATCCATACCTGCGGACCGCGGGGATGCAGTTCGGCGAAACGCTTCGCCGCCTCGAGGTTGGGAACGCGATCGGCGGCGGCGCCCGCGGATTCCAGGTAGGCGCCGAGGTCGGACTGGAGAACTTCCGGCGGGCCGATCAGGAGGCAGGACAGACCGGCGATCTCGGATGCCTCGGGAGAGTCGGCCGGCCGGTCCTTCGGGAGGGCGAACGGAATGCGGACCCGGAAGGTAGAGCCCTGGGCGGGAACGCTTGCCACCTGAATGCGGCCGCCCATGAGCTCGACGAGGTTCCGGGAGATCGCGAGGCCGAGGCCGGTGCCTCCGAAGCGCCGCGAGATGGAGGCGTCCCCTTGCGTGAACGGCTGGAAGAGGGAGGCGATCGTCTCCTGGTCCATGCCGATTCCGTTGTCGCTCACCTCGAACTCCACCGCGGCTTCGCCCTTCGCCTGCTCGACGAGGACGGCGCGGAGGGAGACCCGGCTCGCGCGATCCACCTTGCTCGAGAACTTGATCGCGTTGTTGGTCAGATTGAGGAGCACCTGGCGCAGCCTTACGGCGTCGCCGAGCACCCGCGCGGGGATTTTCGGGTCGACGAAGAGAGCGAGCTCGACATCCATCTTCTCGGCCATCGGCGCGAGCACCGAGGCCGCCTTCTCGACTTCGATCTGCGGGTTGAGGGGCAGGCTTTCCACGCCGAGCCGCCCGGCCTCGATCTTGGAGAAGTCGAGGATGTCGTCCACGATGCCGAGAAGGGAAGCCGCGGATTCGCTCACCAGGTCGAGCATCTCCATCTGGTGGCTTTCCATCGTGGTCTGCTTCAGGACATCGAGGGTGCCGATCACGCCGTTCAGGGGCGTGCGCAACTCGTGGGTCATGGTGGCTAGGAAATCCGCCTTCGCCTTGTTGGCGTTCTCCGCGTCCAGGCGCGCCTCCTCGAGGTCCTGCGTCCGCACCGCGACCCGGACCTCGAGCTCTTCGTTGAGTCGCGTCAGCTCGTCCTGCGCCGCCTTGCGTTCGGTGACGTCGCGCGCGAAGCAGAAGATCCGGCCCCCGGAATGCGGAAGGTAGTTGACGGAAAGCTCCACGAAAATGGTGCGGCCGTCTTTGCAGCGGAACGCCCGCTCGAAGCGCGCGGGGGCGGGCTGCTTCAGACCTTCGAGGCCGACGATGCGCTCCTTGTCGGGAGACGCGTCGAAGTCGGTGAGCGACATCTTGAGGAGCTCTTCCCGCGTGTAGCCGAGCAGGGCGCAACTCGACTCGTTCACGTCCAGCAGGCGTCCCTGCCAGTCGGCCATGAAGAAAGCATCGAGGGCGGTTCGCAGGATGGTGGCCTGCTCGTCGTAGGCGCGGCGCAGGTGGGTCTCCGCCCGATGCTTGTAGAGCGCCATCTCGATGACGGTGTGCAGATACCGCTCGTCGAAGGGCTTGATGATGTAGCCGAAGGGCTCGGTGAGCTTGGCGCGTTCGAGGGTTTCCGCACCCGCGAAAGCGGTGAGGAACACCACGGGAGTGCCGAACTGCTTCCTGATGGCCTGGGCCGCCTCGATGCCGTCCATCTTCCCGGCCAGATGGATATCCATCAGGACCAGCGTCGGCTTGAGCTCGGCCGTGAGGGTCAGGGCCTCCTCGCCGGTCGGCGTGTCTCCAACCACCTCGTACCCCAACTCCACCAGCTGCTGGCGGATGTCGCGGGCGATGATCCCTTCGTCTTCGACGATGAGGATGGTTGCTGTGGTCACTGAACCTCCGTGTGGATAAGTCTAAGGCCTCTCGTCCCGGACGCATTCGGGACGGGGGGGCGGAGGTTCAGGGACGGTTCAGGCGACGGCGCGCGCCATGGGTGCGGTTGCCCCTTGGGTGTTGCGGCTCGGAAGGAACGCCACGTCGAAGACGGCTTCCGGCCCGGCCTCTCCGCCCAGGCTTCCCTGGACCAGGCGGGCGAGCACGGAGACGAGTTCCAGGCTCAGGGCGCGCTGCGCCGTCCCTTCGAACACATCGGGGAGTCCGGGGCCGGAATCCGACATCGACACCTCGACGGCCACGCCCTCCGTGACCCGGATCCGTATCGCGACTTCTCCGGGCCGTGCGGCGCGGCTTCGACCGGTCGTTGCGGACGGCGGCGCGACCCAGCGGAAGATCCAGGGCGGCGCCACGATCGCGCAGGCGTACGCTGCGAGACGGGCGAGAGGCCGCCAATGAGCGGGCGTCTCGGCGAGCGCCGTCTCCAGATCGCCGAATCGCCGGTTCGTCCCCGGGCCATCATCTTCATCGCGCATCCATACCAGGCCTCCGCCCGGCTCCGCTACCCAGCCCCCGGGCAGGGACGAGCGCGGCGGTGAGTTTCGGAGAGCGGCGGCCTGACGCAGGTACACGGCCAGGTCGATCCGGTCGAAGTCGCCCGCGCGGCAGCGGGCCTTGTGAAGGGCGGCCATCGACTGGAGGCGGTCTTCCATCTCGCTGAGCGCCGCCTCGGCGAAGGCGGACGCGGCGTCCTCTTCGACCAGCCGGAGAAGCTCGATGTTCGCGAGCATGTTGCTCTTCAGCCTTCGACGGGCTTCATCCAGCAGGGAGATCGGCCGGTTGTCGTCGGCGTGCCCTTTGCGATCGGTCGTGAAGCCGGCGTCCGTGTTGACGGCCGCGCGGCTCAGAAGGCGCCGGTGAGGCGAGAGGCGGGTGGATCGCGGGCTTCGCGGCCGCGGGGTCTGGAGGGTGGCGATGAATGTGGCCATGATGTTCTCCGGTCTTCCTTTGGTTAGTTCGCGTCCAGATCGGTGAGGGCGGCGCGCGTGTCGAGGCGGGGGGTCACGCGGCCGTTGCGGATGTCGGTGATCGAAGCGCCCGAGTGAACCAGCGCCGCGTCGATCCGGCTGCCCGCCTGGGGGGCGCTTTCGAGCAGCAGCGCCACCGCTCCCGAAACCACCGCCGCCGCCTGCGAGGTGCCGGAGCGGTTCGCCTTGCCGCCGCCCATGTCCGATGACACGATGCCCGCGCCCGGCGCCAGGATGTCGAGGTTCACGCTGCTGTTGGAGAAGCAGGCGACGCGGTCCGCGGCAGTCTTCAGATCGGTGCAGCCGTTGGCGCTGATCGAGCCCTTCTCCGAGTAGACGGCGCCCACCGAGAGGAAGCCGGTGACGCAGGCGGGGGCGGAAATGCGGCTCGTGAGTCCTTCGTTTCCGGCGGCGGCGACGATCACGACACCGCGGCCGCGCAGCGCCTGGCCCGCCTTCGCGAAGGCCGCGTTCACCGGGGAGGCGGCGTCGCACACGCCCTCGTAGGTCGCGGAGGTGCCCAGGCTCATGTTGATGACCTGAACGTCGGGGCGCGACTTGATGATGTAGTTGAGGGCCGCGATCATGGCGGAAGCGGAAGTCGAACCGTCGGCCGCCGCCACCTTGATGGCCACGATCTTCGCGTTCGGGGCGAGGCCCTCGGGCGCCGTCTTGCCGCGGCCGGCGATGATTCCCGCGATGTGGGTGCCGTGGCCGTTGTCGTCCTGCGCCGAACCTTCGCCCGACTGCTGGGACTTTCCGTTCGGGCAGGCCGGCCGGCCATTCGAGTCGAGGGCGAAGCAGGCCTCGTCAATGACGACGCCCTGAAGGTCGGGGTGGGAGGAGTCGACGCCGGTGTCGATGATCGCCACGGTCACGCCCTTGCCGGTGAGGCCCATCCGCTGCACGTCGAGGGAGCGCGCGGCGCTTGCGACCTTGACGGACTGGATCGACGCCGGCTGATCGAACTCCACCGGGCTCGGTTGGCTGGCAGTGACCGTCAGGTTCAGGCTGAGGAGGAGGGCGGCGGTGGTGGCTTTCATCATCTTGCTCTTTCGGTCCGAATAGGAGCAAGCGAGAGACCACTATTAAGTGATTGAAATAAAGATACTTACAGCAATAGATACAAGGTAGGTATTTCCGATACAGGTAAAGAGTTCCGATACGGATGTGTGAGATGAGGACTACAATCGCATCGTGAGCGTGGAGCCCCGAGGATCCGGCGCGGTACTGGTCGTTGATGACGACGAGGCGCTCTCCGAGTTGATCTCGACCGCCCTCGGCGAGGCCGGATATGAGGTGCGCGTTGCCAGGAGCGTGGCCGAGGCCTCGGCATTGCTGAGCGAGCGGGAATTCGACGTCGCGCTCCTCGACATGCACCTCCCGGACGGAACCGGCGCCGACGTGCTTCGCCGCCTCGTCGACGATGGCGCCTTGACGGAGACCATCGTGCTCACGGGCAGCCGCGACATCGAGAGCGCCATCGAGGTGATGAAGCTCGGGGCGTCCGACTACCTCGTCAAGCCCACGCCGCTCTCCGAACTCGAGATGGTGGTGGCCCAGGCGAGGGAACGGCACCGGCTGCGCGCAGAGAACCTTGCTCTTCGCGTCCGGCTCGAACGCCATGAGCCCCACTCGGCGATCGTGAGCGAGGACCCGGCGCTCCTCCAGGTGATCGCGAGCCTCGCCCAGGTGGGCCCCTCGGACCTGCCGGTCCTGGTTCAAGGAGAGAGCGGCACGGGAAAGGAACTGGTGGCGCGGGCCGTGCACGACTCGAGCGCCCGCAAGAGCGGCCCGTTCGTGGCGATCAACTGCGCGGCCGTGCCCGACAACCTGCTGGAGAGCGAGCTGTTCGGCTACGAGCGCGGCGCCTTCACGGGAGCGGCCGTGCGGAAGCTCGGGCTCTTCGAAGTGGCCGACCGCGGGACGCTGTTCCTGGACGAGATCGGCGACATTTCGGCGGCCGTTCAGGCAAAGCTCCTTCGCGTACTCGAGACGAAGGAGTTCTTCAGGCTCGGCTCCACGCGCGCCATCCGATCGGACGTGAGGATCGTGGCGGCGACCAACAAGGACCTGGCCGAGATGATGTCGAGCGGCGGCTTCCGCGAGGATCTGTACTACCGGATCAACGGCGTCACTCTGCGCCTTCCCCCTCTGCGCGACCGTCCGGCCGATGTCCTGCCCCTCGCCCTGCACTTCATGCGATCGCACGGCATCAAGCGCGGCCTCTCGCCGAAGGCCCTGGAGGTGCTCAAGGCCTATCGGTGGCCGGGCAACGTCCGCGAGTTGCAGATGGTCATCCGGCGCGCGGCGGTCCTCGCCACGGGTGAGCTGATCGAGCCGCGCGACCTGCCGCTTCAGCCCGTGAAGACGCCTGCCTCAACCGGCGAGACGTTCCCCGACGGCCTCAGCCTCGCCCAGGTCGAAGACCGCTACATCCGCCACGTCCTCGGCCAGTGCAAGGGCCATCGCGCGCGCGCCGCCGCCCGGTTGGGGATCAGCGTGAAGACGCTCTACAACAAGATCGGACCGGAGCGCCCGCGCGAGAAGGACGAGTAGACGGGTTCGGGGGGAAACGCCGCTCGCCGGGGCGAGACTACACGCGGGGGAGAGCGGGCCGGGTCTGGAATTCGGCGGGAAAGGTGATTTCGAAGCGAGCGTCCGGCCCAATGGCCAGCCGGCCGCCCAGCTGCCTTGCGAGATCCGTCACCAGCTGAACGCCGAGGGAGCGTTCCACCCGCGCTTCCCAATCCGCTGGAAGGCCCGCCCCGTTGTCACGGACGCTCAGCCCGACGGTCGCCGGGTCGACGCGCCGGAGGTCGATCCAGACCTCTCCGAGCCTGCCTTCCGGAAACGCGTGCTTGACGGAGTTGGATGCGAGTTCGTTCAGGACGAGGCCGCAGGGAATGGCGCGATCGAGGTCGACGATAATGGGCTCCAGTTCGAGAAGGAACGATATCTGGCCGGGTGTCGGCACGAGGGAACGCTTCAAATGCGCGACGACCCGCCTCAGGTAGTCGGCGAGATCGACCTGTGCGAAGTTGCCGGAGCGATAGAGGGTCTCGTGCAGAGCGGCCATGGCCTGGATCCGATTCTGCATGTCGCGCAGCACCGAGCGGGTGATGGGATGGTCGAGGCGATTCGACTCCAGACGGAGCAGGCTCGTGATCACCTGCATGTTGTTCTTGACGCGGTGATGCACCTCGCGCAACAGGGCTTCCTTTTCCTTGAGCGATGCGGCGAGCGCGGCTTCCGCCCGCTCACGGTCCTTCCGTGCGCGAATCGAGGTGATCCCAAAGGCGAGGTCGTCCGCGAGTTCGACCAGGAGTCGGATCTCGTCTTCACCGACCCGGATGCCGGACGGGGCCTGAAGGGCCAGGATCCCGAAGGCGCCCTGCCCGTCCTTGAGCGGGAGGTAGATTGCTGGCCCCAGGTCGGCGGCCCGGATGTCTCGTTCCCGTTCGCGCAGTTCGGGCTCCTCGGCGAGGGACCCGACAAGCACGGGCTCCCCGGATTGAATGGCGCGGCTCGCCGGGCCGTGTCCATCGGCGCGATCGGTGGCCCAGCTCAGAGGCATCTGGTGTAGGAAGTCGGGGAAGTGCCCGGCATGGGCGAGGATCTCGATCGACTTGCGATCGTCGTGTCTCGCGAAGCCGACGCGAGCGCTCCGGTACCCGCCCTTCTCGACCGCGATCCGGCAGATGCTGTCAAGCAGCGACTCCTCCATCTCGGCCCGGATGAGGGCTTCGTTGCAGTTGCTCAGCATGGTGAGAGCGCGGTTGATCCGCGAGACTTCCGCCTGCGCTTCGCGCCGCGCCGTGATGTCCTCGGCGACACCGGCGAGCCGGTCGACGGCGCCCGCCGCGTCGACCACGGGAAAGGCCTTGTCGCTGATCCATCGGACGCTGCCGTCAGGGCGGATGATGCGGTACTCCTCATCGTAGGTTCCTTCCCTCTGCCTGGTTTCGATCGCGTGGGCGACGCGGGCCTGGTCGTCCGGATGAATGGCCTCCAGCCAGCCGCGGGGCGATGTGTAGAGAGATTCGGCCCGGCGCCCCCAGATCTCCTCGTAGGCGGGGCTGATGTAGAGCATTTCATTCTTCGCGGGATCGGTCAGCCAGAACACTTCTTTGATGCTCTCCGCGATCTGACGGAAGCGCTGTTCGCTTTCGATGACGCGGGCCCGTGATCGCTCCCGCTCCCCTGTGGCCGCCTGCAGGCGCGCGGCGTGCCGCTGCACGGTGTCGTAAAGCATCGCGTTCTCGTAAACGACGGCGAGGCGCGCGGCCAGAGAACGAGCGATCCTCTCCTCTTCGGCATCAAAGTCCGCCTCGTTGGCGGCCCGGCCCAGGCAGATCCAGCCGTGGAGCTGGCTTCCGGTTCGAATCGCGAGACCGAGGAAGCTTCCATCCCCGAAGGCCTCCGGCGGCGATGGGGTCCGCAGGCGTCGATTTGTAGAGATCCGGACGGGCTCACGCGCGAGCAAGAGGGAGCCTGGGAGACTCGAGCGATCCAGAGCCGCTGCCCGCAACGCGAGGGGATCGAGACCACCGCGTGCGGTCAGGTGGACGATCTGTTCTTCCCTTCCGTCGAGCACGCACACCGACGCGCGCGGCGCGTCGAGGATCTTCCCCGCGGCGTGGGTGAACAGCTCGATCATGGGAGCGGGATGCCTTTCGCTCAGCAGTCGAACACACAAGTCGTCGATGGCGACGCGGCGACTGGTGGCCTTGCGCAGGCGCGCGAGATTGGCGGAAAGACGTTCCGAGAGAGGGCGCAATTCGCCGTGTTTCCCGACCAGAGCTTCTCCGCCTTGCGCGATCTCCTCGAGAAGGTGCGCGGTCGACCGAAGGTCGGTGATGGCCGCCTCGAGGCTCGGATCGACATTGGCGGTCGCCTCCAGCGCGTGCGTGAGGTCGACCGTCTCCATCCTGGGGTGCGGCCGAGGCGCCGTGGGAGAAACGAGGCCCATCTCCCTGTTCACCGCGTCGAGAATGACCTCGGGATCGGAGGGTTTGGGGAGAACCGTCCGTACCCCGCAATCCTCCGCCATGGCGCGGGCTTCGGGCACCGTGTACGTGGCGCTGTAGAAGATGACCTTCATCGCCGCAAGCGCGGGGTCGGAGCGGAGGTGCTGGACGAACTCGTGCCCATCCATGGTCGGCATCAGCAGATCCGTGACGATGAGATCGGGTCGTTCGCTGCGGGCCAGGGTCAGGGCTTCGGCCCCGTCCTTCGCCTCGAGGCATCGATGGTTCGCGTACCCGAACAGAGTCACCAGGAACTCCCGGTTCGTGGGCCGGTCGTCGACTACCAGGATCGTCGCCATCTAGATCCCTCCCATGCGAGGGCTTGAGCCCGGGGCGGAAGTCCGTCGCACGTCGAGATGACTCTCCAGTTCAGCCACGAAGGTCGCGGGATCGATCGGCTTGCTGATGTACCCGTCGAACCCGGCGGCGAGCGCGCGCGCCCGGTCCTCCACCATGGCGAGGGCGGTCACCGCGATGCAAGGAGTGCCCTCTCGCCCGTGCAGGGTTCGGAGGCGCCGGATCACTCCGAATCCGTCGAGTACGGGCATCTGAATGTCACAGACGATCAGGTGCGGCGCGTCCTGGGCTACGCGCGCGAGGCCCTCCTCCCCATGCCGCGCGGTGATCGGCTCGTGGCCGGAGGCCTGCAGGAGGTACCTCATCAGCTCGAGATTCTCCGGATTGTCTTCGATGATCAGGATCCGCGGCATGATCTCAGTGCCCTCCCAGGTGTGCGGCCGGGCCGTCGCGGGGGAGATCCAGCGTGAAGACGCTGCCATTTCCCAACTCCGTACGAAACCCGATATCCCCCCCAAGGGCCTGAGCGAGGCGCCGGCTGAGGTGCAACCCGAGCCCGGTGCCGACGACCTCCCGCCGGCCGGCCGCCTCCCCGCGGGAGAACGCTTCGAAGAGTCGGGCCTGATCTCCGGGCGCGATTCCCGGGCCCGTGTCCTCCACGCTGATGGACACCCCTGGGGCGTTCGCGTCCCCGGCTCGATCCAGGCGGATCGAAACGCTGCCCTGGTCCGTGAACTTCACGGCGTTCCCCGCCAGGTTGATGATGATCTGACTGAGCGCCCGGCGGTCGGTCCGGATGGAAAGAGGCCCGTCCGGCGGGATGACGTTGATGGTCAGGTCCTTTGCCTCCGCCTCGTGGCGGAGGGTGGCCGCTACCTCCTCGATGAGTTTGAGGCAGTCGACCTCCTCAACCTTGAGGTCCACCTTGTTGGCGCCGAGCTTGGCCAGATCGAGGAGATCGTTGATGAGCGACAGCAGGTGCCGGGCGCCCGCCTGCACGATCCGGAGCTGCTTCTCCTGCTCCGCGTTCAACGGCCCGGGCAGCTTCATCAGAAGAGTCCCGGTGAAGCCGATGATCGCGTTCAAAGGCGTGCGGAGCTCGTGCGACATGCTGGCGAAGAAGTGGTCCTTCACCGAGGCCGCCCGTTCGAGTTCGATGTTCTTGTCCCGCAGCGCCTGCTCGAGCCGCTTCCGATCCGTGACATCCCGAATCGCGCTCATGACCATGGTGCCTTCCTCGGTCTCGATGGGGCTGAGGCTGATCTCCACGGGAAACTCCTCGCCATCGAAGCGCAGACCGTACAGTTCCAGCCCCGCTCCCATGGCGCGCGTGCGCGGCTGCGAGAAGAAGGCCCCGCGATGGCCGTGATGAGCGGAGCGGTACCGGCTGGGCAACAGGGCTTCGACCGGCTTGCCGATGAGATCCGCGCGGAGGCGCCCGAACATCCGCTCGGCCTGTGAGTTCACCATGACGACGCGCCCGGTGACATTGACCATGACGATGGCGTCGGGTGTCGACTCGAGGAGGTTGCTGAAGCGCGCTTCGACCACCCGGGCGTCGCGCAGCACCTTCAGGTGCGTCACGTCCTTCTTGTTCGAGAGGAAATACTGGAGCCGTCCGTCCGCATCGCGGATGGCTTTGGTCGACACGCTGACGTGCACCAGCGTCCCGTCCTTCCTTCGCCGCAGGGATTCGTAGACGACGAGGCCGGCCGCGAGCGCTTCTTCCTGCCCTCGCTTTTCCTCGTCGGCCCGATCCGCGGGGACGATGAGGGAGTCGAGGGAGCGGCCGATCGCCTCGTCCGCGGCGTAGCCGAAGATCTTCTCGGCCGCCCGGTTCCAGTGGAGCACCACCCCGGTTCCGGAAAGCGCAACGAGGGCGTCCGGATTTTCCTCCCAAAGGCGATCTTTGAAGTCTGCCGTCATGGGCGCCCCCCACGCGCTTCGGACCGACGCTCTCGCGCGTCCGCGAACCATCGTTCAATCCGAAACTGAAATCCAGTATGCACCCATACGTTCGCTTCGCACAAGCGAATCCTGTCGTCCCGGCCGGGCTCAACCAGACCGACGGGGCGCCCCGGTCGGGGTAGTACCGCGAGCGTCGCCATGGCGGCGCCGACGGGGCTACAATTGCGGGGTGAGTCCGAAGCCAGCCTCGCTCGGTCGGGTCCTCGTGGTCGAGGACGAGGAGGCGCTCGGCGAACTGGTGGCCACCGACCTGCGCGAGGTGGGCTACGACGTCAGGCTCGCGAAGAGCGTGGGCGAGGCCAAGGCGCTCCTGGCGCAGGCCGAGTTCGACGTGGCCCTGCTCGACCTGCATCTGCCGGACGGCACGGGCGAGGACATCCTTCTCCGCCTGAGCGATGACGGCGCGCTCACCGAGGCGATCATGCTCACGGGCGACCGCGACATATCGAGCGCGGTCCAGGCCATGAAGCTCGGCGCTTCCGACTATCTCGTGAAGCCCGCCCCTCTGGCCGATGTCGAGCTTGCCGTGGAGCAGGCGAGGGTGCGCCACCGGCTGCGCACGGAGAATCTCTCCCTGCGCGCGCGCCTCGAACGTCACGAGCCGAGGATCTCGGTGGTGACCGAGGATCCGGCCTTCCTTCGCGTGATTCAAAGCCTGGATCAGGTGGGCCCTTCCGATCTGCCCGTGATCGTGCAGGGCGAGACCGGCACCGGCAAGGAGATGATCGCGCGCGCGATTCACGATGCGAGCCACCACCGCATGGAGCCGTTCGTGGCCTTCACCTGCGGGGGAGTGAGCGACGATCTTCTCGAGCGCGAACTGTTCGGCTACGAGAAGGGCGCGTTCGAGGGAGCGGGCGAGCGAAAGCCTGGGCTCCTCGAGATGGCCGACCGGGGGACCCTGTTCCTCGACGAGATCGACGCCATCGGCGCCATGATGCAGCCGAAGCTCCTGCGGGTGCTCGAGACCCGCGAGTACTCACGCCTCGGCTCCACGCGTCCTCAGCGGTCCCGCGTGCGCCTGGTCTCGGGTTCGGGGCGCGATCTCGAGTCGCTGGTCGCGGCCGGAGGATTCAGGAAGGATCTCTACAACAGCCTGAACGGCGTGACCCTGCGGTTGCCGCCCCTCCGCGAGCGGAAGGGGGACATTCTTCCCCTCGCCCTGCACTTCCTGCGGATCCATGGCATCAAGCGCCGGCTCTCGCCGAGAGCGCTCGAGGCCCTCCAGGGCTACTCGTGGCCCGGGAACGTCCGGGAACTTCAGATGGTGATCCGCCGCGCCGGCGCGCTGGCCGTGAGCGAGATGATCGAAGCCAGGGATCTGCCCTTCGCCCACTGAGCCGTCGGGTCCGGGCCCGCCGGGGCCGTTCCATGAATCGACGCCGCGGGGCGTAGCATCGACGCGGATGAAGGTTCTCATCGTCGACGACGACGTGGACATGGCGGAGTTGCTCAAGGCCGTCTGCGAGTCGGACGGCCACGAGGCCACGGCCTGCAGTTCGTCCCGCGCCGCCACCGAGGAACTCGCGAACCGGCCAGTCGACCTGCTGATCACGGACATCGCCATGGCGCCACCCGACGGACTCGAACTCGTGCGCACGGCCCGCGCGATGCAGCCCGACCTCGTGGCCATCGCGGTCACCGGCTATTGGGGGCGCTATACCCTGCCCGAGGTTCTCGCGACGGGGGCGCTCGACCTGATGTTCAAGCCGTTCCGGGTCGAGGAACTGCGCGCGCGCCTGGCCATGGCCTCCGAGCGCCGCCGCGTGGCCCTGGAGGAGAAGGACCGCGTGCGCCGTCGGGCCTTCTCCATGGCGAGGGTCAGGGTTCTCCTGGCTGGCGCCGGCGTCGAGGACGCGGCAAACGTTCGGAGCGCCCTTGCGGGCCCCGAGGCCGGTCTCTTCGAGGTGACCCATGTCTCGACTCTCGATGCGGCGATGGGCTGCCTGGAACGGGAAGGCGCCGACATCATCCTGCTGGATCTCGGTCTCGAGACGGGCGACCGTTCGGGCCTGGGCACGATCGAACGCTTTCACGGGGCGGCGCCGGGAACGCCCGTGGTCGTGCTGACCCAAGGCGGCGCCGAACAGGCCACCGACGCGCGCGTCTTCCAGGCGGGCGCCCAGGACTACGTCGTCAAGGGCCGGCTCAACGAGCACCCGCTCCAGCGAGTTCTCCTTCACGCCATCGAGAGGCAGCGCCTGCTCGCGGAGTCGGAGTCGAACCGGCAGCAGCAGCAGCAACTCCGGGAGGAACTGGTTCTCCACGAACTGCGGCTCAAGGATGAGTTCATGTCCCACGTCTCCCATGAGCTCCGGTCTCCTCTGACCGCGGTGCGGCAGTTCGCGGGGATCCTGATCGACGAACTCGCCGGCCCCGTCACCGCCGAGCAGAGGGACGCTCTCCGGGTCATCGTGCGCAACGTCCATCAGTTGGAGGCCATGATCGAGGATCTCCTCGAAGCGACGCGCATGCAGACGGGAAAGCTCTCGATTGAGCTGCAGTCCGTGCTTCCCTCCGAAGTGGTGGCGGACGCCATCGACACCCTTCGGGTCCCCGCGCAGGAGAAGGACGTCCGCCTGATCACCCAGGTCGATGACGACCTGCCCACCGCCTATGCCGACCCGGTGAGGACGCGCCAGATCCTGATAAACCTGATCGGGAACGCGGTCAAGTTCGTCCGAAGCGGCGGTTCGATCACGGTCCGGGTCGTATTAGACAACGACCCTTCGTACCTGCGATTCGAGGTCGAGGATACGGGGCCCGGCCTCAGTCCCGAGCACACCGAACGCATCTTCGAGCGCCTCTACCAGGTGAAAGGCGCGGCGCAGGCGGGCCGTCGCGGCCTCGGCCTCGGCCTCTTCATCTGCAAGGAACTCGTGAATCGCCAGGGCGGCCGGATCTGGGTCACGAGCGAACTGGGGCGAGGAAGTTCGTTCCGTTTCACCCTTCCCGTCTTCGGCCCGCATACGCCTCTCACCACGCGCGACCATATGATCAAGAGGGACCTCCTGGCCCGGGTCCAGGGGCCGGACGGTCCAATTACAACAGGTGTCCAACGGAGAGAATGATGGCCAAGAAGAAGATCCTCATCATCGACGACGACCCCGACCTGCGCGCCGCTCTGAATATCCGGTTGCGCGCGAACGGCTACGAGACGTCTTTCGCGGGAGACGCCATGGTCGCGGTGGCCGAGGCCCGCAAATTCCGGCCCGACCTGATCCTCCTCGATCTCGGTCTCCCCGGTGGCGATGGCTTTGTGGTGATGCAGCGACTGAGCGCGATCCCCGCTCTCGCCGTCATTCCCGTCATCGTTCTGTCCGCGCGGGACAAGGAGTCGAACGAGAACCGGGCGGCCATGGCCGGCGCGGTCGCCTACCTTCAGAAGCCGTATGACGACCAGACTCTTCTGGTCGAGATCAGGAGCGCCCTGGGCGAGGAGATCCCGCCCTCCGCGGCGCCCGATCGGTCGAACTAGAGCGAATTCACACCCGTCCACACAGCCAGCAGGCGGGAGCTTGTCCCAAAAATGGGATGCAACCATCCCATCGACGGCCCAGCCGGATTTTCCTGCGTCGCCGTGGTTCGTGCGGTCAAATCGCCCGAGGTCAAACAGTTGGATCGGTTGGAAGCCCTGGGCACGATTCTTGTTCGAAGCGAAGGTGGGCGGCCACAATAGACGGTACCTTGGCAACGATTGGATGGGTGCATGAGCGCGAACCGACTGGCGAGAGATCTGATGAACGCAGTGCGAGCCGTGGTCAGGCGGCCGGGCTTCGCGCTCATCGTGATCGGCACCCTGACCCTCGGTATCGGAGCCAATGCCGCGATCTTCAGCGTGATCAATGCCGCGCTTTTCCGTCCCCTCGCGGTCGCGGATGAAGCTTCTCTCTTCCTGCTTCAGGAATTCCGCCGCGATCAGCCGGGTCAGGGAGGCGGGGTCTCCTATCCCGACTTCCTCGACTGGAAGGCGCGCAGCCGGTCGTTCTCGGCGATGGCCATCGTGGGCGCCGATGAGTCGACCCTGATCGCGAATGGCGCTCCGTCCCGGGTCCGGGGAGCGCTGGTCTCGGCCGACCTCTTCAGGGTCCTTGGGGTCGAACCCGTGATCGGCCGCTCCTTCCGCCCGGCCGAGGAGCTTGGCCCGGCGGCTGAGGGCCTCCACCCCCTGATGCTCACGTACTCCGCGTGGATGAACCGATTCAACGGGGATCCCGCGGTCATCGGCCGCCAGATCGTGGTGGACGAGAGGACGCTCCAGGTCATCGGCGTGACGCCCCGGGATCTCTTCCCGCTCGAAACCGAACCGATCGACTACTGGGTCACGGTTGCCTCGAACGGGCTTCCCACCGAGGCGGGAACCGCCAACGCGAGCCGCGGCTACCGGGCGTACGCGGGAGTGCTTGCGCGTCTCGCGCCGGGAGTGACTCCCGCGCAGGCGCGGGCGGAACTTGGGGCCATCAACCTGGCGATTCGCGCGGCCAACCCCAGGTCGGACCAGCGCATCGTGGCCGTCGCGGCACCGTTGCGCGAAGCCCTGGTGGGCGATGCTTCGAGGATGCTCTGGCTGCTTCTCGGCGTGGTGGGAGCGGTTCTGCTCATCGCGTGCGTGAACGTCGCGAATCTCCTGCTCGCTCGCGCGGCCACGAGGGGGCGCGAGATCGCGATTCGAAAGGCTCTGGGCGCGGGCCGCGGGGACATCACCCGTCAGATGCTCGCCGAGAGCCTTGTCTTCTCTTTCGCCGGCGGGCTCGCCGGTCTTCTGGTCTCCATCTGGATCGTGCGCGGCATCGTGGCCCTGCTCCCCGCAGGGATACCGCGCCTCACCGGCCTCATGCCGGATGGGCGGGTCCTGCTCTTCACCTTTGCGGTGGCGACGATCACCGCGGTCCTTTGTGCTCTCCTCCCCGCGCTCGCCGCGGGAAGGTCGGGCCTGTCCGCTCTCACCAGGGAGGGCGGGCGCGGCGGGGCCACGGAGGCGCTTCGAGGAGGCGTTCGCGGCGCGCTGGTCGTGGCCGAAGTGGCGCTCGCCATGACCCTGCTGGTCGGCGCGGGCCTGCTCCTCAACAGTCTCATTCGGCTGAACCAGGTCGATCCGGGTTTCGATACCCGAGGCACGCTCACCGCCCAGATGGCTCTGACCGGCGCTCGCTACCGGACGGGCGACTCCGGGCCCGATCGGCTGAATCAGTTCCTCGATGCTCTCACCGAGCGCATCCGTGCCCTTCCCGGAGTGAGCGAGGTGAGCCACGCGCAAAGCGTCCCGCTGACCGGCATCGAGAACAACACCGGTTTCGACGTCATGGAACGACCCGCCGCGTCCGGGGAGCAGTCGACCGCTCAGCTTCGCTTCGTTGGTTCGGACTACTTTTCCATCCTGAGCATTCCCGTGAAGGCGGGCCGCGCGTTTGGCCCCGCCGATGGCGCCCAGGCGCCGCGCGTGGCCATCGTCAACGAGGCCTTCGTGAAGGCGCACTTCGCAGGGCAGAGCCCGCTCGGGCGACACCTGAAGATGGGTTGGGGAGGCGATGAGCCCAAGGAGATCGTGGGCGTGGTCGGGGACGTCCGGCATCGTTCGCTGAGCGACGCGAGCAGGCCGGAGATGTATGTCCCCCAGGCCCAGTTTCCGAACGCGGGCGTGACTCTCCTGGTGCGGACGAAGACCGGAGTGGCTCCGGAGAGCCTGATCGCACCGCTCCGCGCGGCGGTGCTGGCGCTCGACGCCGGGATGCCGCTGAGCGAAGTGAAAACCCTGCAGGCCTGGAGGTCGGAGGCGCTCGCGACGCCCCGCTTCAACACGGCGCTCCTGGGCGGCCTCTCGCTTCTCGCCCTCCTTCTGACCGTGGTCGGGTTGTACGGGGTGATGAGTTACAGCGTGGCGCAGCGGGCGCCCGAGATGGGAATCCGCATGGCCATAGGCGCACGGGCCCAGGACGTGATGCGAATGGTGCTCGGCGAGGGAATTCGGCTGGTGGCCGCGGGCATCGTGCTGGGCGCGCTCGCCGCCATGGCCGTGACGCGTCTCATGACCTCTCTCCTGTTCGACGTCGCTGCCACGGACCCTTCGACATTCGCGTCCATCGCGGCCCTCCTCTGCCTCGTGGCCGTCCTGGCCTGCTGGGTCCCCGCGCGGCGAGCCACGCGAGTCGATCCCATGACCGCGCTGCGCTGCGAGTAGACCTCGTCCCCCTTGGCGGCCTCCCGCGAGTCGCGGGGAGGCCTCGGGACCGCCAAATCCCCCGGGAGCGTCTAGTAACCTGCGAGCGCTCTCGAACCATGATCCCCGCACAAGCCGCCGTCGCGAGGTCCGAGCGAACCTTCGCCGGGTGGCTCGTTGTCGTCGTTGTCGTGGCGCTTTCACTGGCCTCCGGTTGCTCGCCCCAGGGGCCCGCTCAACCGCAGGCGGAACTCCGCGTGGCGGTTTCCTACGAGCTTGCGTCGCTCGACCCGCACATCGACAATTCCCTCGAGGCCTTCGAGCAGACTTCGAACGTCTACGAGCCGCTCATCGTCCTCGACCGGGGCCTGCGCCTCGTCCCGAATCTGGCTGCCTCGTGGTCCAATCCCGATGCCACCACCTGGTCCTTCCGCCTGCGTCCGGGAGTGCGCTTCCACGACGGCTCGCTTCTCACCGCTGAGGATGTCGTGTACTCCATCATGCGGCTCAAGGGCGACCCGACGCTCGGCATGCGATCGCAACTCTCCGAGGTGACGGGGGCGACCGCCGAGAGCGGCGAGGTGGTGATCCGGACCGGGCGACCCTCGGCCCGCTTGCTCAACGAGCTCGCCCAGGTGCCCATGGTTCGCGTGGGGGCGACCCATGAGGCCCTCGAAAAGCTGCCGAACGGCACCGGCCCGTTTGCCGTTGCGTCGTGGGAGCCCGGTCGAAGGCTGCGTCTGCGCCGCCACGAGGGCTACTGGGGCGCGCGGCCTGCGTACCCCCTGGTCGACATCGAGATGGGGATCAACGAAGAGAAGGCGATCGCGGGCCTGCGGGCCGGCCGTTTTTCCCTGGTCGCGCGTATCAACCGGGCCGGAGTGGAACGCGCGGCCCTGGCCAACCCGCGTTATCGGCTGGTCCGGCAGCCGAGCCTTTTCCTGACGCATCTCGCCTTCAACGTCGTCAATCCGATCCTGCCCGGAAGCGCGAATACGCCAAACCCTTTTCGCCGCGCCGAGGTGCGCCGGGCCATCGACCTTGCGCTGGATCGAGAGCGCGTCGCCGCGGCTTCCCCCAACGCGATGGCCGCGCGGCACATCGTCACGCAGATGGTCTTCGGTCACGACCCCGAAGCCCCCGCGCCCGACCGGGATATCGACGAGGCGCGCCGCCTTCTCGCGTCCGCGGGCTACCCGAACGGCTTCGATGTGACGCTGCACGACGTGAACCCGGGACCGAATCCTCCTGCTGAGGAGGTGAAGGCGCAGCTTGCGGCGATCGGGATCAGAGTGAAGATCGCGCCGGCTCCAACCGTCGAGGCCTTCTTCGGGCCGTTGCGCCGCCGGGAGTTCGCGTTCTGGATGGCCGGCGACGGCGCGATGACGGGTGAGGCCGGGGGGCTGCTGGCCTCCCAGTTCCATTCCCCCGACCTCGCGCGAAACCTGGGCGTCGAGAACTACGGCGGGTATGCTGACCCCGAGCTGGATCGCCTCATCGAAGAGGCGGACATCCTCTACGACCCGGGGATGAGGCTCCCCGTCCTTCAGAAGGCGGTGCGGCAGGCCGAGCGGGACCTGTTCTGGATACCGCTCTTCCACAGCAGCGTGCTCTTCGTGGCCGCCCGCGATCTTGCCTTTCGGCCACGCGAAGACCTGGTGCTGCGCTACGCTGAGATCGGAGTGGCTCCTCGCTGAGCCGACGCTCGCGCCCGGGTCGCGGGGCGGCTTAGGGGAGAGTGAAGCAGATGGTCGTGCCGTGCCCCTCGCCGTCGGACTCGATCCACACGCGCCCGCCGTGGACCTCGACGATCCTCCGGACCACGGCGAGGCCGACGCCGCTGCCTTCGGTCCTGGGGTCCAGCTTGTCGAAGAGCCCGAAGACCCGGTCGTGAAAACGCGCGGGGATGCCGATGCCGTTGTCCTTCACGAAGAACGTCCGCTGCGCCCCGTCCTGCCGCACGCCGATCTCGACTTGCGGGGAGGGCCGCCCCCTGGTGAACTTGATGGCGTTCTCGATCAGGTTCTGGAAGACCTCCACGAAGCGGACCCGGTCGACGAGCACCTCGGACATTCCCGGCTCGATGCTCAAAGTCACCCCGGCCGCGGCCAGACCCCCTTCGCACAGGCCGCGGGCCTCTTCGGCGAGCGCGGTCAGGGAGATCGACTCCGTGGGATTCGCGATGCGGCCGGCCCGGGCCAGGTTGAGGAGGTCGTCGAGCCGCTCCCGCATCTTCCCGGACGCGCTCATGATCCGGGCCGCGTCGTTTCGGATCCGATCCGAGTTGAGCGCGGTCGCCGCCCTTTCCACGAGCCCCGCGTACGAGTTGATGGTGATGAGCGGCGTCTTGAGCTCGTGCGACGCGGTGTAGGCATACCGCTCGAGCTCGGCGTTCTTCGCCTCGAGCGCCAGGTTGGCGGCCGAGAGATCGCGGTTCGACCGGCTGAGGGTCTCGATGTACCGATCGATCTCGGCAGCCATCGCGTTGAAGGCCTCGGCGAACACCCGGAGCTCATCAAAGGCCCCCGGGTCGATGGCAAGCCTCGATCCGCGTTCGCCCTCTCCGATCTCCTGCACGCGCCGCGTCATCACCGCGAGCGGCCGCGACACGCGCCGCGCGGCCAGGGAGCCCACCAGGAAGGACAGGGCGATCGCGGCCGCGCTGACCGAGCTCAGGGCGAAGGTCGCGTAGGCGAGGCGGTCGCGAAGGCGACGGTAGGAGAACGAGTAGAGAGTGGAGAGCCGGTGGCGGCCCCACTCCTCCATGTAGGGGACCACCACCTCGAACCGGGCGTCGGTGATGGAGGGCGACAGGCGCCTCTCGCTCGGCTCCAGGCGCCGCACGGCGTCCACGATCCACGGGTCCTCCACTTTTCCTGGTGCGCGGGCTTTCGCTTCGTCGGTCGCGGCGAGTTCCGAGTCGAAGAGGACGAGGCCGTTGACGTCGAGCACGCTGACGGAGATCACGTCTTCGGAACGGCGCAGCGTCTCCGCCATCTGCTGCCGCATCTTGTAGACGCCCGATTCGTGGTAGCGCTCGTAGCTCTCGGAGATTCCCGGAGTGGAGAGCAGGGCGTAGTCGCGAGCGCGGGTCTCCAGGTCCCGCTGCAGGTAACGGCCGGCGCCCCACAGCAGCAGGACGAGGACCACGGCGAGCGCCGAGCCCACGGTCACGGCCATGGCCACGGCGGTCTGGGTCCTGAGGCTGGTCCTCGGCCGGAGATGCCCGGGCAGCAGGCGGCGGATCAAGAAAGCCTCATGACCTGATTATCACTTCATCGCTTCCCCTCGACCACCACCGTGACGCCGCGGATCTCCCGGTCGAGGCGCAGTTCGAAGGAGAGGCCTCGCGCCGCCCCGTAAAGGTCCTCCCGGCGGAGCAGGGGGATGACCGGCACGTCGGCGCGGACGCGCTCCTCGAGCCTTCGCAGGATGGCGAGGCGGGCGCCCGGATCGAGGGTCGAGGACGCCTCGTCGATGAGGGCGTCCGCTTCCGGGCTCGAGTAGTTCCCGTTGTCGGTGCCGCGCCCTTCCGAAGGAGTGCGCAGGAGAAACTCGGCCGTGCTCCCGAAGTCGCCGGAGGTTCCCACCCACGAGAGCAGGTAGAAAGAGGTGTCGTGCGACTCCACGCGGGCGAGGAGCTCCTGGGTGGTGTGCGGCCGCGGTATCACCCGGACGCCGATTTGCGCGAACTGGCGAGCGAGAACCTGAACGACGCGCTCCATCGAACTCTCCACCGCGACCCCCTCGAAATCGAGTGTGACCTCGAAGCCCTCTTTGAGTCCGGCCTCGGCCATGAGCCTTCTCGCCGCGGTCAGGTCGGGAACGGGACGAGCCACACCCGACGCGAATCCGAAAGCTTCCGGAACCACCAGTTGCGCGAGGGTGTCGCCGTTTCCACCGAGCGCCTCCTTCAGAAGCGCTTCGCGATCGATCGCCGCGGAAAGGGCCCGGCGCACGCGGACGTCCTGGAAGGGGTTCCTCTTCATGACTACGTAGGGCGATCGCCGGCGTGCGTAGTCCATGGCCAGAAACGCGATCAGCAGACCGCGCCGGCGCAGAACTCTCGTCGTCGGGGAACCCTCGATCGCCGATGCCTCGCTCGCGGCGAGATAAGGGATGATGTCGGCCCGGCCATCGGCCAGCATGCGCTGGCGCTCGCGCGCGTCCGGAACCACCCGGAAAAGAAGCCGGTGCAGTCTCGAGCCATCGCCCGCGGGGACAAGCAGTGTGTCGCCTCCAGGTGTGAATTCACCGATCAGGTAGGGGCCGGTGCCTTGCGGAAAGCGTGCGCCGGGGCCGGGCGAACGCGAGATGGGCACCTGCGCGATCTGGGAGGCGAGGGCGCCGAAGGGGGCCTTCGTCTTGAGCACCACTTCGCCGTCTCCTCCGGTGGCGATGGTCGCAACCTGCGAGAGCTCCGGACGTCTTCGCGATTTCGGATCGCGGCGGGCCCTCTCGAGACTCGCCGCCACCTCCGCGGGCACAACGGCCCGGCCGTCATGCCATCGTGCGCCCTCGCGCAGCCGGAAGACCCAGGTGGTGGCGTCGGGCGTGTACCAGGAGGCCGCGAGTGCGGGGACCAGGCGAAGGTCGGCATTCATGGCGACGAGAGGCTCGAAGACATTGCCGAGGACGTTCCCGGAGAAGTCCTCGTTGTTCTCGCACGGCTCGAGCGAGAGCGGTCCTTCGGCCTGAACGATCACGATCGTCCTTCCCTCCGGAGGGCGGGGCGTCGCGCAGGCCGACAGCAACGCCACGGCCGCGAGCCAGCAGGGAAGCCGTGGCCCCGGCTTCATGAAGTCGCGCCTTCTGGTCAGAGCGTGGGGTCGAGGTACTTCCGGAACCAGCCCATGACCTCTTCCATGTGCTTCCGGCTGTTCGGCCCCTTGAGGATCCAGTGGCCTTCGTCCGGGAAGATCACGAACCGCGCGGGCACCTTCAGGCGCTGGAGCAGCTTGAAGGTGGTCATCGACTCGGAGAGGGGGACGCGGAAGTCCTGTTCGCCCTGGGTGACGAGCATCGGCGTCTTCCAGTTCTTCGAGTAGCGGATGGGCGACTGATCGAACCACTGGCCTTTGCCGGTCTCCCAGATCGGCGCGCCCATGCGGAGTTCGCGGTCGATGCCGCCGTCGTTCAGGCCGTACTGCGATTCGTTGTTCACCGCCCCCGCGTGGTTGACCAGGCACTTGAACTGGTTGGTGGTGCCGTTGTACCAGTTCATGAGGTACCCGCCGTAGGAGCCGCCGGCCGCGCACTGGCGCGTGAGGTCCATCTGCGGGTACTTCTTCGCCGCCTCGATGATGGCTTCGAGGGTCTCGAGGGCCGGTCCGCGCAGCACATCGCGTTCGATGTCATTCGCGAACTTCTCGCCGAAGCCCGTGGAGCCCGTGTAGTTCGTCATGATGAGGTAGTAGCCGGGCGCGGTGAGGAGGTGGTAGTTCCATCGCGTGGAGAAGCCGTCGGCGGACATCGAGTTCGGACCGCCATGGGGAAAAGCGATGAGGGGGTACTTCTTCCCGGGCTCGACCACAGGCGGCGGCACGATGATCGAGTGGATCTTCTTGCCGTTCCTGGCGGTGAACCAGAAGTGCTCGGGCTTCGGAAGGTAGATCTGGGCGAGCCGCTCCTTGTTGAAGGAGGTGAGAGTCGTGTAGCTCTTCTTCACGGGGTCGAAGCGGACGATCTGGCCGGGCTCGGTCGACCCGGAGAACTTGCCCACGAAGACTCCCGCCTCCGATTGCAGGTCGGTCACCGCTCCGAAGGCGGGCGCGTGGACGATTTCCGGCGCGCCTCCCGTGGCGGGGAAGCGGAAGATCTTCGTGGTCCCGTCGTCTTCGGCCTGGATGTAGATCTGGCGGGAGTCCGCGCTGAAAGCGATGCCCGAGACCGAGCGATCCCATCCCGAGGTGACGACGGAAACCTGTGACCAGTCGGGGCCGGTGAAGCGGGCGAGACGACCCACGAAGTAGATCTGCTTCTGGGTAGGCGTGCGCGATTCGAGGGCGTAAAGAGCCTGGCCGTCCGGCGCGAACTCGGGGTTCGAGTAGCTGGTCCCCGCCGGAGTGATGCGCTTCGGTGTCCCTCCGCCAGCGGCCACCGAGTAAAGCGCGGTTTCCGTCGGCTCGTACATTCCGTGGTCGCGATTGGCGCTAGCTTCGAAGACGATAGACCTGCCGTCGGGGGTCCAGGTCGGATTGAGGATCTCGCCGCCGCCCCCGTCGAAACTGCCGCGGAGCGGGGCCACGCGGACGATGGTGGGGGTCTTGCCGTCGACTTCCTGCCACCCGATCATGGGCTCCTTCTTCTCGAGCCACGCGTTCCAGAACCGCACCGGGAACGAGTCGTACGTGCGCGCGGTGTCCTTTCGCGCTTTCTGTTCGTCCGCGAGCTTCTTCTGTTCGTCGAGCGTCGACGCGCCCGCGTTGAATGTGGTCTGGAAGAGGACGGCCTTGCCGTCGGGGCGGAATTTCGGTCCCGAAGCGCCGGTCGAGATGCTGGTGAGCCTTCGCGCCTCGCCGCCCTCCAGGGGCAGGAGGTAGATCTGTTCGGCTTCGTCCCCGTCGCGCCGCGCGGTGAAGGCGAGCGTTCGGCCGTCCGGCGAGAATGTCGCGCCGCCTTCGCCGCCTTTCGTGTTCGTCAGCTTGCGCGCGGGGGCCGAGCCGTCGGTCGGGACGATCCACAGGTCCGACACATTCTGCGTGCTGTCGTATGAGGGCTCGGTCACCGAGAAGACGGCGAGCTTGCCGTCGGGACTGAGGGCGGGCGCACCGATGCGGTGGAGGAGCCAGACGTCCTCGTGAGTCATGGCGTGCTGTTGCGCGAGGGCAGAAAGCGGGGCCAGCAGCAGGAGCAGGGCAGGGATCGTTCTTCGCATGGGTGAAGCATAAGACCGTCCGAGCCGGCCGGTTCGCCAACTGGTATTGTCCGGCGCATGGCGATATCCAATACATTGATCAAAGTGGCCGCGGCCTGCGCGATCGCGGCTCTCGGCGCGGGCCTGAACGCGCAGGAGCGCATCGACTACGAGGCGATCGCGAAGATCCGCAAGGAGGGCCGCGCGAACTCGCAGATCATGAAGACCCTGCACATGCTCACCGACGTCTACGGCCCGCGGCTGACCGGCTCGCCGAACCACAAAGCCGCGGCGGAGTGGGTGATGAAGCAGACGACGGCCTGGGGATTCGAGAATGCGCATCTCGAACCCTGGGACTTCGGTCATCCCGGATGGCTGAACGAGCGCTTCTCCGGCTTCATCGTGACGCCCGTGAAGGACTCGCTCGTCGGTGAGGTCCTCGCATGGACCCCCGGAACGAACGGTCCGGTTCGCGGTCGCGCCGTCCGCATCGATCCGCCGCATTGCACCACGCCCCCGGCCCCTGCCGCGGCCCCTGGCCGCCCCGGCGCTCCCGGGGCTCCCGCGCCGCAGGTGTGTCCGACCCTCGAAGAGCTGAACGCCGGCCTCGCCGCGGTTCAGGCCAAGGTGAAGGGCGCCATCGTCCTCGTGGGCGCGCCCACGAAGGTCCCGGTCACCCTGAACCCCCCGGCCACACGCGCCGACGACGAGGAGATGCGCCGCCGCTTCGACCTCGACAATCCCGCTCCTTCGCCCTTCGGCGCCAATGCCGCGCCCACGCCGACCCCGGACCCGACCCGCCTCACCGCCAACCGGATCGCGGAGATGGTCGACCAGTTCCTCGTCACGAACGGCGCACTCGTCCGCCTCAACGACGCCGGCCGCGAACACGGACAAATCCGCGCGTTCAACAACCGCACCTTCGATGTAACGAAGGCCGTGCCCACCGTCGTCCTGCGCAATGAGGACTATGGCCGGATCAGCCGCCTCCTCGATGACGATCGCGCCGTCGAACTGGAATTCAACATCGTCAACCAGAGCTACCCGGAGGGCAAGACGTCCTACAACGTGGTCGCGGAGATCCCGGGGACCGACAAGAAAGCCGAGGTCGTGATGCTGGGCGGCCACCTCGACTCGTGGCATTCGGCGACGGGCGCCACCGACAATGCCATCGGCTCGACGGTCATGCTCGAGGCCGCGCGCATCATCAAGGCCGCGGGGCTCAAGCCTCGGCGGACCATCCGCGTCGCGCTGTGGGGCGGGGAAGAGCAGGGCCTGCTCGGTTCCAAGGCCTACGTGAAGGAGCACTTCGGCACGTTCGAAGCGCCCAAGCCGGAGTTTGCGACTTTCAACGGGTACTTCAATGTCGATTCCGGCACCGGTCGGATCCGCGGCGCCAATGTGTTCGGCCCCAGGGAGGCGGGAGCCATCCTGCGCGACGTCCTGTCGCCTTTCGAGGACTTCGGCCTCCTCGGCGCATCCGTCACCACTTCGCGCCGCAGCGGTGGAACCGACAGCACTTCTTTCAATGAGGCAGGCCTCCCCGGCATCGGCCTCGGGCAGGATCCCATTCAGTACAACTCGCACACTTGGCACACGAACCTCGACACCTACGAGAGGATCATCGAGGAGGACGCCATGCGTTCCGCCATCGCCATCGCGGGGGCGGTGTATCACGTGGCCAATCGCGAGGAGATGCTGCCCCGGTTCCCGAAAGAGAAGATGCCCGCGCCGCCGCCTTCGCCGACCCCCACTCCTTAGGTCCTTCCGCGGTCGTCCCCGGCCGGAGGGGGCTTCCTCCGGCCGATCAAGTGAAGTCATTTTGGATCGGTCAGGGTGCCCGTTGGAACGTTCCACGCCGAACGCGGTAACATGAGACCCCGCGAGGGCCTTCGCCCCCGGACGCCACGGAAAAAACCATGACCAAACCCCGCATCGGAAACGCTCCAGTGAGCTGGGCGGTGTACGAAGCCCACCTTCCCAACCCCCCTTACGCCACCGTTCTCGATGCCATCGCCGCCGCCGGCTACGAAGGCACCGAGCTTGGCCCCTACGGCTATCTCCCCACCACGAAGGAAGCGCTCGCCCGCGAGCTCGACTCGCGTCATCTCACGCTCGGCTCGTCGTTCGTGCCGGTCTCCCTCGAGGATCCCGCCGCGCGCGATACGGTCATCGCTCATTCGCTGAAGGTGGCGAGCCTGCTCGAGCAGTTCGGGGTGAAGGAGCTGATCGTGGCCGACGATGAAGGCCCCATGCGGACCGCGCACGCGGGACGCATTCCCAAGGATGGCTCCCGGGGCTGGAACGCGGCGGAGTGGAAGGCGGCGCTTCAGACGCTCGAACTCATCGCTCAGAGGGTCAAGGATGCCCACGGCCTGAGCGTGGTCGTGCACCACCACGCCGGCACCTACCTCGAAACCCCCGAAGAGATCGATCGCATGCTCGAAGGCACGAAGCCCGAGCTCGTGAATCTCCTCCTCGACACCGGCCACGCCGTCTACGGCGGCTGCGATCCGGTGGATGTCGCCACCCGCCACGGGGCGCGCATCAAGTACGTCCACCTCAAGGACGCGGACGCCGCCCAGCTCCAGCACGTAAGGACCAGCGACATCTCCATGCAGGACGCCTGGAAGCGCGGCATCTTCTGCGCGCTCGGGGAGGGAGTGGTCGACTTCAAGGGCGTGTGCGCCGCTCTCGCGAAGCGGAACTACGACGGCTGGATGATCGTGGAGCAGGATGTGGTGCCCGACGCGTCGGGGCGGCTCAATCCCGATCCCACGGAGAGCGCCAGGAAGAGCCGGAAGTATCTGAGGGAGGTTCTGGGACTGTGAGCGGCAAACTGCGGGCAGGCGTGATTGGATGCGGCGGGATCGCGCAGATGATGCATCTGCCGACCCTCGCCGAGCGGCCCGATCTCTTCGAGATCACGGCGGTCGCCGATATTTCGGAGGCCGTGCTGAACGCGGTCGCGGATCGCTATCGCGTCGCGGAGCGTTCGCGCGACTTCAGGGACGTCGCGACGAGCCCGAACGTCGATGCGGTGTTCGTGCTGTCGTCGGGCCGTCACGACGCTGCGCTCGAGGCGGCCTACGCGGCGGGCAAGCACGTGTTCGTGGAGAAGCCCCTGGGCTTCGGACGCCCGGAGACGGAGAGGCTCGCCACCGCGGCTCATGCCGCGCGCGGCTTCACCATGGTGGGCTACCACAAGCGCTTCGATCCCGCCTACCTCGCGCTTTGCGCCCTCGTGAAGGCGATGCCCGACCTCCGTTACGTCGAGGCCACCGTTCTCCATCCGGATGACGGCGCCTATCGAGAGCACCACGCGATCCTTCCGTGGCGCGAGCCGAAGCGGCCCGGGCCCGACGAGGCGCAGACCAACGCGGGCGCGCGTCAGGAGGCGCAGAGCGCGGATCTCAGAGAAGGCCTCGACGCGACCGTCCGCCCGGGAGCGACGTTGGACGAACGGGCGGCGGCCCTGATGCTGTGGCAGAGCCTGATCCATGACATCAATGCCCTGCGCGGCGCCCTCGGCGAGCCCGAGAGGGTCCTTTCGTCTTCGGTCTGGAACGAAGGCCTCGCCCAGCACTCACTCACCCAGTTCGGTGGCGGCGTTCGTGTCTCCATGAGCTGGATTTCGCTTCCCGGGGTCAAGCACTACGAGGAGCGGCTGCGCTTCGTGTCGCCGAACCTCCGCGCGACTCTCGTGTTCCCTTCGCCCTACATTCGGCATGCACCCACCCGGCTCGAAGTCGAGCGCATGGAAGGCGAGACCCTGGTCGTGGAGGATCGCGTGGTGAGCTACGACGAAGCCTTCCGCGCTGAAGTCCATCACTTCCGCGAGAGCGTGCTCGCCGGGAAAGCGCCATCCATAACGGCCGACGAAGCGGTGAAGGACGCTCGCTGGATCGAGGCCATCGGCCGCAGCTACGTCGCGGCTCCGGCCCGCGACGTCCACTGATCAGGCTTCGCTTTTCGGAAAGAACGCCGGGTCCACGGGCGCCGTCTCGAGCACCTTCACCATCAGCTGCAGCGCCTCGTTGAGCGGGGTCGGCACGCCCAGCGCCCGACCCCGCCGCACCACGTAGCCGTTCAGATCGTCGATCTCGGTGAGCCGGCCCTGGGCGATGTCCTGACCGGTGGACGATATGGCCCTCGGGAATCCGGCGGCCAGATCCATCACCTGTTTGAGTACGACCTCGAAGTCGAGAGCGACTCCGTCTCTCTGTCCGACCGCCACCAGTTCCTCGACCACGGTTCGCATCAGCTCCCGCGACGGCTCGGTGGACACGAGACGCTCGTAGCGCGCCCGGCAGAGTGCGGAGAGCGCGTTGTACCCGCAGTTCATTGCGAGTTTGGTCCAGAGGGTCAGACGGATATCCGCGGCCAGCGAGGCCTTTATCGCCGCGCGCTGCAGCATCGCGACGATTCCGTCCAGCAACGCGCCGCGCTCGATGGCGTCACCGCGGGACGGAAGGAAGTCGCCCAGGAGCACATCGCCGCGACCATTGTGGTGCACGTGGCCGGGACCCTCGATGTAGCACGACACCACGAGCGAGGCTGAGAAGACGGGGTTTTGAAGAATCGCCGCAAGGCGCTCGGCCCCGTCGACCCCGTTCTGAAACGCCAGAACCGCGCTCGTGGGCAGGAGGAACGAGCGAAGTGCGGTCGCCACATTTTCCGTGTCCCTGGTCTTGGTGCAGAAGAGAACGATGTCGCTCCGCGTGAGCGCGCTCAAGTCGGTGGAGGCGTTCACGGGGACATGGAAGTCGAAGTCGACGCCGCTCACGCGAAGGCCGCGGGCCCGCATCGCGTCCACGTGAGTCGGCCGGCCTACGATGGTGACAGGCGCCCCCGCTCTCGCCAGCCAGCCGCCGTACAGGCAACCGATGGCCCCGCCGCCCATCACCCCGATGCGAGGCCATTCCTGCGCCCGGGCGGGAGAAGAAGTCACGTGCGGACGCGGCCCTTTGCGGTCTCGCCGGGTCCGGGAAGGTGGGCGATGGTCGCGAGCAGGGTCGCGACGTGGCTGCGCGCGCTTCCCGTAACCGTGAATACCTCGGCCCTCGATACCGAGAGCGTTCGCCCCGATCGGATCACCTGCGCCTCGGCGACGAGGGCTTTGCCGAGGGCCGGCTTCAGGAAGTTGATCTTGAACTCGGCGGTCACCACTTCGGCGTGGTCGGCGAGCAGGGTCATGGCCGCGTATCCGGCGGCGGTGTCGGCGAGTGCTGAAACCACGCCCGCGTGGACGAATCCGTGCTGCTGCGTGATCGGCGACGCCACCTCGATCCTGATCGCGACTTTGCCCCTCGTGACCCGCGTCAAGCGGGCCCCGAGGGTCTTCAGAAAGGCCTGTTGTTCGAAACTCTGCCGGAGGCGGCTCGCCTTCACTTCGCGTATTTCGCGGCGTTCTTCGCGTCGACGTACTCGGTCCCGGTATCGACGAGCTTCGGCACGGTGCGTCCCTCGGCCAGGGCGATGGCGGCGAGTACGCCCTGGCGGCCCATCTCGCGCGGACTCTGGGCCACGCTGCCCGTCATCTTGCCTTCCACGATGGCGTTCGCCGCCTCCTTGGTGGCGTCGAAGCCGATGATCGCGATCTTGCCCCGCAGCTTCCGCGCTTCCACCGCCTCCATGGCCCCGAGAGCCATCTGGTCGTTGGTGGCGAAGACGCCCTTGATGTTCGGGTGGGCGGTGAGCAGGTTCTCCATGACCGTGAGCCCCAGCTGCCTCTCGCTATTGCCGGGCTGCTGGGCCACCACCTTGATGCCCGGGGTCTTGGCGATTTCGTCCAGGAAGCCCTTGGCGCGCGCATCCTGCGACTCGTTTCCGGGCACGCCGGAGATGAGCACGACGTCGCCCGAGGTCCCGATGGCCGCGACCATCCCGGTGGCCGCGAGCGATCCGCCCTTCGCGTTGTCCGTGCCGATGTACGAGGACTTCTTCGCGAAGGGGGCGTCGGTGTCGATGAGGACCACGGGAATGCCGCGGGCCACCGCCTGTTCGAGGGTGCTGTTCACCTGGGCCGTGCCGGCGGGATCGACGATGAGGGCCTTCACGCCGCGGCGGATCTGGTTCTCGAGGATGCTCACCTGCTGGTCCACGTTGATCTCGCGGTCGGGAGAGGAAATCACCAGTTCGTAGTCCGGATGCTCGGCCGCCGCGGTCTTGGCGCCGTCGGCGAGGACCAGCCAGAACTCCGAGTCCATGGCCTTGGTCACGAGGGCGATGCCCTTCTTTTCGGGCGCCCGGTTGCAGCCTGGAACCGCGATTGCGAGGGCGAGGGCGGCGACGCCGATAGTCCGCTTCATTCTTTTCTAATCTCCTTGACGCGCGCGCAGCACGTCGATGACAACCGCGGCGACGATGACCACGCCGATCACGATCATCTGCCAGTATGCCGAAACGTCCAAAAGGTTGAGGCCGTTGCGAAGGAGGCCGATGAACAGGGCGCCGATCAGGGTGCCGCCCACCGTGCCCACGCCCCCGAAGAAGGAGGCTCCGCCGATGATGACCGCAGCGATGGCGTCGAGCTCCGCCCCCGTGCCCGCGAGGGGGAAGCCGGAGTTCATGCGGGCGGCGAGGACGAGCGACGACACCGCGGCCATGAGGCCGGAGACCAGGTACGCGAGTTCGAGCCTCGAAGACACGGGCACGCCGGCGAGCCGCGCGGCCTCGCGATTGCCGCCGATCGCGAAGAGATCGCGGCCGTAGACCGTTCGCTCCAGGAGCAGATGGACCAGGAGGCCCGCGATCGCCACCACGATGACCGCGGCGGGAATGCCGAAGAGGTCGCCGTTGAAGGGCATGCGGAACCCGTCGGGCAGGCCGCTGATGGGAACCCCCGCGGCCAGGATCATGGCCGCGCCGCGCGCCACGTTCATGGTGCCGAGCGTCGAGATGAAGGGGTGGGGGAGTTTGAGGCGGGTCAGGAGCAGGCCATTGAGAAGGCCCACGAGCGCGCCGAGGACGAGCGTCCCCGTTACCGCGGCCAGGGGAGGCACGCCGGCACGCAACTGCATGGCGAGCACCACGCTCGAGACGCCGAGGATGGAACCGATAGAAAGGTCGATCCCCGCGGTGATGATGACCACGAGCTGGCCGAGCGCGAGGAGTGCGTTGACCGATGATTGCCTCAGGACGTTGACGAGATTGTCGGCAGTGAGGAAGTGCGGGGAGGTGAGAGCAAGGACCACGCACAGGATCACCAGCCCGAGGAGCGGGGCCAGCCGGCCGAGGAGGATCCGGGCGCCTCCGCGGCTCACGCGGCCACCCCGGCGGCGAGGGCCACGATGCCCTCAGCGGTCGCCTCGGCTCTCGACATTTCACCCACGATTCGTCCCTCCCGGAATACGAGAATGCGATGACACAGCCGGAGCAACTCCGGGATCTCCGACGAAGCCATGACCAGACCGAGGCCGCGGGCAGCCATGCTCTCGAGGTGGCGATGGATCTCCTCTTTCGCTCCAACGTCGACCCCGCGGGTCGGCTCATCGAGGAGGAGGACCCGCGTGTCCGGCCGCAGGAAGCGGGCGAGGACCACCTTCTGCTGATTGCCGCCGGACAGGGTCGCCACCTTCGCGGCGACGCTGCTCGCCTTGATCGAGAGCTCGCGGATGGCGTCGAGTGCCGTCTCGAGGAGCAGGGGGCGGGAGAGGAAGCCGAGGCGGTGGCCGCCTTTCGGAAGAACGAGGTTCACGTTCGTCAGCACGCTCTGCCCGAGTACGAGGCCCTGGCCTCTGCGGTCCTCGGGCACCAGCCCCATCCCGGAAGCGAGAGAGTCCCGCACGCTCTTCACTTCGATGGCGCCTCCGCCCGCCCCCATGCGCACGCTTCCGCGGGTGCGCTTCTCGGAGCCGAAGATCGCGTGAAGGGTGCGCGAGCGGCCCGCGCCGAGGAGCCCGGCGAGGCCCACGATCTCGCCGCGCCGGACCTTGAAGGAAACTTCGGCCACGCGCGCCGACCCGAGACCCGCGACATCGAGCACCACGTCGACCGCAGGAGCCTGCTGCGGCGCGCCTGCGGAGGTGACATCCCGGCCGGCCATGGCCCTCACAACGTCCGCGTTGGTGACATCCGCGAGGGCGGCGGTGAGGACGCGCTTCCCGTCGCGGAGCACGGTGATCCGCTCGGTCATCGCCCGAAGCTCCTCGAGCCGATGCGAGATCGCGATCACCGCCCGCCCCGAGGCCTTCATGCGCGCCACCACTTCGTAGAGGCGCTCCACTTCGCGGGTCGAAAGCGAGGACGTGGGCTCGTCGAGGATCAGGACGCGCGAGCCGCGATGCAGGGCGCGCGCGATGAGCACGAGTTGCTGGTCTGCGAGCCGCAACGAGCCGAAGGGCGCTTCCACCGGAATGTCGACGCCCGCGAGCTTCAACGCGTCGGCGGCGATCCGGTTCAGGCGTCCCCGGTCGATCATGCGCAGGAGGCCCAGCCCGGCGGGCGTCTCGCCGAGCGAGATGTTCTCGGCCACGGTCAGGGTGGGAGCGCCCTGCGGCTCCTGGGGCACGAGGCCGATGCCGCGGCGCTGCGCCTCGACCACGTCTCCCGGCGGCAAAGCGACGCCGTCGAGCCGCACCTCGCCGGAATCGGCCCTCAGAATGCCCGCGACCACGGACATGAGCGTCGACTTTCCCGCGCCGTTCTCCCCGGCTACCGCGTGCCCTTCACCCGCGAAGAAGGAAACGCTCACGTCGGAAAGAGCGAGCTGGCCGGAGAAGGCCTTCGTGATGCCCGTGGCTTCGAGGAGTGGCTGCACTGACGGAGGATTGTAGTAGGTCTCCCTCTCGTCCAGGCGACCCTGTGTGGCGATTTTGGAACGCTCCGAAAAGCCCGCCCGGTTGCGGCCTCAGCGGAGGCCACCGAGGTCCATGGTGATGCCGACCCCGATGAACGAGGCTTTCGAATTGAGGTTGCCAAACACTCCGAGCCCGAGGCCCCCGCCTTTGCTGGAGAAGACACCTTTTGCCTCGAAGGCGATGCCCACCGTGTGGGTCACGACTTTCTCGTACTGTCCTGAGCAGAAAAGGCAATTGGCAGCGTGGAGCAGCTGTCCCGTTCGCACGGAACTGACCCTCGACAACCCGAGAGAGACACTCGAGTATTCCTTCCGGCCCGCGTGGAGCCAGCCGTAGAGGATGCCGTACTCAGTGGTGGAAGGGGTTGGCGAATCTCCGAGGATTTCGAGCCTCGCGGCCGAGGCCATTCGCACCGTATAGACGCGAGAGCCGCGCGCGGCTTGAATCGCCGCCACGCACAGCAGGCCCTTGTCCGCGCTCCCGAGGCCGGCCGACAGGACGATGCCGCGAGCCGGGGATGTTGAAACCTCGGACTTCGCGTCCTCGGCCCGCACATCCCAGGACAACGAAAGCAAGGCGACGGTGAGCCACATGGTGATGCGGGTATCGGTGTTCATCATGCCCGGGAGCTTCAGGCCATGGACCCGAGCACGGGCCGCGCGATGTGACGGTTCTCTCGGCGCCACAAACTCCGCGCGCCGATCGTCCCCCAGGATTCCGTCGCAAGGTTCCTTCGCTCAATAGCCGCTACTTCGAAGAGAGCATCTTCACCAGCCGGTACTGGAATTCGAGTCCCTCGAAGAACTGCTTCACCCCGACGCGCTCGTCGCGTCCGTGGGCGCGGACGTCGTCCATGTCGCCGAACGTGCCCTCGATGCCGTAGGTCGGGATATCCGCGTTGCGCAGGTACAGGCCGTCGGTGGCGCCCGTGCTCATCACCGGGATCACGACCACACCCGGGAACATCTGCTTCACGAGGGTCTCCACCGCGTTCACCACGTCGGGTCGCAGGACCGTCGGCTTGCTGGGCCTCGCCTCGCCCACGAAAGACACGGAGATCTTCGGATCGTCGAGGACCTTGATGAGCGTGTCCCGCACCGCCGCGGGGGCGGCGCCGGGGAGGATCCGGCAGTTCACGTTCGCGGCCGCGAGCTGGGGCAGGGCGTTGTTGGCATGGCCGCCTTCGAGCCTGGTGGCGACGCAGGTCGTGCGCATCACCGAGTTCCAGTAGGGCAAGGCCGCGGACAGCCGCGCCGCGGCGGCGAGGTCGGGCCTGGCTCCCGCGACCGCTCGCATGTCGGCGGCGATCTTCGGGTCGGCTTCGATGGTGGCCGACTTCTCGAAGTAGCCGCGGGTGACGTCGTTCAGTTCCACCGGGAAATCGAAGGCGCCGAGGCGCGCGAGGCCCTGGGAGAGATGGTAGATCGCGTTGTCCTTCACCGGGAGCGAGCTGTGGCCGCCCGCGTTCTTCGCCTCCAGCCGGAAGTCCTGGTACACCTTCTCGCTGCCCTGGATCTCGTTGGTGAGGTACTTGCCCTTGCGCATGCTGCCACCGCCCCCCTCGTTGATCGCGAACTCGGCGTCGATGAGGTCGCGGTGGTTCTTCAGGAGCCAGGCGGGGCCGTTGAAGTCGCCGCCCTCCTCGTCGGCGGTGAGGGCGAGGATCAGATCGCGGTCGGGCTTGAAGCCTTCTTCCTTCAGCCGGATGAGGTTCGCCACGAAGTGGGCGGCCATCGATTTGTCGTCGGTGGTGCCGCGACCGTAGAAGTAGCCGTCCTTTTCGAGGAAGGTGAAGGGTTCGAACGACCAGTCCTCGCGCTTCGCCTCCACCACGTCGAGGTGGGCGAGCAGGAGAATCGGCTTCCGGCCGCCTGTGCCGCGATAACGCGCGACCAGGTTTCCCTTGCGGGGATCGGGGCCGAGCACCTTCACGTCGGCCTCCGGGAAGCCCGCGGCCTTGAGGCGCGCCGCCATGGCCTCGGCCGCCGTGGTGATATTGCCCCGCGGGGTGTCCGTGGTGTTGATCTCGATGAGCTGCTTGAAGATGTCTCGAGCGCGCACATCGTTCGGCCCGGTTTGGGCATGGGCGATCGAGGCGGAGAGGAGGAGAGCGGCGAGTGCCGCGCGGAGGTTTCGCATGAAGGGAAGAGTACAGGGTTTTCGTTTCCCTATACTGCGCGCACTTCCCATCGAGGTTCCTATGGCGAGCATCCATCCTGACCTGCACGAACGGTCGCTCCGCGATCCCGAGGGCTTCTGGGGAATCGCCGCCGAGGCCATCCACTGGGACCGCCGCTGGGACAAGGTGCTCGACGAGTCACGAGCACCCCTGTGCCGATGGTTCAGCGGGGGCTCTCTCAACACCTGCTACAACGCGCTCGACGTCCACATCGAGCGCGGGCGCGGCAAGCAGCGCGCCCTCATCTACGACAGCCCGGTGACGAATACCGTCCGCGAGTACACCTACAACGAGCTGCGCGACCTCGTCGCGCGCTTCGCCGGGGCCCTGGTCCTGCAAGGCGTCAGCAAGGGCGATCGAGTGGTGATCTACATGCCCATGGTGCCGGAGACCGTCATCGCCATGCTGGCCTGCGCGCGCATCGGCGCCGTCCATTCGGTGGTCTTCGGCGGCTTCGCCTCGCACGAGCTCGCGAAGCGGATCGACGACGCCCGGCCGAAGATCATCCTCTCGGCTTCGTGTGGGATCGAGGTGAATCGAACTCTCCCGTACAAGCCCCTGCTCGACGCCGCGATCGACATGGCCGAGCACAAGCCGCGCCGATGCGTGATCCTGCAGAGGCCGCAACTCACCGCGAGCCTCGTCGAAGGGCGCGACCTCGACTGGGCGGATGCGCTCGCGAATGCGTCGGCGGTGGATTGCGTTCCCTGCGAAGCGACCGATCCCCTCTACGTCCTCTACACCTCCGGTACGACCGGCGTGCCGAAGGGCGTGGTGCGCGATCACGGCGGCCATGCGGTGGCGCTCAAGTGGAGCATGCACGCGATCTACGGGATTGGCAGCGGAGAAGTCATGTGGGCGGCGGCGGACGTGGGCTGGGCGGTGGGCCACTCGTACACGGTCTACGGCCCTCTGCTGAAGGGCGCCACCACGCTGCTCTACGAGGGCAAGCCCGTGGGGACCCCGGACGCGGGTGCTTTCTGGAGAGTGTGCGAGCAGCACGGCGTGAATGTCCTCTTCACCGCGCCCACCACCTTCCGGGCGATCCGCAAGGAGGATCCGCGCGGCCAGATGGTGGGGAAGTACAACCTCGCCCGCCTGCGCACCCTGTTCCTCGCCGGCGAGAGGTGCGATCCCGACACCCTGCTCTGGGCGGAGGCCGTTCTTGGCGTGCCCGTGATCGACCACTGGTGGCAGACCGAGACGGGCTGGCCCATCGCCGCGAATTGCGTCGGCCTCGGAATGCTGCCGGTCAAGCCCGGGTCGCCGACCCGGGCGGTGCCGGGCTTTGACGTGAGCGTCGTGGACGACGATGGGCAGAAGACGCCCACCGGCCACGTCGGAAACGTGGTGATCCGGCTGCCCCTTCCGCCCGGGTGTCTGCCCACGCTCTGGAACAACGACGATGGCTTCGTGAAGTCGTACCTGACCCGCTTCCCCGGCCACTACTCGACGAGCGACGCGGGCTTCATCGACCCCGATGGTTACATCTTCATCATGGGCCGCACTGACGACATCATCAACGTGGCCGGCCACCGCTTGTCAACGGGGGGGATGGAGGAAGTGATCTCCGGCCATCCCGACGTGGCGGAATGCGCCGTCATCGCCGCTCCCGACCCGGTGAAGGGCGAAGTTCCGGTGGGCTTCGTGGTTCTCAAGGCGGGCGTCGAGCGCGATGCCGACGCGATCACGGCCGAGCTTGTTCAGCGGGTCCGCGACGACATCGGCGCCCTTGCCTGTTTCCGCAGCGTGGCGGTTCTTCACCGTCTGCCCAAGACCCGCTCGGGAAAGATCCTGCGCGGCACGATGAAGAAACTCGCGGGCGGCATCGACATCGCCCCGCCCGCGACCATCGACGATCCCGCGATCCTCGACGAAGTCCGGGAGGCGCTTCGCCGCATGGGGTATCCAAGAGAGGTGTGAGCGGCCCCGAACGGTGTCGTCCAAAGCAGAAAAAACTGCGGAGGGGCCGTGCGCCATGCGCAGTTATTGCGCGAAAACGCATGAGTTTGCGCCTTTCGAGCCCTGGAGGGGGTGGCACCTCAGTTGCAGGCGAGTGCCCGGAGCAATGCGCGCCCGAGCCAGCCGCTGTTACGATGCCCCCGATATGGCGGAGGATATCGACCGGCTGCGGAGCTCCTACGAGGCCCAGGTCCGGACCCTCGGGGAACGGCTCGCCCGCCGGGAACGGGAACTCTCCGCTCTTTCCGAGATGGCCTCCGAGGTCCACAGCACCGAGAGCGCCCAGTCGGTTTTCGAGATTGCCCTCGACAAAGTCCGGGAAAAGCTCGGCGTGAGCGCAGCCTGGATCCTGGTTGGCGAGGAGGGGGAGAAGAAGCTTCAGCTCGTGGCCGCCCGGGGCGTTTCCGAGGCTTACCTCGAGGACGTCCGGCGGAACGGCCTTTCCGAGTGCCTCTGCCGCGAGGTGTTCTGGAGCGGGCACTCCATGCAGGCGCGGAATACCACCCAGTGTCCGCGGATGCCTGACATCGTGGATGGATCGGATCCCTCGACTGCGCACGCCTCCATACCCATGCGGTTCCGCGGCGGCAGCCGGGGAGTCCTCAACGTCGCCTCGCGGTCGGGCACGCTCTTCACGGAAGGCGAGTTGCGCTTCCTCGAGACCTTGGGCCACCAGATCGGGCTCGCGGTGGAACGGGCCCGCCGCGGTGAAGCCGAGCGGCAGCGCCACGAGGAGGCGCGGAGCGCATACCGCGAGCTGCGCGCCGCGCAGGAGAGGATCATCGAGAGCGAGAAGATGGCCCTTCTCGGGACCTTCGCGGCCGGCCTCGCCCACGAGATCCGCAACCCGCTCAACTCCATCGCTCTCCAGCTGTCGGTCATCGAGCGCCGCAACGCGCGCCTCGAGAGCGACATGGGCATTCGTGAACTCATCAGCATCATCCGCGAGGAGGTGAGCCGCCTCGACGCGCTGGCTGGCGACTTCCTTCAGTTCTCGCGGGCCGATCGTGTTCAGCAGGGCCTCGCCGATCTCAACGACGTGGTCGAGCACGTGGTCCGCCTTCTCGAGCCGCAGTCGGTGGACTGCGGCGTGAGCCTCGCCTACGAAAGGCCCGAACAACTCCCGCCCCTGCCCATCGACGGCGAGAAGATGAAGCAGGTTCTCATCAACCTGGTGCGCAACGCCATCGAAGCCATGCCCGACGGCGGCAGGATCACGGTTCGCGTGGAGCTGCACGATGATGTCGCGGTGCTGAGCGTCGAGGACACCGGCCCCGGGCTGCCCGAGGGCATCGACATCTTCCAGCTCTTCGTCACCACCAAGCCGGGCGGCACCGGTCTGGGGCTCTCCATCGCCCGCCAGATCGTCGCCCAGCACGGGGGCGTCATCAGTGCGGAGCCCGCTCCCGGCGGCGGCGCGCGGTTCGCGATCACCCTGCCGCTCGCCCCCAAGGAGGCCCAGCCGTGAGCACGAAGGCCCGGATCGTCGTCATCGACGATGAAGTGAATGCCGCGACCGCGCTCGAAACCCTGCTCAAGGAGGACGGGTACGACGTCGCCTGCGCCAACGATGCGAAGACGGGGCTCGGGCTCATCGAGCAGATGGACGCGGACATCGTGCTCACGGATCTCCGCATGCCGGGGATGGACGGGCTCGAGCTTCTCAAGCACATCAAGCAGGCCCGCCCGCAGACTCTGGTCATCCTCATGACCGCCTTCGGGACCGTGAAGAACGCGGTCCGGGCCATGAAGACGGGAGCCGAGGACTACCTCGCGAAGCCTCTCGATCTCGAGGAACTCGAGGTGGTGGTGGAGCGGGCCATCGAGAAGAAGCACCTTCTCGAGGAGACGCGTCTCCTCCGCGAGAGGGTGGCCGACAAGTACCGCTTCGAGAACATTCTCGGTGAGAGCCCGGACATGCTCCACGCCTTCAAGGCGATCCGCCAGGTCGCCGGCTCGAGCGCTTCCGTGCTGCTCCTCGGAGAGAGCGGCACGGGCAAGGAACTGTTCGCCCAGGCCCTGCACCAGGCGAGCCCGCGCCGAAATCGTCCGTTCATCAAGGTGGCCTGCGCGGCCCTTCCGGAAACCCTGTTGGAAAGCGAACTGTTCGGGCACGAGAAGGGGTCCTTTACGGGCGCCATCGCCACCCGGCCGGGACGCTTCGAAGCCGCGGACGGCGGCACCCTCTTCCTGGATGAGATCGGTGACATCTCGCTCACCGTTCAGGTGAAGCTCCTCCGGTTCCTCGAGGAGCGCGAGTTCGAACGAGTGGGCGGCAACAAGACATTCAAGGTCGATGTCCGCATCGTCTCCGCCACCCACCGCGATCTCACCAAGAAGATCGCCGACGGCTCCTTCCGTGAAGACCTCTACTACCGGCTCAACGTGGTGGAGATCCGCATTCCTCCTCTCCGCGATCGGCCCGCGGATCTCCCCGTCCTCGCCCAGCACTTCCTCAAGAAGTACGCGGCCCAAAACGCCAAGGACGTCCGCAGCTTCTCCGATGAGGCCATGTCGCTATTGCTGCGCCATCCCTGGCCGGGCAACGTGCGCCAGCTCGAGAACGCCATCGAGCGCGCGGTGGTGCTGACCGAGCAGCCGGTCCTGAATGTCACCCATTTCCCGACTCTGCGCGGCGCCCTCGAGCCCGCCGAACATGCCGCGCCTTCCGGCATCACGATCCCCGGCAGCAGCCTCGCCATGATCGAGCGGGAGGCGATTCTGCGCACGGTTGAATCGGTGGGCGGCAGCACATCGCGAGCCGCCAAGATCCTGGGCATCTCTCCCCGGAAGATCCAGTACAAGCTCAAGGACTACCACGCGGACGCGCGGTCGCCCATGCCGCGGCTGCACTCGACCGCCTCCTGACGGGAGGCGCCCGACTATTCGTGGGCCCAGGTGGCGGTGAGGGACCCGTCGGTGTCCGACCAGCGGTAGGCCGACCGGCCGCCGAAAGCCTTCTCGATTTCGCGCACGAGCCGGTGGGCGAGTTTCTGAGATGTGCTCATGATCTCGAGGCCCTCCTTGCCGCGCGCGATCTCGATCACGCGGCGTTCGGGCTGTGTATGGCGGGCCCGGGCCTCAACATTGGCGATGCGGTGGCGCACCTCGTCCTCGTGCTCCTTGAGCCACGCGCCGCGGAGGATCACGCGACCATAGGCTCGCCCTTCGCCGACCTGAAGGCAGGCGGGGCAACGGCCGGTGGAGGCGCCTGAATCCAGAGCGGCTGCGGTTCTTCGTCCCGACCGCCGCCAGGTCTTCAGCGAATAGACGGCGCCGCACCCCTCGCAGATCGTGCCGCTCTTGTAGATGTGCTCGGCGGCGACCTTCGGCGATTTGTCGGCCCGCGCGCCTCGATGATCGAGCGCGCGCTGACGGCCGCGGTCCACGACTTTGAGTCCCCGGCTCTTCATAATGGTCCTTTCAACTCGGCATCGGATCGTCCGGACCTCTATCTGAGCAAGGAGTATTCCCCGATCTGCGGGCGGCGGGACGGGTGTGACCTCGAGCCCGGCAACCTTCTGAAGGGACTGCGCTACGAGCACGGAGGATTCATCCCGGCGCCTTGCCTATCGGCTCCTGCGCTGATGCAGACTCTGCGCCTGACGCGCTGCGTCCCGCAGCCCCTGCGTCGGGCGCCCACGGAGCGAGTTCCTGTCCTGCGTCAACGCGGGGTCGGCCCAGGCAGCGCGACCCCGCAGGCGCGGGCGGGCCAGCCAAGAATGCCCTTGAGCCTTCTTGGCCCGGCCGAGGTGGGAAGTGAGAAAGTCGTGCGCGTATTCCCGCGGGGGCGCAAAAACAGCCGCCCGCTCTTCGAAGATGCGCAATGTTTGCGTTACTTGCCGCCTTGACTGGCTGAAATCCCCCATCCCGAGCGGCCGGACCCGTGGCACGCGACTTGTAAACAGAGCAGCGGAGGTCCTGATGCCCCAGGCACGCCGGATCGTTGTTGACGGAAATGAAGCCGCCGCCGCAGTCGCCCATCGACTGAGCGAAGTCATCGCCATCTATCCCATCACGCCCAGTTCGACCATGGGTGAGCTGGCGGATTCGTGGGCGGCCCATGGCCGGCCCAACCTCTGGGGAGCGGTCCCCCAGATCATGGAGATGCAATCCGAGGCGGGGGCCGCGGGCGCGGTTCACGGCGCGCTGCAGGCGGGCGCGCTCGCCACCACCTTCACGGCGTCGCAGGGCCTCCTCCTGATGATCCCGAACATGTACAAGATCGCGGGAGAGCTCACGCCCTTCTGCATGCATGTCGCGGCGCGGACCATCGCGACACACGCCCTCTCGATCTTCGGCGACCATTCGGACGTGATGGCCTGCCGCGCCACCGGCTTCGCCATGCTGTGCTCCTCCTCGGTCCAGGAGGCGCAGGACATGGCCGCGATCGCTCACATGGCGACCCTCCGCAGCCGCGTCCCCTTCCTTCATTTCTTCGACGGCTTCCGGACGTCGCACGAGGTCGCGAAGATCCAGGAGCTCTCCGATGACGATCTGCGGGCCCTCGTCAGCGACAAGGCGATCTACGAACACCGCCTGCGCGCGCTGACTCCGGACCGGCCGGCCATCCGCGGGACCGCGCAGAATCCCGACGCCTTCTTCCAGGCCCGCGAGGCGGGAAACCTTTTCCACAGCGCGTGCGCGGGCCTCGTGCAAGAGGCCATGGTTCACTTCGGCGCTCTCACCGGCCGGAGTTACGACCTCTTCGACTACGTGGGCCATCCCGAAGCGGAGCGCGTGATCGTGATGATGGGCTCGGGCGCCGAGACCGCGCACGAGACGATCGATGACATGGTGGCCCGCGGCGAAAAGGTGGGGCTCGTCAAGGTGCGCCTGTTCCATCCCTTCGACAAGCGGGCCTTCGTGAGCGCGCTGCCGAAGTCCGCGCGCGCCCTCGCGGTGCTCGACCGCACCAAGGAGCCCGGGGCGGTGGGGGACCCGATGTACCTCGAAGTCCTCGCCGCGCTGCGGGAGGCCGAGGAGGAGGGGATCAGCGCCTTCAAAGCCTCCCCGAAAGTGGTGGGCGGCCGCTATGGCCTCTCCTCGAAGGAATTCGACCCGCCCATGGTGAAGGCGGTCTTCGCGAACCTTGCGGAGGGCAAGCCCCGCAACCACTTCACGGTGGGAATAGTGGACGACGTCACCCACCTTTCGCTGCCCTGGGAAGTGGAGCTCGACATCGAGCCCCCGGACGTGAAGCGCGCCATCTTCTACGGCCTTGGCGCCGACGGCACGGTGGGCGCCAACAAGAACTCCATCAAGATCATCGGTGAAGAGACGTCGTTCTTCACCCAGGGCTACTTCGTCTATGACTCGAAGAAGTCCGGGGCGACCACGGTGTCGCACCTGCGCTTCGGGCCGCGGCCCATCCGCTCGGCCTACCTGATCAAGCAGGCGGACTTCGTGGCCTGCCATCAGTTCGAATTCGTCGACAAGATCGACGTGCTCGAGCGCGCGGCCCCGGGCGGCGTCTTCCTGCTCAACTCGCCCCACGGCCCCAACGAGGTCTGGGACCAGCTGCCGCGGGAGGTCCAGGCCACGATCCTGAAGAAGCGCCTGCGGTTCTATGTGATCAACGCGGTGAAGGTGGCGCGCGACGCCGGCATGGGCGGCCGCATCAACACCGTGATGCAGGTGTGCTTCTTCGCCCTCTCCGGCGTGCTTCCCCGTGAGGAGGCCATCGCCGAGATCAAGCGCGCCATCGAGAAGACGTACAGCAAGCGCGGCCCCGAGGTGATCAAGAAGAACTTCGCCGCGGTGGACGACAGCCTCGCCCACCTCTACGAGGTGCCTGTGCCCTCCGCGGTGTCCGCCACGCGCGGAAGACCGCCCATCGTCTCCGACCGCGCTCCCGATTTCGTGAAGCGGGTGACCGCGATGATGATGTCGGGGAAGGGCGACCTGCTGCCGGTGAGCGCCTTCCCGGTGGATGGCGTCTGGCCCACGGGCACGGCGCAGTGGGAGAAGCGGAATCTCGCGATCGAGATCCCGGTGTGGGACGCCAAGGTCTGCATCCAGTGCAACCAGTGCGCGATGGTCTGTCCGCACGCCGCGATCCGCGCGAAGGTGTACCCGCCGGAAGCGCTGAAGGGCGCGCCCTCCACCTTCAAGTCGGACGACTACCGCTCGAAGGAAATGGTCGGGCAGAAGTACACCATCCAGGTGGCGGCGGAGGACTGCACGGGGTGCGGACTGTGCGTCCATATCTGTCCCGCGAAAGACCGCACGAATCCGCGGCACAAGGCGATCGACATGGCGCCGCAGCGTCCCCTTCGCGAGGCCGAGCGGGAGAACTACGCCTTCTTCCTCGACCTGCCTGAAGTGGACCGCGCCGCCCTTGGCCGCGTCGAGCTCAAGACGTCGCAGTTCCTGCAGCCGCTCTTCGAGTACTCGGGCGCCTGCGCGGGCTGCGGCGAGACCCCGTACATCAAGGCCCTCACCCAGCTCTTCGGCGACCGCGCCATGATCGCGAACGCCACGGGCTGCACCTCGATCTACGGCGGCAACCTGCCGACGACCCCGTATACGACCAACAGGGACGGGCGCGGGCCCGCCTGGGCCAACTCGCTCTTCGAGGACAACGCGGAGTTCGGCTTGGGCATGCGCCTCGCCCTCGACGCCCACCTCATGCAGGCGACCCATGCCTTGCAGAACCTCCGCGGCCAGATCGGCGGCACGCTGGTCGCCGAGATCCTGGGCGGCGGACAGGAGGACGAGGCGGCGATCGCCGTGCAGCGCGCGCGTGTGCGCGAGCTCAAGTCGCGGCTCCAGAACATCCAGGGCGCCGAGGCCCGCCGGCTCGAGACCATGGCCGATTACTTCGTGCCCAAGAGCGTGTGGCTCGTGGGCGGGGACGGATGGGCCTACGACATCGGCTTCGGCGGCCTCGACCACGTCCTCGCCAGCAACCGCAACATCAACGTGCTCGTGCTCGACACCGAGGTCTACTCGAACACGGGCGGACAGCAGTCGAAGGCGACGCCGCTCGGCGCCTCCGCCAAGTTCGCGGAAGCGGGCAAGGAGATCCCCAAGAAGGATCTCGGCCTCCTGGCCATGAGCTACGGCCACGTGTACGTCGCGCGCATCGCCTTCGGAGCGAAGATGGCGCAGACCATCCAGGCCCTGCAGGAAGCCGAGGCGTATCCCGGCCCGTCGCTCGTCATCGCCTACGCCCACTGCATCGCCCACGGGTATGACATGGTGAACGGAGTCGATCAGCAGAAGCTGGCCGCGAGTTCGGGCATCTGGCCCCTCTATCGCTACGACCCGCGGCGGGTCGCGCAGGGGCAGCCGCCGCTGCACCTCGATTCCGGCCCCCCCAAGACGCCGCTCTCGGAATACGTGCGCAACGAGGGCCGCTTCAAGGTGATCGAGAAGTCGGATCCCGAGCGGTTCAAGCGGCTGCTCAAGAACTCGGAGAGAGTCACACGGCAGCGCTACGCCGTCTACCAGCAACTCGCCGGAATCACGGTGCCGCTCTACGACACCGCCGGCCAGCCCGCCCAGAAGCCGGCCGAGGAGGCAAAGTGACGAACCTCAACACCCCGTACCTCGGCTTCGACCTGTCCCACCCGCTCATTCCCGGGGCCTCGCCGCTGTCCGATACCATCGACGCCGTGCGGCGCCTCGAGGATGCGGGCGCCCCCGCCATCACCCTGCGGTCTCTCTTCGAGGAGCAGATCGAACGCGACCAGATGGCGGCGCTCCGAGCCGAGACGCACGAGCAGTCGTTCGCGGAGGCTCTGACGTTCTTCCCGACGCCGCAGTCGTTCGTGTTCGGGCCGGACGAGTACCTCGAGCATCTGCGGCGGGTGAAGGTGGCGGTCTCCGTCCCCGTGATCGCCTCCCTCAACGGCGCCACCCCGGGCGGCTGGCTCGAGTACGCGCAGCTCATGGAGCACGCGGGCGCCGACGCCCTGGAGTTGAACCTGTACCGGGTGGCCTTCGATCCGGCTCTCAGTTCCCAGGCGGTGGAACGCGAGGCCGTGGAGGTGGTGCGCGAGGTGGTGCGCATCGTGAAGATCCCCGTGGCGGTGAAACTCTCGCCCTTCTATTCGTCGCTCTCCCAGTTCGCTCTCCAGCTCGACGAGGCGGGGGCGAAGGGGCTCGTGCTCTTCAACCGCTTCTACCAGCCGGACATCGATCCGGAGACGCTGGACCTCAATCGGAGCCTTCACCTCTCGGACGCCCGCGAACTCCCCTTGAGGCTGCGGTGGCTGGGGGCGTTGTCCGGCCAGACCCGGGGCTCGCTCGCGGTGAGCGGCGGCGTCCACAGCGGCCGCGATGCGATCAAGGCGGTCATGGCGGGGGCGCATGGCGTGCAGGTGGTGTCCGCTCTCCTGCAGCACGGCCCGGACCACCTGAAGGCGATGCGAAAGCAGATGGAAGACTGGATGGGGGAGTTCGAGTGGGAGTCCCTCGAGCCCATGCGCGGGAACATGAGCCTCAAGCGGTGTCCCGATCCCGCCGCCTACGAGCGCGCCAACTACGTCCAGATGCTCCAGAGCTTCCGCCCGCACTGACCGTCGCCGAGCTCGCCTGGCGGATCGCGAATGGGGGACACGCCCGCGTCGCGCGGTCGAGCGATCGGGCTGCGCGCTCGCTGGAATGACCGAATGAGTTCTTCAGCTAGCCGCGCTCTGCGCTGACGAGTCGCAGGTCCAGATCCAAGCCATCCGCGATCGGTGCGCCGACGGCCCGGGCGCAGATGATGCTCAGAATGGTTCCGACCAGCAGGATTGTGCGCCAGTGGGTTCTCATTTCAGGCGAGACCGGGAAAAGCGGGGAGGCCCTCCTTCGGCTCCGGCGTTCCAGGGCGCCGTGAGCCGATCGAAAGAGCCGGGACCAGGCCAGGGATGCAGCATGAGCTACGGTGGCGACCAGGTGGCGTAGGGGCTTTTCAGTAGATTGGAATTGAAGTACCGCGGATCGTTCGAGACCTCATCTCCCGCCCAGGGAGGCAGCTCGAGTCGAGTGTCGACCGAGGGCAGTTCGACCTCCGCGATGACCAGGCCCTCGTTCTCTCCGTGGAAGACATCGATCTCCCAGGCGCGTCCCAGGTGATGCTCGACATGACGATGCTTGTCGATGAGCGGCCGTTCGCAGAGCTGGTTCAGGATGACTCCCGCATCTTCGAGCGGTATTCCGTACTCGAATTCCGCTCTTGCCCCTCCCCGGCTCGGGCCCTTGATCGTGAGCTTCGCGATGCTGCCTTCGATTCGGACGCGGACGACCCTCTCCTTCTGCGAGTTCAAGTACCCCTGCTGGAAATGCGCGCCCGGGCCCTTGGGAACCCAGAGACCCGGTTTCACCAGGAACCTGCGTTCGATCTCGGTCGCCATCATCGGTCGTTCCGGGACGCCGCGATGCATCGGACAGCGAAGGCCCAGAAGCCGCAGCCGGCGATCAGGTTCGGCGCGGCGGTGACCTGCGCGACGGGCCTCATGGGCTCTCCTCCGGCACTATTCCCGAACGCGCTTGCGGGGCGCGCCTCGATCTCCGAACGAGAGCATCAGTCGTGCCAGACGCCGGCTCGCGGCCCGTCCGGCGCGATCCAAGCCGTTTGTCTTGATCGGGTACCGCGGCCGGTCGCACCCTCCTGTCGACAACTGGTGCTCCTCAGAAGCACCGCAAGGGTTGCGACACGCGAGCAAGGTTTTCGCTGGTGGGGAGTCAAGGGTTGCCGACCCTGAGTTCCTCGCGAAGCCCGTGCAGCACGAAGCGCAGCGCCGCACATGACTTAGGAAGCGGGCGGGCCTGTGGCCGGCGTGGCATCGCGATTGCTCTGTTTCCACGGCGAGGTGAGGCCCATGACCACTGCTCGGACGCCCATCGAACGGATCCTGTTCCCAACCGACTTTTCGGCCTTCTCCGCCCACGCCCTGCGGCACGCCATGGCGCTGGCCCGGCGCTTCAGGGCGAGGCTCAAGGTGGCGCACGTCATTCCCCACGTCTTTCCCTCGGGCGAATCCGACTACTTCGCCGCTCCCTGGCTGATGACGGCGGAGACCCGGCAGCGCGTCGAGGAGGAGATGAAGCGTTTCCTCGCTCCGGTGCGCGAGGCCCGTCTCGACTACCAGACAGAGATCAACGAGGGCGATCCGTGGCGGCAGATTGTCGCGCTCGCCGAAGACATGCCCGCGGACCTCGTCGTGATGGGAACCCACGGTCGCGGGGGCCTGGAGCACCTCTTTCTGGGCTCGGTCGCCGAGAAGCTCATTCGGCGCCTGCCGTGTCCGGTGCTGACGGTCTGCCACGAAGAAGGGAGGACCTGGGAGGCGCCGGGGCTCATCAACCGGATCGTCTGCGCCACCGACTTCTCGGAGACTTCGGGCGAGGCCCTGCAGATGGCGCTGGATTTCGCCAGCGAGAGCGAGGCCCAGGTGACGCTGCTGAATGTCATCGAGAGCACTCCTGATTTCGGCGATCCCACCTACATCGCCCTCCCCTACATGGGACCGCTCCGCCAGGATCTCGAGAGCGCCGCTCGCGAACGGCTGCGGAAGATGGTGGAAGGGGCTGAGGAGACCGGCGTGAAGATAGTGGCCCGCGTGGTCTTCGGACGAGCCTACAAGGAGATCCTGCGCGCCGCCGCCGAGGAGCGGGCGGATCTCGTGGTGGTCGGCGCCCAGGGGCACGGGGTCATCGAGCACATGTTGTCCGGATCGAACGCGCAGCATGTGATTCGCGGGGCCACCTGCCCGGTTCTCACCGTCCGCCCGGTCAAGGCGAGGCGCCGCCCCGAAGCGAAGCCGGTGGGCCTCACTCTTGCCGCCACCGCCGCCGCGAGTTCGTGAAGGGAGACCGCCATGACTGCCAAGCATCTGTCCGTCAGCGCTCAGCCGACCGGAGACCGGCCGCGGCCCGAACCTCTGGTGACGCGAGTGAAGCACATCATGACCGTGGACGTGGTGTCGGTCTCTCCGGCTGCTTCGGTGGGCCGCATCGCGCGGCTCATGCACGAGAGGGCGATCAGCGGCATCCCGGTCGTCGATGTCGACCGGACGGTGCTCGGCATGGTGACCGACCTCGATCTCATTCTCCTGAATACCCGCATCGAGGCTCCGCACTTTCTGCCTCTGCTCGACGGGAGAATCCCTCTCGAAACTCCCTCGCATTTCAAGAGGCGCATCCAGCACGCCGCGGGCACGACCGCGAAGGACCTGATGACCGAGGGCGGGGTGACGGTCGGGCCCGAGGACGAGGTCGAGGCTCTGGCCGCGCTGATGGTCAAGGAGCGCGTGAATCCGGTTCCGGTGGTCGAGGACGGGCGTCTCGTCGGTGTGGTGAGCCGCGCCGACGTCATTCGCTGGATGGCCCGCGACGACTAGATCCGCCGTATCAATCCGAGGAGGTGCCAAGGCCATGACGGGCGCAACCATCGAACGCATCCTCTGTCCCATCGATTTCTCGGTGTTCTCGAGCCAGGCCCTTCGCCACGCCCACGCTGTCGCCCGGGCGTTTCATTCCCGCCTCAAAGTGGTTCACGTCATGCTCGACAGCATCCCGGCGGTCGAGTCCGTCTATGGCGCCGCGCCGTGGCTGCCCACCGCGGCGGACCGCCAGCGCGTCGAGGAGGAGATGCACCGCTTCCTCGCGCCCCTGCGGGAGGCCCGGCAGGACCACGAGTCGGAGATCCGCGAAGGCAGCCCCTGGCGCGAGATCGAAGCGGCCGCCGCGGAGATTCAGGCGGATCTCGTGGTCATGGGCACGCACGGGCGAAGCGGCTTCGAGCACCTCATTCTGGGCTCGGTGACCGAGAAGCTCGTCAGACGCCTGCGTTGTCCGGTGCTGACCGTGGCGCACGAGGCGGCGCGAACCTGGGCGGCCCCCGGTCTCGTCACGCGGATCCTGTGCGCCACCGATTTCTCCCCGATGGCCGCCGAGGCGCTCCGCACCGCCATCGCGTTCGCGGAGAGGCACCGGGCGTCCATCACTCTCCTGCACGTGGTCGAGAGCCTGCCCGATCGCAACGCGGCCGCGCATCGGGCGCTTCTGGACATCGACGCCCTTCGCGCCGATCTCGAACGCCAGGCCGAAGAACGGCTGCGAGCCATGGTCGTTGAGGCCGGCGCGCCTCACCTGGACTTCGAGACGCGCGTGCTCACGGGTTGCGCGCACAAGGAAATCCTGCGGGCAGCCGAAGGCGAGAGCGCGGATCTGATCGTGATCGGGGCGCAGGGGCGGGGAGTCATCGATCACCTGCTGTCGGGCTCCAACACGCAGCACGTGATTCGCGCCGCCACCTGCCCGGTGCTGACCGTCCGCCCCGCTCCCGCATGGGCGCAGCCCGACGAAGCCCGGAGAGCGAGCCGGGCCATGGCTCCCTGACAAGGAGGCCGCCCCAGGCCTTGCGCGCGGCGCGGTGGCCGCACCTGGCCTCAGGGCCGCCGACGTCCATGACTGAACCTGTTCTTCGCGCGCGAGGGCTCCACAAGATCTATCGAATGGGCGAGAGGGAGGCCTCTGGAAAGCCGCAAGTCGATGGTTGCTCAAAACGATTTTTGCGCCTGCGCGGGATGGCGAACGCCATTTTTTCGTCCGGCCACCGAGGCAAACCCGACAAAGACAGGAGTTAGTGTGCCTGCCGGAAGAGGCGCGCATGGCCCGACTTGTGCAGAGGCCAGTGATGCGTTTCCCGTTCGCTCGCGGAACGTCGAGAAGGGAGTTCGCAGTGATCTCGATCCCTCGCTGCGCTGACGTGAGGATGAACGGTCCCTCGCTCGAGGGACTCCTCGACCTCCCTGAGATCACGCAAGCCGCCTCGTGGCTCCGGCGCGATGTGCTCACCGCTCGGAGAGGCCCGGGGAGGAGGGCCGGTGAAGCCGGGGCGGCAACGAGGGAGGGGCACCATGCTCATGCCGCTTCATAACCGGGCCGATGCCGGACGAAAGCTCGGCCTCAAGCTCGTTCGCTACGCCAATCGCGGGGACGTGCTCGTGCTGGGGCTGCCCCGGGGTGGGGTGCCGGTGGCCTTCGAAGTAGCCCGCGCTCTCGCCGCGCCCCTCGATGTCTTCATCGTTCGAAAGCTGGGGGCGCCTGGCTACCACGAACTGGCCATGGGCGCGATCGCTTCCGGCGGCGCGCGGGTCATCAACGAGGACGTGGTGGCGAGCCTCGGCATTCCCCATTTCGCCATCGAGCGGACCATCGTCCTCGAGGAGGAGGAGATCGAGCGTCGCGAGAAGGCCTATCGCGGCCGAAGGCCCGCGATCGACGTCCGCGGAAGGATCGTGATTCTCGTGGATGATGGCATGGCCACCGGGGCTTCCATGCTCGTGGGGGCGAAGGCCCTGCGGTCGCTGAGCCCTGCGCGAATCGTGGTTGCTTCCGGAGTCAGCTCACCAAGCGCCTGCTCCTTGGTGAGCGAGGTCGCCGACGAGTGCGTCTGCGTCCTCGAGCCCGACGATCTCGGCGCGATCTCTCCGTGGTACGAGGAGTTCGATCAGACGAACGACCAGGAAGTCTGCGCCCTCCTCGCGAAGGCCGAGGAGCGCCCGCGGCTTCGCCCCCGGCGCACGCATCGCACCTTCGACAGCAAGGCGAGCTGAGCCTCGGGGCGGCCGGCGCGCGCTTCGCCCCCTTTAGACTGACGGCATGATCCGCATGGGAAGTGGCCGCCGTGTCGCGACCCTCCTTCTGGCCTGCCTGACCCTGTCGCTGTTCCTCGCCATCCTGGCACCCGCCGACCTCGAGGCCGACACTTTCGGCTACTTCTCGTACCTCCACTCCGTCGTGTTCGATCGCGATCTCGTGCTCGCGAACGAGTACGCGATCTTCGGGGTGAAGGAGCCCGGGCTCACCGAGAGCGGGGCGAGCCACAGCCTCTACGCGGTGGGACCCGCCGTCTCCTGGCTTCCTTTCTATCTCGCGGCTCATCTCGTTCTCGTGGGCGTGGGCACGGTGGCGGATCTCCCTTTCCCGACGGATGGTCTGAGCCTGCCCTACCAGTACGCCGCGAGGTGGGGGACCGCGTTCTGGTTCCTCTTCTCCGTCTACTTCCTGCATCGCGAGATGGCCGCCCGATTCCCTCGCAACGCGACACGTCTTGGACTTGCCGGCGCGATCGTGGCGACTCCCGCCGCGTACTACGCCACCGCGGGCCTCACCATGGCCCACGGACTCGCCGCGGCGTGGGCGAGCCTCTGTTTCGCGGGGACACTCGCCGCTCTCCGATCCGGGCGTGCTCGCGAGTGGGCGTGGTGCGGCACGGCGCTCGGCTTCCTGATGATGACGCGGTGGCAGGCCTTCGCCTTCGCCCTTTTCCCCACTCTGGTGGCCCTGCGGCGAATCGCCGCGAATTCCCGCGAGCTGAGAGGTGCTTTGACCGGCGCCGCCGCCGGGCTCGCCGCCTTCTTCCCGCAGATGCTCATCTGGAAACTGCAGTACGGAGTGTGGGTGTGGATTCCCCGGTACTACGGGGCGCGCGCCAGCGTCCGGTGGTTCGATCCATCGACCGCCCACTGGCAGGACATCCTGTGGTCGTCGAACAAGGGCCTCTTCGTCTGGACGCCCCTGACCCTCTTCTGTCTCCTGGGTCTGGTGGTCGCCCTGCGGCGCACACCCCTCGTTGCAATCGGGGGGGGACTGGTGTTCGCGGCCACGGTGGTGCTCGGGTCCTCGACTCCGGACTGGCATGGCTCCGACGCGTTCGGTTCGCGCAAGTTCGATCTGATGCTCCCGTTCTTCGCCTGGGGCCTCGCGCGGCTGAGTCAGGGACTGCTCCGGAGGCCGGCGCTCGCCGTCGGTCTCATCATCGGTTCGTTCGGCCTGTGGAACGTCGGCATGATCCGCATGAAGCTCGACGGACGCCTCGACGGCTCGCCCTCCGTCGCCCAGATCGCGACCGGGCAGGTGGCGCTCGCAAGCGGCGACGCGCATTCTCTCCTCGCCTGGGCCTTTGGTCCGAGGGGCACCGAGAACTGGTACCGGCTGTTCGTCGGCGATTACATCTACGTCACTTCGAACCCTTCGGGCGCCCTGCGCATCGCGGATCCGGACTCCCCGTACCTGGCTTTGGGCTTCTCGGAGGCGGTGAACGGCGAAGGTGCGCCGCGCTGGAGGTGGGCTGCCCCCATGGCCTGCGTCAAGTTCCCGATCGAGCGAAGCCGCGATCCGCTGCGCGCCTCGGTCCGGTTGAGGAACGCGCCGGGCATCGCGGCTCAGCGATTCGAGGTCCGCTTGAACGATGTGCCGGTAGGAGCGGGGGAGTCGCTGCCTGACTGGAGCGAGCCCGCCTTCCTGCTGCCCCCATCGGCGCAGGTGACGGGGATGAACCGGTTGTGCTTTCGGTTCTCCGATAGTGTGCCGATGGATGGCGTGCCTCGCTCCGCCGCCATCTCGGTGGTCCGCCTCCCCTGAGGATCTCCCCGCTTCTCAGGCGGGGAGTCGTTCGACTCGTTCCCTCGGGCGGCGGCCAGACTGCCGGCCCATGCGTCCGGGTGTGTCGTGGGCCCAGGGTCTTCAGGACTTCCAGAGAGACCAGAGGCGCGAGACCACCCGGCGCGCCGTCGATCCGATGCCTCGTCCGACGTCCCAGAGCACGTCGTCCACGAAGGTGAGTACAGGGTCCCCACAGGGATGGTCGGCGGCGTAGCCCACCGTGCGGACAAGCCCGGAGAGCAGACAGTAGGCCACCACCCAGGCGGGCGCTGAAACCGCGAAGAATCCCAGAGGCGTCAGAGCTCCAAAGGCCATGGCGGGCGCGGCACTCACCCTGGTGTCTCCGCTCTCCGCGGCGACAGTGAGGCTGGCCTCCGCGATCTGCTCGCTGACGCCCTGCGCGTAGGACGTGTAGACGTGGACGAGTCCGGCGAGGGCGATGCCGCTTTGGACGAGGCCGGAGAGGAGGATCCCGGGCCCCCTGATACCCCGCCAGTATCGCCTCGGAAGAGGAGAGAGGAAGAACGCGAAGGCCAGGTTGAGTGGACGCGACAGCTCGTCGACGACGCTCCCAAGTCCACGAAGGATGCTCCACAGGAGGCGGCTCGGGTTCATGGCGGCGTCGCGGGCTTCAGGCGATGCCTCGCATGGCTCCCCTGGCCCTAGGGGCGCGCCGACGACGCGGCGAGGGTGGCGGGGTAGTTGACGATGACGCGAATCCGCTTGGGCGCGAGCGCTCCCCCCGAAGGTCCGATCATCAGGAAGCGCTCGCCGTTTCCGAACACGCTGTAGCTCATGCCGGTGTCCGCGCGCGCGAAGTAGAGACCGTCCAGGAGGCGCCGGGGAGGGTTCGTCCGGAATTGCGGTCCGCTCTCGACCGCCACTGCCATGAGGCTCGCCCCCTCGCGGTAGTAGAGCTCGCGGCCATTCGCGGACCAGCGGGGTTCCTCGCCGCCTCCCTGGGAGACTTGAAAGCGTCCGGAACCATTCGACGTCTTGACGTAGATCTCCGGGCGGCCCGTCTCATCGGACTGGTAGGCCACGAGTCGTCCGTCGGGCGAGGTTTGGGCCCCCGCCTCGTAGAAAGGGGTGGAAAGGAAGGGCTCGCTCTTGCCGGTGGCCAGATCCATGCGGTCGACATCGACGATGGTCGCGTCGCGGCGCAGGTGAACGAAGGCCGACCGACCGTCCCTCGAGATCTGTTCGATGGAGAAAAGGATGTCCGGCGAGCCGAGGCGCTCCGCTTCCCGGTCGCCCGTGACCGGCTTGCGATGGAGCGTCGCCTTGTGGGTCGAAGGATCGAGCGCGGAGTAGTAGATCCACTGACTGTCGCTCGACCAGGCGGGGGCGATGACGTTCCCTTCGAAGGTGAAACGGGTGAGGAGCTGCCGGGCGACGTGGTAGACCCAGATGTCGCCGCCGCGCCCCCCCGTGCCGTGAACGACAACTGCGAATCTCGAACCGTCCGGCGACAGTGTGATCTCGCCATAGTCGTTCGGGGGCACGGGGAGCGTGCGGGTCGTCCCCGAACGCTCGACCCAGAGAATGGTGCGCTGGGTCTCGTCCACACCCCCGGTGACATAGGCGAGCGTGCCCTCGTCGGAGACGGCCAGGTGAGCGGCGCCGGTGCCGGTGTCGCCCGAGACATCGTCGGCCATCGCCACCGGGGTTTCCATCGAGGTGCCGCGGCCGAGGTCGAACGCGGTCGAGAACAGCGTGGCGCCGCGCACGAAGAGCAGGCGTCCGCTCCGATACCGCGCGAAACGCGCTCCCGTGAAGAGAGTGCGCCTCGAGCCGAGCGCGCCCGGAACCGCGTCGATGCGCGAGCCATCGTAAGCCCCCTGCGAAGAGACCTCGCCTACGGTGAACAGGGCGCCGCCGCCGGGGATCGCCTGCGGCCAGCGATGAGACCGCTCTCCCTGATCGGCCTTCAGGGCCGAGAAAGGAACGGTGGTCCCCCCCTGGGCGGGAATCGAGAGCAGGGGCGAGCCCGCCTCCGGCGAGAACGCGAGCTTCTCCTTGTCGAGCCAGGTCACGCCCCGCGGGTCGTTGACGGCGGTGAGGACGATGGGCGCTCCATCGAGCGACGCCACCTTGAGTTTGTTGTCGGCGAAGAAGGCGACCGACCGGCCGTCCGGCGACAAGGCCGGGCTCAGTGCGCCGTCCGTGCCGGGGATGCGTCGGGCGAGGGCGTTGCTTCGCTCACGGACATACAGGTGCTGCGCCCCGTCCTTGCGCGCGACATACACGATGCGGCTGCCGTCCGGGGCGATGTCGAGGACGGGGTGGTCGGAGAGCACGAAGCTCGCTCCCGGTTCGGGTTCGATGTCGTAGACGAAGACCGGCCGTTGCGGCCCCGCCGGAGAACGGCGGCTGATCACCCAGGCCACGAAGAGGAGGCTCGCCGTCAGGGCGGCGGGGAACCGGCGCACCTTGGGCGCCTTCGGCGCGGGGAGCGCGGGTGCGGCGAAAGTCAGGCTCGATGCGGACGAGGCGGGGGACTGCGGGTCGAGGGAGAGCCGCGCCTCGCCCACATCTCTCAAGCGCCGCCTGGGGTCCCTTTCGAGGCACCGCATCATCAGCATCCGCACCCCGGCCGGAACCTCCGGGGGCAGGCTGCTCCAGTCGGGATCCCTGGTGAGCACCGCGGCGAGGACGTCGGTCACCGTCTCGCCCGTGAAGAGACGCTTTCCGCTGAACATCTCGAACATGACCACGCCGAACGACCAGATGTCCGCGCGCTTGTCGACCGCCTTGCCCCGAGCCTGTTCGGGGGACATGTAGGCGGCGGTCCCCAGGATGAGGCCGGCTTCGGTGGCGTGACGCGAGAGAGTGGGAGAGTTGGAGACGTCGGATGCGCCGTCTGAGGCCGCGTCGCCGCCGAGCGCCTTGGCCAGACCAAAGTCGAGGACCTTCACCTTGCCTTCGGGCGTGACCTTCACGTTCGCCGGTTTCAGATCGCGGTGGACGATGCCTTTCTCGTGGGCCTCTTCGAGGGCTTCCGCGATCTGCCGCGCGATGGCCGTCGCTTCGTCGAGGGGGATCCTCCCGCGCTTCGCCCGCTCGGCCAGATCCTCGCCGGGGACGAGCTCCATCACCAGCCCCACGAGACCCTCCGACTCCTCGAGGCCGTAGATGGCGGCGATGTTCGGGTGGTTGAGGGCCGCGAGCACCTGGGCCTCGCGGCGGAAACGCGCCACGCGCTCCTCGTCCTGAGCGAGTGCCGCGGGCAGGACCTTGATCGCGACATCGCGGCCGAGCCTCGTGTCCCTGGCGCGAAACACCTCGCCCATGCCGCCGGCTCCGATGGCGGCGGTGATCTCGTAGGGGCCGAGGCGGGATCCGGACGTCAGAGGCATGGTGGACGGAGTCTACGGGTGCGGACGCGAAGCGGGGGGCGGGACTCTTCCGCTATGACGGAAGCGAGACGTGGAAGGTAGCGCCCTGCCCCTTCCCCTGAGACTCGATCCAGACGCGTCCCCCGTGCGCCTCGACGATTCGTCGCACCAGGGCGAGGCCGACGCCTGTGCCCTCGCTTCCCGCCTCCAGCTTGTCGAAGAGCCGGAAAACCCGCTCGTGGTGCTGCGGGTCGATGCCGATGCCGTTGTCGCGCACGAAGAAGGAGGGTGCGGGTTGATCGGGGACGGCGCCCACCTCGATCCGGGGCGCCCTTCCGTCTCCGACGAATTTCGCGGCATTGTCGATGAGGTTGAGCAGGACCTCCAGAAGGCGGACGCGATCGCCGCGCACGGTGGGGAGGTCGTCGGAGATCCGGACGTCCACTTGTCGTTCCGCCAGACGCCCTTTCACCAGGGCCGCCGCCTCGTGCGCGAGGTCGCGAAGCGAGATCTCCTCCGGCGGGTTCACCACCCGGCCGACCCGAGACAGGTCCAGAAGTTCGTCGAGCAGCCGCCGCATGCGCTCGCCCGCGCGCTGAACCCGCGCGAGGTCCGACGCGAAGCTCTCCATGTCGCCGGCCCGCGCATGCTTCTCGAGAAGGCCCGAGTAGGCTCCGATGGTCACGAGGGGGCTCTTGAGGTCGTGAGAGACCGTGTAGCTGAACCGTTCGAGTTCCGCGTTCTTCGCCTCCAGGTTCGCGATGAGCCGCTCGCGTTCCGCCTCGCGCTCCACCAGCGAGGCGGTGAGCCGGTCTTTCTCATCGACGGAGGCGAGCAGCTCACGGGTGCGCGCCGCTACCTGGCGGCGCAATGAGGCGTTCCACAAGGACGCGCCCACATAGCCGAGGCCTCCCATCACGAGCGTCGCGACGAGCCCGCCCACCACGATGGGAAGACGGGAGGGCCGGCCTTGGGCCGCGAGGTGCTTCTCGACCAGCTGGCTGTACTCGCCGCTCTCCTTGATCCTCTGGAGCGCGGGGGGAATCCAGGCAAGGTCTGGTCCGCGGCCGCGAAGCGTCGCCAGCTGGTAGGAGGCGGCCCGTACGGGAACCTCCACGGCGTCGACCATGCCCGAGCGCTCGAGAGCCCTCCTCAGCACCAGCGAGTTTCCCGCCGCCGCCGTGGCCTCCCGCCGCACGAGGAGTTGCGCCGCGTCGAGGTGGTTGGGAGCCTCGAGAATGGAGGGCCGCTGCGCTTCGGGGAGGCCGCGCAGCATTTCGTGCACGATGCTGTTGAGCTGCACGGCCACCGTCTCGCCTCGCATCTCACTAGCCTGCCGGGGGTAGGAGGCGCGCCCGGGGGCGAAGAAGACCGCCTGGCGCAGCGTCCACGTTTCCGCGACGAAGTCGTACTCGGCGGTGCGCGCGTCCGCGTAGCCGAGGGTGACCACGTCCACCTCGCGCCGCTGGACCGCGCTCACGATGTCTTTCCAGACCCCCAACCGGAACTCCACTTCTCGTCCGGAGACCCGTGCCAGCGCGCGCATGAGCTCGATGCTGAATCCCTGGGGTACGCCCGCCTGATCGAGGTACTCGAACGGCGGCGATGAGTCGTTCCCCCCATAGACCACCTTCGGGCGCGCGGGCGAGGGCGATGACTCCTGGGCCCCGCTTCCGCCCGGAATGGCGAGGAGAAGCAGGGAGGCCCCGGCGAGGCCGCAGAGAAGACGCGATCCCGCCCTCTGCGCATCCCTGGAAAAGGCGCCGACGGCCATGGTCGTGAGTCTAGAGGCGACCGGCAGCGGGTACAATTTTCGATACGCCCTCCAGGTCCCTGGAGCACCCAAAGGAGAAACGAAGCATGCGCCCGTCCTCACTGTGCCTGGTTCTGACACTTTCAATCTCGTGCGGAGCCTCCTACGCGTCCGCGCAGACCGGTCCCGCCGAGCCGTACAAGCTCGGGACATTCAGACAGAGTGGACGGACATTCCTGGGGCTTGTGCTCGGCGACACGAAGGTCGCCGACCTGGCGAAGGCGAACGCGGCCTGGGAGGGCCGGAACGCCGCCGCGAAGAAGCTCACCATGCCCGGCGACATGATCGAGCTCATCAAACGCTTCGACAGCGAACTGAAGCCGCGTCTCGCCGCGATTGCGAGCGAGATCGCGCGCGCGACCACCGCCCCTGCGTATGTCGTCGCGGCTTCCAGCCTCGAGACGCTGCCTCCCCTGCGCCCGGCCATCATTCTGAACGCGGGCGGTAACTACACCGAGCACACCCAGGGCATCGCCGCCCAGCAGCAGCGCGCCGGGGCGGCCGCTCCCGCGGCTACACCGCCGCCCACCTCGCTCCCCGGAATCTGGGAACGCAAGCCCGGTGATACGCGTGAGAACCCTTACCTCTTCTTGAAGTCGCCGACCACGGTCACCGGTCCTTTCGACCCCATTCTCATGCCGCCGGGCCGCGAGCGCATCGACTTCGAGTGCGAGTTCAACGTGGTGATCGGCAAGACCGCCGACCACGTGCCCCTGGACAAGGCGGCGGACCACATCTTCGGCTACACCATCCAGATCGATGTTTCGGACCGCGGCGGCCGCGGTGATCGCAAGATGGGCGGGTCGGACTGGCTGGTGGGCAAGAACCACGACACTTTCGCGCCCCTCGGGCCTTTCATCGTGCCCAAGGAGTTCGTGAAGGATCCTCTGAACACGAAGCAGACCTTCACCCTGAACGGCGAAGTCATGCAGGACTCGAGCACCAGCCGCATGACCCACAACATCTACGAGCTGCTCCATTTCGCCTCGAACATCCTGACCCTGAGCCCGGGCGATCTCATCTCCGGCGGGTCTCCGGCGGGAACCAACATCGAGCGAGCGGAGCCGCGGTGGATGCGGGCGGGCGACACCGCGGTTTGCACGCTCGAAGGCCTCGGCACCCAGAAGCACGCGGTGGTAGCCGCGGCGAAGTAGGCCTGTCCGTCAGGAAGTGACCCCTCCGTTCGGGGGTCACTTCCGCTCGTGCTTCTGCTCCGCGGGGATGAGGACGGCGCGCACGGCGGCCGTCCAGATCCTGTAGCCCTTGGGGTTCAGGTGGAGGTTGTCCTCCACGAAGATGTCGGTCATGACGTGCCCATCCGGCCGCAGCATGGCGGCGGCGACGTCGATGTAGTCGACGAGGTCGTCCTTCGCCGCGATGGCCTTGAGGAGTTCATTGGCCTTGACCGACACGGGCCAGACCTCCCATCGGGACACGCTCGGCTTGATGCCGATCACATAGATCCGGGTCTTCGGAAGGGCGGCGTGGATCTTCTTCACGATGCCCTCGAACTGCTCGGCTATCTTCGTGGGCGGGACCTGATAGCGGCCGGTGTCGTTGTCGCCCTCGTAGACCACGATGGCGCGGGGCTTGTAGACGAGGGCCACGCGGTCGAGCCAGTGGAGGGCGTCCTCCATGGTGCTGCCGCCGAAACCGCGGGGAATGATGGTCAGGGGAGCGAGATCCTCCTTGATGGTCGGATGCCAGCGTCTTATGCTCGAGGCGCCCGTCACCACGATCGCGTCTTTCGGCGGAGGAGTGGTCTTGTCCTCCTTCTCGAAAGCCTCGATCTCCGCGGTGAAGCGCAGGGGATCGATCTTCGGCGGAGCCGCAGGCTGGGCCCCACTGATCCCGGCGAGACTTCCCAGGAAGAGGACGGCGAGGGCGGCTGACGGGAATCGGACTTTCATGGATCTCCTCCGGGGATGTGACAGCCGCCCGTGTCAGGGGGCCGGTAGACGACGGTTTCGGCGAGCATAAGGGAACCGCTGCTATTGTCTCGGCGTGATGAGCGATTCTTCCAGGAAGGTCTTCACCCGCGCGTTGACGCTTACCGCCGTCCTGGCCGCCGCCGGATGCGGCGGTGGGGAGTGCTATGTCGGGGTCAGGGGCACGGCGGCGAGCGTGACCGTGAAGGGCACGTTTCCCGGTGACACCTGCAAGACGCTCATCGCGAATCCCGCGAAGTACGTGGGGGACATCGCGGAGGACAGCGCCCGGGACCTCTACGCGATGAGCGAACGTCCCACCCAGCCCCAGGTGTGCGAGTACACCATCGACGGCCGGAATTTCATCGTGCGTGATGAGGGCATGCTCAAGGTCGTCGGGAACATCCTCTGTTCCGGCCTCGCCAAACGGGCCGACCGACCCTGACCTGCGGGCCGGTTCCTCGATTCCGGTACTCTCTGGCGATTCGCACCCTGGATACGGAGGAGATCCCCCTTGTTCCGAATGAGAGCGGTCGTTCCCACCCTGGCCGCGGCCCTCGCTGCCGCCGCTGTTCCCGCGCAGGAGCGCCGCGTCCCGTTCTGGCCGGATGCAGTGCCGGAAGCGATCCACGCCGCAGTCGACGGACAGGCGGCGCTCGAGAGCGTCCGCGCGCTCGGCCGGTTCCATCGAGTGCATGGTTCGCCGGGTTTCGCGGCCGCCGCGGAGTGGGTACGGGATGAGGCGCTAAAGGCCGGGCTCTCCGACGCCACGGTCGAGCACTTCCCGTCGGATGGCACCACGCGGTACTCGCACTTCCGGAGCTACCTCGGCTGGGACGGACGCGAGGGCCGGCTCGACGAGGTCTCGCCGCGCGCGCAACCGGTGACGCGTTTCCCCGAGCTGCCGGTCGCCCTTGCCGACTACAGTCAGGACGCGGACGTGACCGCGGAACTCGTGGATGTCGGCGCGGGGACGTCGGCGAAGGACTACGAAGGCCGCGAGGTCAGGGGGCGCATCGTGCTCGCGAGCGGCGCCCTGCCGCGCGTGCATCAGCTCGCGGTCGAGGAGAGAGGCGCTCTCGGCATCCTGTCCGACTTTCCGAACCAGACCACCGCGTGGTCGGGCGACGATCCCGATCTCGTGCGCTGGGGGCATCTCTCGCCCTACCAGACGAAGAACCGCTTCGCCTTCATGCTCTCGAAGCGGCAATCGCGCGAGTATCGCGCGCGCCTCGCCGCCTCGGAGCGCATCACTCTTCACGCGTTCGTACGGGGTGAGATGAAAGCCGCGACCCTCGACGTGGTGTCGGCCACGATTCCCGGGACGGACCCATCCGCCGGTGAGGTGGTGCTCACCGCGCACCTGTGCCACCAGTCCGCGGGCGCCAACGACAACGCCTCGGGGAGCGCCGCCATCCTCGAAGTCGCGCGAACGCTGAGCCGCGCCATCGCGAGCGGCGCGATTCCGAAGCCGCGTCTCGCCATCCGCTTCCTGTGGACGCCGGAGATCGCGGGCTCGCAGGTCTGGTTATCGCGTCATCCCGACGTGGCCGCGCGGATCGTGGGCGGGATCCACATGGACATGGTGGGGACGCTGCTCGCGATCACCCACTCCACGTTCCACCTCTCGAAGACCGCGGCCTCGACGCCCCACGTCCTCGATGACGTCGGCCAGGCGTTCTTCGACGAGGTCGTCACCGCCTCCGCGCAGCACGCGGAGCGCGGCGGCTATGGGTACAAGGGCTTCGTCACTCCCGGCGCCTCGCGCGACGTGTTTCTCGGCGACGTGCGCCCCGTCGAGATGGGCAGCGACCACGAGGTCTTCGAGGCCGCGGGCTGGAGCGTGCCCATGCTCTATTTCCACGACTGGCCCGACGTCACCATCCACACGAGCAAAGACCAGCCCGAAAATCTCGACGCCACCAAGCTGGGGCGGGTTGCCTACCTCGGGGCCGGGATCGCGTACACGCTGGCCGCGCTCCCGGACTCGGAGGCGCCGAAGCTCCTCGCCCTCACCCGATCCGCGGCCGAGAAGGACCTCGCGGGCGCGCGCCTCCGACGCGCCCTTTCTGCCGACGCTCGGGAAGGATCGCTCGCGGTGCGCGAGTCCGTGGCCGTGGCCGAGGCAAAACTGGCCTCGATCGAGAAGCGCTGGCCATCGACCGCGAGTGCGGTTCGCGAAGCCGGCGCGCGAATCAGGGGCGAGGCCGCCGTCGTCCCCGCGGCCCCCGCGGGCGATGCCCGGGTGCCGGTCCGCAACCCCGAGATCCGCGGCCCCCTCGGTGTCTACTACTACGATCATTTCGGGGAGGCGCTGGCCGCGAAGGGTGTGAGCGAGGCCTCCCTCCCGAAAGTCCCCGCCCTCGAGACCGGCAATGCCGAGGTGCTCGAGTACGAAGCCCTCAACCTCGCCGACGGGAAGCGTTCGATCTCGGAAATCCGCGACATCCTGAGCGGCCGCTACGCTCCGGCGCCCCTGACCTTCGTGGCCGCCCACTTCGAACGTTGGGCGGCCGCGGGGATAGTGTCGTGGAAACCCGCGATGCCGGCTTCACGCGGCGCGATTCCCGCCGACCAGGGGAAGACCCGCGGATCGAGCCGTCCGTGATCAGGCAGTCACGCTGATCGGGGTGAACCTCTCGACGGGTGCGCCTTCGCTCGACACGCCGGAGAGCGTCCCCTATTCTCCGCCCCGGTGAATTGGAAACGCCGAAGTACCCGCGCCGCCTGCGCCCTCCTTCTGGTCGGCGCGCCCTTGAAGGCCGGCTCGCATGGGGTCGACCTCGGCGATCCCCGGCACTCGCTCACTCAATACAAAATCGATCGCTGGCAGACTGAGCAGGGACTTCCCCTCGACACCGTCCAGTGCCTCCTCCGGACCCGCGATGGGTATCTATGGGTAGGGACCGCGGGGGGGCTGGCCCGGTTCGATGGGATTCGATTCCTGACTTTCCCCGCGGCTGAAGTCAGCGAGATCACGTCCCTCCCGATCTTCGGCCTGATGGAGGACAACGAGGGCAGACTGTGGATTGGCCACAGCAAGGGTGCTGCGATCTATCGAAACGGCCGCTTCGAGCCGGCATTCCCCGGAGCGTTGACTGATGGCCGTCGGGTGTGGGACTTCGCTCAAGGACCGGATGGCGTGGTCTGGGCCGCGAGCGAGAACGGCCTTGTCCGCATCGACAAGGGCGCGACCCGGGTCTATCGCCAGGCCGAGGGGCTGCCCACCAATCGGCTGCGAACGCTTGCCTTCGACCGCGACGGCGTGCTCTGGATCGGCACCACGGGTGGGGGCGTGGTTTCACTGGTCAATGACCGCTTCCAGGGCCTGAAGCACGAACCGCAGGAGCGCCTGGAAATCCGCTCCCTGCTCGCCGATCCCGCCGGAGGAGTGTGGGCGGCGACGGCCGGGCACGGCCTGCTTCGGATCCAGGGTGGGGAGACGAAGAGATACTCGATCGGTGAGGGGCTGCCCACGGATCAGCTGACGAGCCTGGCTCGCGACGAACAGGGGGCCTTGTGGGTCGGCACCTGGGGCGCGGGGGTCAGTCGCCTTCGCGATGGACGATTCACGTCGATCTCGGCCGCGGGCGGCCTCGCCGGCGATCAGATCTGGTCGCTTCTCGCGGACTCGGAGGGGAGCGTCTGGATCGGGACGTGGGTGGGCGGCCTGAACCGCCTGTCGACCCGGAGTTTCGTGGTGTTCGGGACGCCCGAGGGCCTGTCGAAGGACAACGTGCGGTCGGTGCTGCACGCCCGCGACGGCGCCACCTGGGTGGGCACCGCCGGAGGCGGCGTCAACAAACTCGAGGACGGCCGGGTCATCGCGATCAGGAAGCGGGACGGCCTTCCGAGCGACGAGGCGTCGACGCTCTTCGAAGACCGTGACGGCGCCATCTGGGTCGGCACGTACACGGCGGGGGCGGCGCGGATCAAAGGCGGAAATGTTCGGGTCTTTGGCCTGGCCCAGGGACTTCCCAATGTCGACGTGCACGCCTTCCTGCGCGATCAGGCGGGCGTGTTGTGGGTGGGCACGATGTCCGGGCTCGCCCGGCTCGACGGCGATCGTTTCGTGCCTGTGCGCGACCCGGGGTCCCCGCGCATGGGGGTCATGGGAATCCTGCAGGACCGCAGCGGCGTCATGTGGTTTGCCACCAGCGAGGGCCTCGTTCGTTATCGCGACGGAAAGTTCGACGTCCTCACCAAGGCGGACGGCCTGCCCTCGAACTGGATCCTCGCCCTGCATGAGGACGGCGCGGGCACGCTCTGGATCGGCACGAACGGCGAGGGCATGGGCCGGTATCGGAACGGCCGCATGAGCGCGATTCGCGCGGCCGATGGGCTGTGGGACGGACTGGTCCAGGCCATCGTGGAGGACAAGTCCGGGCACCTCTGGGTCACATGCAACCGGGGCTTCTATCGACTATCGATCCAGGAGTTGAATGGATTCGCCGACGGGCGGCTGAAGAAGGTCTCCTCGGCTCCTTTCGGACCCGGCGACGCGCTGCGGAGCACCTCCTTCGCGGGCGGTCATCAGGCCGCCGCGGCAATCGACGAGAAAGGCCTCATCTGGCTCCCGAGTTTCAATGGCCTCGTCATCGTCGACCCGAACCGGCTCCCAGGGTCCGGGCTTCCGCCTCCCGTTCTCATCGAAGAAGTGGTGGTGAACGGAGTGAGCGTTGCCGCGAGCGACGGGGTCATCCTGCCTCCGGGATCGCTGCCGATCTCCATCCACTACACCGCGATGACCCTCGTCAACGCAGGCCGGGCGCGGTTTCGTTACCGCATGGATGGGCTCACCCCGGACTGGGTGGACGCGGGGCGGAGTCGGGAGGCCTCGTTCCCTGGGCTCCCCGCGGGCGCCTACGACTTCCGCGTGGCCGCATCCATCGATGGAGAACATTGGCAGGAGGCTCCGGCCACCCTGTCCATCTCGGTGAAGCCCTACCTCTACCAGACGCGGACATTCGCGGCGGCCGTACTCGTCGGTGCGGTTGGCCTCACCTTCGGGATCATTCGCCTGCGCACCCGACAGATGCGCCTTCTTCAGGTTCAGATGGAGCGCCAGGTCGCGGAGAAGACCGAGGAGTTGCGCCTGGCCAACGAGCACCTGAGGCAACTGTCGTTCCTCGACGCGCAGACCGGCCTCGCCAACCGCCGCCGCTTCGACGAAACCCTCGACAAGGAATGGCGTCGAGCCAGCCGCTTCCAGACCTCCCTCGCCGTGGTGATGGCGGACATCGATGCCTTCAAGCCATACAACGACACCCTCGGACACCCCGAGGGCGACCAGTGCCTCGCCGCAGTGGCGGAGGTGTTCAAGCAGTCGGTGGCTCGCGCGGGCGACCTCGCCGCGCGATACGGGGGCGAGGAGTTCGTGGTCCTGATTCCCTCCGCCGACCTCCAGGCCGCGCGTGCCGTCGCCGAACGGCTCCGCAGGGCCTGCGAGGCCCGTGCGATTCCTCATCCCGCCTCGCCGGTGGGCCCGGTCGTGACCATAAGTCTCGGGGTGGCGGCCTGCGTGCCGAAAGACGACAACTCATCCGCGGCCCTGGTGGCCGAAGCCGATGCTGCGCTGTATCGGGCCAAGCGGGAGGGCCGCAACCGCGTGTGCTGAGGGCTCCATTCATCTGCGAGCCGGCCCTCGTGGGCCGCGCGCGAGCGCCTCTCGGCCTGGCGCTGAAGCGTCCGGATTCCGGCGGTTGTGCTCGCCTCAGTGCGTAGCGCAGGTCGCTTTCGCGAGTTCGACCCGACGATTCTTCGCGCGGCCCGCGTCGGTCGAGTTGTCGGCCACCGGCTGGGTCTTGCCGTAACCCCTGGACGCGATCCGAGCGCCGTCCACGCCGTGCGAAACAAGCCAGGTCCTCACGGCGGCAGCCCGGGCTTCGGAAAGCGTGAGATTCGCGGCGTCTCCGCCCACCGAGTCGGTGTGGCCGCGGATCTCCACCTTCTCGGTGTTGCCCTGGAGCAGAGCGAGCGCCCGATTCAGCACCGGCTCGGATTCGAGCTTGAGTGTTGCCTTGTTGAAGTCGAAGAAGACGCCGTAGAGCGGCACCTTGCAGTCCCTGGCAAGGCGCGCCGCCCAGTTCTCCCCGCCCACGTCGGCGACGCTGAAGCTCAGATTCGCACCGAACTCATAGTATAGCCGCGCCCAGATGTCCCGCCCGTTCTTCGCATAGCGGGCGATGATCTGGCTGTCGCTCGCGGTCTTGGCCGAAGGCGGGTAGAGCACGGTCCATCCCGCGGCCGAGAGCGCAGCGACGTAGTCCTCCATGAACTGAATGGCGGAAAGCGTGCTCGGGCCCTGATAACTGCGGGTGACGGTTCCGGTTCCCACGAGGCGCGATTCGCCGCCCGCACCCGGCGGTGTGACGTCGAGGGGATCGTCGCCGCGACCCTGCCCCTTGCGCGTCGAACCCGGGGGAGGCGGGAGGTAGGGGATGTCAGCCGTGTCTGCGAACTTCTCCGCCTGGGCGGCGGGCGGCGGCAAGGTCAGGCCCGTCTGCGCGCCCAGGGGTTCGATGACTTCGATCTTCACGAAGCCCTGAGGCCCGTCGACATCGGCGGCGAGCCAGGCCTCGGCGCCCGCGGGGCCGAGCTTGAGACTGAAGTTCGTCTTCTCCTCGTTGCTCCACACAGGCGCCCAGCCCGCCCTGGCGAGGGCCCCCTGAAGAGCCGCGAAAATGCGCCCCTCGGTGCCGTTGTAGTAGCCGTTCGCCGCTTCCCCGGCCCCGGGTTTGTAGTCGAGCCATCGGACATAGTGGACGCCCCGAAGGGTCTTCTTCGTCCCCGCCTTGTCGACGGGCATCTCCGCCTCGCCGCGGTCTTCCTTGATCAGCTTCTGGTCGGGGTTGATCTGGATCTGGGCCGGGAATTTGACGCTCGCGGGGAAGCCGAGGTCGGCCCATGCGCCAGGTCCAGCGAGAGTCAGAGCGAAGGGGAGGAGCAAACTGCGCGCTTTCATGGCCGCGTACGATAACGCGAGGCCTTGAGGAGGCCGATCGTCGGCGAACGCCGCAGGATTTGTGGTGTTCTGTTAAAAGCTCATGTCATGAAGGTCGCGGTGATCGGGGCGGGGATTGCGGGCCTGACCTGCGCGTTCGAACTCCACAAGGCCGGAGTGGACGTTGAAGTATTCGAGCGCGACGCCACGGTCGGTGGGCGCATGAACACGCGCACGAAGGATGGCCTCGCCTTCGACGTGGGCGCCAACTTCCTGATTCGCGCCTACCAGCGCGTGAATGCGCTGGCCGGCGAGATGGGCGTGACGCTCCACCGCGCGAGCCCGGTGGCCCATCGCTTCTACCGCGATGGCGTCTTCCACCTGATGAACTTCACCTCGATCCGCGACATCTTCCGTCTGGACGGCCTGAACCTCGTCAGCCGGTTCCGATTCCTGGCTTTCGCGGTCAAGGTGCGAACCGCCCACGCGGGCCTGGATTTCTTCGACCTCGGTCTGGCCTCCGATGACTTGAACCGCGAGGACGCCTACAGCTACGCGGTCCGGGAGGTCGGGCAGGAGTTCGCCGACTACATCCTGGACTCGTTCAACTCCTGCATGATGTTCTCGCGGTCGACGGAGACCAGCGTCGCCGCGTTCCTGTCCCTGTTCGGCATGATGGCGGACCCCGCCTTCGACTTCAGCGTGATGCACGCCGTGGGCGACATGCGGGCGATCCCGGAGGCCCTGGCGGAGAAGATGGTCGTTCACCGGGGCTGCCCGGTTCTCGCCGTCGAGCCCCAGGGCGGCTCCTGGAGTCTGGCGACGCAAGCCGGGAGTTCGCGCTTCGACCGGGTCGTGATGGCGGCGACGCCGCTCGCCGCGCTGAAGATGCTGAAGAGCGGCCCGGAAGGTCCTGCCGCGCTGCTCGCTCAGACGCGCTACGCTTCCACCATCAACGCGTCCTTCCGCGTCCCCATGGAGGCGCTCGGGCGCACGCATTGCTTCTACGTGCCCTACGTAGAGAATCGCGTCATCTCGGAGTTCACGAACGAGTCGCTGAAGGGCGAGCACACGACCCACGAGGGCACGTCGCTCGTGAATGTGGGTCTCCATGAGGAGGCGGCGTTGAGACTCCTTGGCGAAGACGACGCGAAGGTCTTCGAAGTGGTGAGGTCCGAGTTGCTCGGACTGAACGCCAGCCTCAGGGAAGTCGCCGATCGCGTCACGCCCTACGATCTGCAGCGCTGGCCCGAGGCGATTCCCAAGTACGACTGTGGACAGATCTCACGTGTGAAGGAATTCCTGCGCGAGGGACAGGGCCGCGAGGGTCTTTATCTGTGCGGCGACTACATGAACGCGCCATGGATCGAGGGCGCCAGTCGCAGCGGGCAGAAGACAGCGAGGCAGTTGCTGCGCAGCCTGGCTTAGCCCGCCAGAAGCTGCCGGTGCAGGGTGGCGGTGTCCGGGACGTCGCGGGGATTCCAGAAGCGATCGCCGGTGAGGCGCATGTAGAGCTCCATTCCCGTGCCGATGGTGCCGTTCACGCCCGGGTATCCGCTCGCCGCATTGCACCAGTGGAAGTTCTTCCAGGGCGTGGGCGCCTTGAGGCGGCCGAGGCCCATGTTTCCCGGAGTAAGGTGCTGGCCGTAGGCGTGGCCGCGAGGCGCCCAGCAGAAGTCCTCGTTGGTGGTGGGTGATCCCGAAAGATGGAGAACGATGTGCTTCCGCAGTCCGGGCACATGGTGGCGCTCCACGATGTCGAGGAGCCTTTCCTCGACCTGCTTCTTCTCCCGCCGATAGGCACGGATGTCCCGGTTTCGCAGCTCCCGGAAGTGGTCGTAGTTCGCGGTGGTGGCGAGTTCGAGGATCTGACCGCCGGGCGGACAAGTGCCGGGTTCGTCGGTGTGCAGTGACGGCGTGGCCATGAAGACCCAGGGCCGGCTCCAGTCCTGCCGCATTTCCTGAGCCCACGTTTCGTTCATGTCCCACTGTTCGAGATGCCAGGTGTTGTGCCGGCCGAAGCCATGTTCCCTCAGGTCGATCCCCTTGAGCCCGAGGTAGACAGTGAGCGCCGTCTGTGAGTACTCGTACTGGAGCGGCTTCCTGGCCGCCTTCGGGAACCTCTCGAGGCCGATCACTCCCGCCATCTTCTGAGGGTCGGCGTTGCAGATGATGGTGGGCGCCGAAAAGACCTTGCCGTCCCTCGTCTGCACGGACTCGATCCGGTCTCCCTTCGCGGCGAAAGAGGTCACCTCCTGCTCGTAGTACACGTGGCACCCCTCGTGCGACGTGATGAACTCCACCAGGCGGCCGACCAGGTGCTTGAAGTGCCTGCGGGGATAGTAGGCGCCGCGGTTGTAGCCGGAGAACAGGCCGTTGTAGGCGAGGATCGAGAGATCCTTGGGCGGGCACATGAAATTGCCCGCATTCGCGATGAGGACCGCCTGGGCTTCACGGCTCAGGCCGCACTCGTCGAACACCTGCTGGAGCGTCTTGCCCATGTAGCGGATGAGGGTGAGGAAGCGCCAGCCCGTAACGGGGGCCTGCCACCAGCGGATGCGCTCGGGAAGCTGCGCCACCTCCGCGGTCAGCCGATCGAGGATGTCCGTGAATTCGCGGACGCGCGCGCCCTGGCCGGGGTAGGCGGCCTCGATGTTCGCGGCCAGCCGGTCGTAGCCGCAGGGAATGGCCACGCGCTTCCCATCGGGCAGGATGACGTGGTCGTAGCCGTCCGGGTCGAGGGGCTCGAAGGCGATGTCTTCGTGGAGGCCGAGCTTCTCCAGAAACCGCCAGACCCGATCCCCCTTGCCGCAGCCCCAGATGTAATGGATCTGGGCGCAGAAGGCGAAATCGCCGTAGCGGAAGGTGTGGACGTAGCCGCCGGGAATGTCGTGGGCCTCCAGCATGCAGACGCGTTCGCCCGCGTCCGCGAGAAGCGCGCCCACGGTGAGGGCGGCCATGCCCGTTCCGACGATGAGCGTGTCATAGCGTGGGTTCGAGGCGTGGAGCCGGTCCTGCCGGTTCTTCGCCTCGGAATCGAGTGCGCCGGTGCTGGGGGATTTGGGCGGAAGAGGCATGGCTTGCCCGGGCAGTCTAGGAGATCGGTCGGGGGATCCTGTAGGGTGCACGCTCCAACGAGGGGAGATTGTTCGAAACGGATGACCGATCGGCAGGCGGAGGAACCGGGGAACGAGCCTCGATGACTTATGGGGCTCGCACGCCAGGCGTCTCACTCAGCCGCGAGGAACAGGCGGTGCTCGGTAAGACGGCGCGCCGGCTCATTCCCCTGATGGGGATTCTCTACGTGGTCTCTTTCCTCGATCGCGTCAACGTGAGCTACGCCGCGCTCACCATGAACGCGGACATCGGGCTCTCCGCGAGCGCCTTCGGCCTCGGCGCGGGCATCTTCTTCATCGGCTACTTCCTCTTCGAAGTGCCGAGCAACCTCATCCTGCACAAGGTCGGTGCGCGGGCCTGGATCGCGCGCATCCTCGTGACCTGGGGTCTCGTGGCCATGGGGATGGCCTGGGTCCAGGGACCGACGACCTTTCTCATCGGCCGCTTCCTTCTCGGAGTGGCGGAGGCCGGTTTCTTCCCCGGGATGATCCTGTACCTGACCTACTGGTTCCCCGGGCCCGAGCGCGGCCGGATCATCGGCGCCTTCATGCTGGCGGTGCCGGTGGCGAGCGCCATCGGCGGGCCCGTCTCCACCATGCTCATGGGGACATCCCTGTTCGGCCTCGCGGGATGGCAGACCATGTTCCTGGTCGAAGGTCTGCCCGCGGTGGCCCTCGGCCTCGTGGTGCTGAAGGCGCTGCCCGACCGGCCGGCCTCGGCGCCGTGGCTGAACGCGAGTGAGAGGCAGTGTCTCGAAGCCCTGGTGGCCCGCGACGAGCCCGCGCCCACCCGCCTCATGGACGGTCTCCTCAGCGTGCGGGTCTGGCTCTTCGCGGCCATCTACTTCGGCCTCGTGCTCGGACTCTACGGGTTCGGATTCTGGGCTCCGCAGATCATCAAGTCGCTCGGGCAGCTGACCAATGTGCAGGTGGGCCTCATCTCCGCCATTCCCTATCTCGTGGCCGCGGCCGCGATGGTCCTGTGGGGACGTCATTCCGACCTGACCGGCGAGAGGATCTGGCACGTCTCGGTCCCCGCCTGCCTTGGAGCCGCGGGATTCCTCGGGAGCGCCACCGCGAGCAGTCCCTATGTGAGTCTCGCCGCACTCACCTGCGGCGCGGTGGGGATCTACGCGTCGCTGCCCGTGTTCTGGACGCTGCCCACGGTCATGCTGTCGGGCACCGCCGCGGCGGGCGGGATCGCGTTGATCAACTCCGTGGGAAACCTGGGCGGCTACCTCGGGCCGTACGCGGTCGGCTGGCTCAAGGACTGGACGGGCGGATACGCCGCGGGACTCTACGTGCTCTCGGGCGCCATGCTGGGCGCGGGTCTCCTCGTGCTTCTCACGCCCCGGAGCTCGCGCGCGAACTAGTTCGCCGGCTTCGCCGCGGGCGCGGCGGCGGCGGGGCGCGGCTCCGCGGGCCTGGAGCCCGAGGGCTTCGATAGTCCCTGGCTCTCGTAGATCGCGTTCATGAAGAACTTGTAGGTGCCGTGCGACTGCCCGCGCCATTGCGGCCGGAAGGCGAGGAGGTACACGCGGCCCCGGCCGAGTTGAACCTCGATCGCCGCCGCCTTGCCCTGGAGCTTCTCCCCGTGAAGGAGGTACCCGCTCATCAGAGGTGACTGGGTCTTCGGATAGGAGGCGAGGACGCGTCCCACGAACCCTTCGCCCGGCTCCAGCGCGGGGCCGTTCTCGAACATCACCACGGGCTCGCGGGGCAGGCCCCACACCGCGGAATGGCTCTCATCCGCGATCTCGACGCGAAGCAGCGAGCCCGAACAGTAGAACTCCTCGGGCTTGAGGCCGGCGAGCACGTTCTTCACGGGGAGGCCGAGGTCCTCGATCGCGTAGAGCGAGGCGTTGTTGAAGGTGATGAGCACGCCGCCCGCCTGGACGAACTCCCGCAGCGCGGTGGCGCCTTGAGAGCCGAGACCGCCGCTGTATTCGCCGGGGACGATGCCCGGGCCGAAGCCGTCGCGGATCGACCTCGCCGAAGAGTCGGGAAGGATGATGGCGTCGAAGCGCTCCCGCAGATTGCCGGCCTGGATGCCATCGTTGCGCAGCGTCACCGGAGCGAAGCCGTAGTTCTCGAGGATCCAGCGGGTCCAGCCCTCGTCGATGTTCGCGGTCCAGGAGCGATACAGACCGACGCGCGCCTTCTTGACGTTCACGAGACCCGCGGGCGCCGCGACCGCCTTCACGGACAGGGACGTCTCCCGTGCGATCTTCTCCACCGCGTCCCGCGAGATTCCGGATGCGACGATCGCGCCGGTTTCTCGACCTTCCGCGGTTTCCATCTCCGAAGGCGCGAAGGCGACCTGCGCGCCCGCGGCGAAGAGGGCGTTGATGGCGGTGAAGGACGCGTTGGGACGATGGCTCAGCACGTACGAAACTCCGGCGCCATCGACGCGGCCCGCGGGCCGCTCGAACTTCGCCACGCGGCTCAGATTCGCGCGCTCCGCCGGACTCACCGGCTGCAGCACGGGGGCCACGCGCACGCCCATCTGGAGGGACAGTGTCCAGCCGGTGACGTCGTAGGGCCGGAGAGGCGGGCCGTTCGGCGACTCGCGCAGCTCCGGGTACTTCTGCGTCTCCAGCAGCTCCTTCACCAGAGGCGAGAAGGGCTGGTCCATGAGGACGACGAAGCTACCCTCGGGATGCTCGACGCCGTTCGCGTGGAAGGGCTTCGTGGCCTTGTGGACCTCGATGCCGTTCACCATCAGCTTCTCGACGAGGGTCGCGGCCTCGCCGAGATCGCGCTGCCTTGCCGGGATCACGTAGGCATAGGGCGGTGCGCTCGTGAACTGCTTCACGTTGTCGCGGGCCGCCTGGTAGCGGTTGAAGAGCAGGTCCTCGCGGAACTTCGCCGCCGTGTCGAGCACGGCCATCGACGCGCCCTCCATGTAGTCCACGGCGTCGCGCAGGCGCCACCAGCCGCCCTTCCACGGGCTCGAATACATGACGCCCGCGTTCAGGTTCTTCTGGTCGGCGGGGAACTCGTCCACCGAGTAGAAACGCGGCGTCGCGTAGCGATAGAGCGCGGTCTCGGTGAAGAAGGAGATGCTGTTCCGGAAGATGTGGGTGTAGTCGAGGAACCCTGGGTACCAGTTGTCGAAGCCGACGCGGTGGATCGACCCGGGCATGCCGTGGCCGTCGAGATAGGCCGCGATGTTCATCCCGAGGACGTTGAGCCAGCGGCCCATCAGGGGATGGATGTTGCTGGAGATCGGTTCGACGAAGGGCGGAATGAAGATCCGCGCGGGGAAGGGCGCGGTCTGGTGGTGGCAATAGAAGATCACCGGCGCCCACTCGAGTTCGGCGCGGGTCACCGCCTGCGACTCGACCATGTTGTTCATGTAGCCGTCGCGGTTGTTGTCGTGGCCGACGTATTCCTGGTACAGGTCGGGCAGGGGAGAGACCTCGTAGACCGTGCCCACGTTCTTCCGGTACCAGGCCGTGACCTCGTTCTGGCCGTCGGGATTCAGGGTCGGCCACAGCATCACGATGACGTTCTTCAGGATGGCGTCGACCTCGGGGTCGCCTTGCGCCGAGGCCAGGCGATGCGCGAGAAGAATCGAATGCTGCGCGCCCGCGACTTCGGTGGAGTGGAGCCCGCCATCGAGATGGACGATGGCCTTGCCTTCGCGGGCGAGGGACCTTGCCGCGGCATCGTCGAGCCCCCGGCCGTCCGCCAGTCTCTGGGAGATCTCCTTGTAGCGGTCCAGCTTCGCGAGGTTCTCGGGCGCCGAGATGATCGCGATCTCCCAGTCGATGCCGCGGCTGGTCTTGCCGACCTTGATCAGTCGAACGCGGTCCGAGGCCTCCGCGAGCTTCTGGAAGTACGCGCGCGATTCGTCGTAGCTCGCGAGGTAGAAGTCGTCGCCGGGACGGTGGCCGAGGATCGACTCAGGGGTGGGGACCTTCGATGAACTCTGGGCCGATGCCCTGGGCCCGCTCAGAAGGAAGAGGAGAGCGGCCGCCGCCGCCAGGATATGACTCATGGCCTTTCGCATGGCCGGGGAGTGTAGTACGGCATTCGGAACCCCGCACCTCGACCCCAAAGAGCGGCACCCACGACCAGGTTGGCGCTTGTCCGTCCGACACTGCACTACGTCATTGCGAGGAGCCATTCCGGCTAGGAAGCGAGCGCGAGCGCTGGCCAGGGCCAGCGCGAAGCCTGGCCTCGGGCCACGAAGCAACCCCCTCGAGCCACTACCGGCCCGCTGGACCAGTGTGACGATAGCTGTGGGCGGAGGTTGCTTCGTCGCGGTATGTTTCGAGTGGCTCCTCGCAATGACGCGCCGGTCGACTTTCGAAGCGTTAGCCTGGTAGTGGGTTATCGCGGCGCTGCGGACCAGTTCATCACGATGGTGGCGGGGGGCAGGGCTTCCCGTCCAATCGGCGAGATGACGAGGAAGCGCTGGCCGTCCGCGGCCGGCCGGTAGAGGCCGCGGGCGTTGACTGCGGCGAAGGTGGCCTCGAAGAGCGGAACCGGGGTGCCGGTCGCGAAGGCGGGGCCCGGTTGGACGGGCACGGCCATGATCTTGCGGTCGCGGGTGCGGTAGAAGATCTCGCGCCCGTCTCCGCGCCAGAAGGGATCGACCCCCCCATTGGTCGAGACCTGGAACTTGCTCCTCGCCTCCGGGAACTCCTGCACGTAGACCTCGTTCTGCCCGGACTCGTTTGAGCGGTAGACGAGATAGCGCCCGTCGGGCGAAACCACGCCGCCGTGCTCCTGGAAGCGTGTCTTGACCAGGGGGATGGGCTTCTTCTCTCCGGTCATGGGCAGAGCGTACATGTCCCACCCGGCCTCCTTGCCCGCATTCGCGTAGATGATGTACCTGCCGTCCTTCGTCCAGTCGGTGACGAACTTGTTCTCCTGGCTTTCGAGCAGGAGCTCCGGTTCGCCGGTGCCCGACGCATCCTTGACGTAGAGATCCCAGGCCGCCTTGTTGGCGCGGCTGTAGACGATCCTCCGGCCGTCCGGCGACCACACCGGGCAGAACTCGCGTTCCTTGTCGAAGGTGAAGCGCGAGTTCACGCCCCGGGTCAGGTCGCGGATCCAGATGTCCGTATTGCCGGCCGTCCCCGTGAGGTCGTAGGCGATGCGCTTGCCGTCAGGGGAGAAGGCGGTGTCCCCGTACTCCTGTATTTCGGTAAGGGCCATGGACTCGCGCCCGTTCCGGTCGAACCAGAGCATGCGCTGGCCGCCCCGCTCGCCTGCCCGGAACGCGAGGACGCCGTTCTCCGACAGCGAGAACGACGCGCCGCCCACGTTGTCGATGCCGAGGCCTTCGCCGATGGGGAAGGGGTCGCCCGTGGTCTTCATGGCCGAAGCATCGAAGGCCTGGGCCACGAGGGTGTTGTCACGGATGTAGAGGAGGTAGCCGGGGGGAGCGTAGGCCACGCGGGAGGTGGTCTTGAAGAGGGGCGTCGCGTCCGCCTTGTCGAGCGAGCGGACCATCAGGGTCGGGCTGTCGGCGGTCAGACTGCTCATGTAGAGGTAGTGCCGGCCGTCGGGGAGGAAGGCGGGCCAGCCCACCACTCCCGACTCCTTGGTCTGCGGGATCTCGATCTTGGGAACGCCCCCGCCGGCATCCACACGCCAGACCGGGTCGTTGTCCTGCCCGTCGAAGAGGATCACGCCGTCCTTGCTCCACGATCCGTCGGAGCCGGTCTGGGTGTCGCAGATAGTCTGGGGCGGTCCGCCCGAGATCGCGACCTTGCGCAGCTTGCCCCCGCCGGTGAAGGCGATCCACTTGCTGTCGGGCGACCAGAAGGGCCGCTGGCCTCCTTCGGTGCCGGGGAGGGAACGCGGCTCGAGCGCGTCCATCTGCCGGATCCAGATCATGGTGACGCCGTTCGCATTCGCGGCGTGGAAGGCCACCGTCCGGCCGTCGGGCGACACCACCGGCGAGCCGATTCCCGTGATGTTTTCGGGATTGGGGATCATGAACCGGACCACGGGCAGAGGGGCGGGCGCTCTCCTCATCCACGCGATCGCGAAGCCTATGGCCAGCACGCCTAGGAGCGCGGCGGTCAGCCACGCCGCGTTCTCGCGATGCCTTCGCCGCGACGACACCGCGACCGGGATGCCCGCGCGCGATCCGCCTTCCGCGATCCACTGCAGTTCTGCGGCCACGTCTCGAGCGCTCTGCCAGCGGTCGTCTGGGTCCTTCTCGATGCACTTCCGCACCACATGGTCGAGCGCGGGCGGGCTCATCCCCTGCACTGCGGAGATGGGTGCGGGCTGCGAGGACACGATGGCGGCGATGAGGCTGGTCCGGTTCTTCCCCTCGAACGCCTTCTTGCCCGTGGCCATCTCGTAGAGCACGGCGCCGAGGGCGAAGATGTCGGTGCGCGAATCCGCGGGAGCGCCCTCGAGTTGCTCGGGGGACATGTACTGGAAGGTCCCCATGATCGTGCCCTGCTCGGTGAGCGGCTTGTCGATGGTGTCGTAGGTCTCGATGGCGGTGACGCCCTGCACCACGCCCCGGTCGCCGGACTTGGCGAGGCCGAAGTCCAGAAGCTTCGCCCCGGCCTTCGTGATCATCACGTTCCCAGGCTTGAGGTCGCGATGGATGATCCCGCGCTTGTGCGCGGCATCGAGGGCGGACGCGATCTGCTTGCCGTAGAGGAGCACTTCCTCGAGCGAAAGGGGAGCGCGCGCGATCCGGGCGGCGAGAGACTCGCCTTCGATCATCTCGAGCACGATGTAGTGCAGGGTCTCGCCTTTGACCGTCTCCTGCCCGACGTCGTGCAGCGTGCAGATATGGGGATGATTCAGAGCGGAGACGCTCTTCGCCTCTCGCTCGAAGCGCGCGCGGAACTGCTCGTCGTTGCCGAGGCCCGGCGGCAGGATCTTGATCGCGACCTCGCGTTCGAGGCGGGTGTCCTTCGCGCGATAGACCTCGCCCATGCCCCCCTTGCCCACGGGGCCCACGATCTCGTAGGGCCCAAGGCGAGCCGATGGCGCGAAACGGGAAGACGATTCTTGAGTATTCACGAGACCTCGAAAGATGGGAGCGGGACGCTTCTTGGGGGGGTGTCGGCAGTATAGCCAGCAATCCTCCGGCCGCGCCGGCGTCCTTCGACGAGGCGGTTCGCGTCACCAGGGTGTGAGCGCAATCACGTGGCGCCCGTGGGATGGGACTTTCTTCACAGGGCCCGGACGGGGCCGGTGTGTACCCTCTGTTCGTGGCGAATCCGTCCCTCGCGGCGTCGGATCCCCGGGAAAGCCGGCTGCTGGAGTCGTTGTTCGAAGCCGCGCCCGATTCGATCCTCGTCGTGGACGAGAGCGGTTCCATCATCGATGCGAATCCTCAGGCGTCGCGGTCCTTCGGCTACGCGGTTTCCGAGATGATCGGGCAGCGAATCGAGATGCTGGTGCCCGAGGTCAAGCGGCCCGGCCATGCCCGCCTTCGCGAGGCTTACCAGAGTGAGCCCCTTCGGCGTCCCATGGGGCGAGGCCTCGACCTCGAGGCGCGCCGGCGCGACGGATCCACATTCCCCGTCGACATCATGCTCGGGCCCTTCGAGACCGAGGCCGGGCGCTTCGTCACGGCCATCGTTCGCGACGTGACGGAGCGGCGGGCGGTCGAGAGGGACGCCGCGCGCAAGGCCGCGGCCCTGGAGGAGGTGAAGTCGGAGCTCGAGGCTTTCGCCTACTCGGTATCGCACGACCTGCGGACTCCGCTGCGCGCCATGCAGGGCATTGGCCTCGCGCTCGAGGAGGACTTCTCGTCCCAGCTCGAACCGCAGGCCCTGGACTACGTGCGGCGCATCGTGGCCGCCGCGAAGAGGATGGATGCGCTCATTCTCGACCTCCTCGCCTACAGCCGCGTGGGCCGGGGGCAGAGCGCGCCCCGGGTGGTCGACCTCGACGCGGTGTGGGCCCCGGTCCGGGACGAGTTCGTGGCTTCGCACCAGGCGGTCGTGACTCTTCACATGCCGCTCGGCTACGTTCGGGGAAACCCCTCCCTCGTCGCGCAGATTGCCACGAACCTGATGGCGAACGCCGTGAAGTTCGTGGCGAAGGGCCAAAGGCCCGAGGTCGAGATCAGGAGTCGGGCGTCGAACGGCCGGGTCCGCGTCTCGGTGACCGACAACGGCATCGGCATCGACCCCGCGCACCACGGCCGCATCTTCGGGATCTTCGAGCGGCTCCACGGCATCGAGCAGTACCCGGGCACGGGCATCGGGCTCGCCCTGGTCAAGAAGGCCGCGGAGGGCATGAACGGGGCGGTGGGCGTGGAATCCCGCCTGGGGGCGGGGAGCTCCTTCTGGTTCGAACTCGAGGAAGGGGAGGTCGCGTGAAGAACGGCTCCGAACACACTCTGCTCATCGTGGAAGATGACGCCAACGATCGCTTCCTCATTGAGCGGGCCTTCCGCCATGCGAGGCTCGCGAACCCCATCCAGATGGCCACGGACGGGGACGAGGCGATCGCGTACCTTTCCGGGGAGGGGCGATTTGCGGACCGCACGGCTCATCCCTTTCCCATCCTCGTGCTTCTGGATCTCAAGCTGCCGCGCCGTTCGGGCATCGAGGTCCTCTCCTGGATCCGCGCGAATCCGAAAGTGGCCGCCCTGCCCGTGGTGGTGCTGACTTCCTCGCCCGAGGGCACGGATGTCCGGCGCGCTTACGAAGCGGGCGCCAACTCCTACCTCGTGAAGCCGGTGGCGTTCGAGGGACTGCATCGGATGATCGAAAGCATCGGCCTCTTCTGGCTGGTCCTGAGCCGGCTCCCCGAGGTCGGCCCCCGGTGAACGTCAGGATTCCTCTTCCCGTCGAGGCCGAGGCCCCGCCGTCGAGGCCGGGCCCGGTCATCGCCCTCGTGGACGACAACCCCGATGACCGGCTCATGGTCTCGCGCATGCTCCAGCGCGAGACCGAGGATGTCTCCATCGTGGAAGTGGGAGACCCGCAGGGCCTGGAGCGGCTCTTCGCCGAGGACCGCTTCGACATCCTCGTGACCGACTACGACCTTCGCTGGTCGAATGGCCTGAAGGTTCTTCGCGAGGCCCGGCTCCGCCGTCCCACCGTCCCCGTCATCATGTTCACGGGCACGGGCACGGAAGACATCGCGGTCGAAGCGATGAAGTCGGGCCTCGACGACTACATCATCAAGACGCCGGACCGGCTGATCCGGCTCGCCGGCTCCGTGGCCCAGGCCCTTCGCCGGATCTCCGAGCGGGATGCGGCGAGCGCCACGGAGGGCCGCCTGCGCCGGCTGTTCGACGACGTGCCCGTCGGCCTCTACCGGTGCTCGGAGGAGGGGAAGATCCTCGAGATCAACCGCGCCCTTCTGAGGATCCTCGGTGAGGACCGTCCCGAGCCCCTCGTCGGCACCTCTCTCGATCGTTTCATGGTCGATTCGGCCGCGGCCTGGTCCCGGCGGACCACGCTGGCGTCCGAAGGACGCCTGAACGGTTTCGTCTATGCGGTCGCCGGTCCTTTGGGCGGAGAGAGGTGGGTCTCCGAAGAAGCCGTGATGATCCGTCCGCCCTTCGGGGCGGCTTACTGCGAGGGCTCGCTGCAGGACATCACGGAGCGGCGGCAAAGCGAGAAGTCCCGGCTGGCTCTCCAGAAGGCCGTGGAGAACCTGCCCATCGGCGTCACCGTCACGGACATCGAGGGTCGCATCGTCTACGCGAATCCCGCGGAGGAGCGCATGCACGGCTACCGCCGGGGCGAACTCGTGGGCCTGCCCGCGCGTAGCCTGGTGCCCCCGTCCTTTGCCCATCCCCTGCGCACCGACGAGATCGCCAAGCTCCGCGCCTGGAAGCGCGAGCGGCCGAACCTGAGGAAGGACGGCACGTCGTTTCCCGCGCAGCTCATGTCGGATGCGGTGCGCGATTCCGACGGGACGCTCATCGGCATTGTGACGACCTGCGAGGACATCTCCGAGAGGAAGCAGGCGGAGGAGAGGCTCATCCGCAACGCGATGTACGACGAGCTCTCGGGCCTGCCCAACCGCGCCCTCTTCCGGGAGAGGCTGGTGAACGCGTGGCGCCAGAGCCGCCGCCGCGCCGACTCGACTCTCGCCGTGCTCTTTCTGGACCTGGACCGGTTCAAGCTCGTCAACGACTCGGCCGGTCACGAGGCGGGTGATGCCCTCCTCCGTTCGGCGGCCCAGCGCCTCTCCGAGGCGGTGAGGCCCGGCGACACGGTGGCGCGCCTGGGCGGCGATGAGTTCGCGATCCTCCTGGAGGGCCTCTTCGATGCCGAGGGCGCGATTCTCATCGCCGAGCGCTGCCGGGCCTGCCTCGACGAGCCGTTCGCGGTGGCCGGGCGTGAGGTCTTCCTGGGCGCGAGCATCGGCATCGCCTTGAACCACGACGGGTATCGCGAGCCCGAGGAATTGCTTCGCGACGCGGACACCGCCATGTACCGGGCCAAGGCCAACGGCCGCCGCCGCTGCGAAGTCTTCGAGCCGGCCATGCGGACCGACGTGGTGCGCCGGCTCGGCGCCGATTCCGAGCTGAGGCATGCCGTGGATCAAGGCGCCCTCGAGGTGCACTACCAAAAGGTCGTGCGCGCGGACTCGGGGCGCGTGCAGGGCGTGGAAGCCCTCTGCCGCTGGCGTCATCCGGAGCGCGGTTTCCTCGAGGCGGGGGCTTTCATCCCTCTGGCCGAAGAGACCGGGCTCATCGCCACCATTGACGCCATGGTGCTTCGCCGCGCCTGCGAAGCCATGTCGGCGAGGAACCGTTCAGGGGCATCGCCCCTGATCCTGAACGTCAATCTGTCGGCGCTTCAGTTCCATCGACGCGATCTGCTCGCCACCATCGAACGGACTCTCCGGGAGACTGGCCTCGAGCCCCGCTTCTTCCAGCTCGAACTGACGGAGACCGCGGTGGTGGCGGACGTGGAAGGATCGGCGCGCATCCTCCGGCAGCTTCGGTCGGCCGGGGTGGGCGTGGTGGTCGATGACTTCGGCACCGGTCACGCCTCGCTCGCGTCGTTGCGCAACTTCCCCGTGAACGGTCTCAAGATCGATCGCTCCTTCGTGGCCGGGCTGGGCGACCTCGGCCCCAACGACGCGATCGTCAAGGCCACGATCGCGCTCGGTCGGAGTCTGGGGCTCGTGATCACTGCGGAAGGGGTGGAGACGCCGGAGCAGGCGGCCTGGCTCCGGCGCGAGGGATGCGACCTCCTGCAGGGCTACCTCACCGGCCGCCCCCATCCACAGCTTCCCGAACCCGACTGAGGAGGTCGCCGACCGGCGCGGCTCAGACCACCGCCGGAGCTCCGGCCAGGGAACGGGAGAGATCGAGCAGGAGGCGCGATCCATCTCCGGTCCAGGCGCTTCCGTGCATGCAGGCGAGGGTCGTGGGCCTGAGCGCAGCGAGCTTCTCGAGCAGGGCCGCGGTGGCCGGGGAGTGCGCGTAGTAATCCATCCCCGCGCGCATGGCCTCGCTCGGTCCGAGAATGTCCCCTTCCGTCACGGGCTTGTGCTCGACGCCGGGCTGCGTGAACAGATCGCCGCACAGGAGCGTCCTTGTGGTTTCTTCGAACAGGTAGCCGCAGTCCCACCCGTGGGGAAGGTGCGGCGCATCCGACCAGCGAAACCGCTTCTCTCCCACGTTCAGGACTTCTCCATCGGAGAGCGGGCGGGCCGGGCGGATGGCGATGTCGTTGATGGAGACCATTGCCCCCACCTGACTGCAAAGGGGCAGGGCCTGGGGCGCCCGTTCCAGGAAGTCGTTGAGGCTGCCGCATTCGTCGGCCTCGAAGTGGGAGAAGCTGATCCAGCGCAGGCTCTCCACGGGGAGCACGGCGGAGATGGCCTGGGAGACTAGGGGATAAAGACCCCGAGGTCCGGTGTGAAACAGCAGTGGCTCCGGGCCCGCGACCAGATACTGGTTGAAACTGAACCCGCCCACGACCTGGGGAGCCGGGGTCGCGATGCGGTAGATGGAGGGCGCCACCTCGTCGATACGGGTGCCGCTTTGGGAGTTGGTGATCATTTCCTGGTTCTTCCTTGCCTTTCGGGTGGGAAGTGTCACGAGGAGCGGGAACGTGACACTTCCTTCCTGAAATCGCGGTGCTAATCTTTTTTCAAATGACGGGAACGGGCGGGCTCTCGGCTCTCGAGGATGCGGACCTCGCTCGCCTCGTGACGGTCGCGCGTGCCGACGCGACGGAGGCCGAGGGCGAGCTTTGCCGCCGGCTTCTGCCGCGGCTCCGCCTCTACGGTCTGCGCCATCTGCGGGATCACGCCGCCGCGGACGATCTGGCCCAGGAGGTCCTCGTCCTGGTCATCGAGCGACTGCGGGCGGGACGGATTCGCGATCCCGAGCGTCTGGCCTCTTTCGCCTTCGGAGCCTGCCGGCTGGTCGCTCGCAATCAGCGGCGGGGGATGAGGCGGCGCCAGGGGCTCATCGATCGCTTCGGTGCCGCCCTGCCGCAGGTCGTGGAGCCCGGCTCGGGCACGCTTGGGGAGCGGCGACTTCGCTCGTGCCTTCAGGCGCTCGAACCGCGGCCGCAGACCGTGCTGGTTCTGACCTTCTACTCTGAACGCGACTCGACGGAGATCGCCCGTGAACTCGCCCTCACCGCCGAGAACGTCCGGGCGATTCGCCACCGCGCGCTGGCGCGGCTGCGCGCTTGCATGGCCCTGGGTAGGGCATGAAGAACGTCTGTGCCCGTCCGATTGCGGACTCCGTCCTTCTCGAATGGTGGGTCGGAGAGGTCGAGGCGCGGGATGGCCGCGACCTCGATGAGCACCTGCTCGCCTGCCGCTGGTGTTCCGAGCGGGCGGAAGAGCTGAGCCGCCTGGCCGATGGCGTGGCGGGACTCGTTCGGAGCGGGAAGCTGCAGGCCGTGGTCACCGCCGAGGTCGTGGAGCGGATGCGACGGGAGGGGCGACGAGTCCGCGAGTATCGCGTGAGCGCGGGGGGAGGTGTCCAGTGCTCGCTCGCTCCCGACGACGACTTCCTCGTGGCGCGGCTGGAAGCGAGCGTCGACCCGGGGACGCGGGTGGATCTGCTGAGCCGGGTTGACGGCGGACCCGAGCACCGTGTCTCGGACATACCCTTTGTCCAAGGCGGCTCCGAGATCTGGGTCACCGAGCCGGTTGACGAGATCGCGGCCCGACCTGCCCACGTGCAGCGTCTTCGCCTGGTGGCGGTGACTTCCGAGGGCGATCGCCTCATAGGCGAGTACACGTTCAATCACACGCCATGGCCCGCCTGAGCCGTCGCCCGACGGCGCGGCGAGCGCTCGGGCGAGAACGGAGGTCCCGCGACGATTCCCGCACCTCGCCGCGGTGTGAGGTTGCCTCAGGGCCGCGAGGCGGCCAGGCCTTCGAAACTCACTCCCGCGGGGCCCTTCGATGCGGGCCCGAGCGGAACGGGTTCCTGACCCGGACTCCGCCGTACGACTGACCGTCGCTCAGATCTTCTGAGAGGACGGTGTCGCAGCCGGCGATCCG
>JAIBCN010000229.1 GCA_019694155.1 Vicinamibacteria bacterium | reverse complement strand
GGGAGCCGTGGGGCGCAGCTCGCCGAACTGCTCCGCCAGGAGCCCGAGCGGTTCATGGCCACCGTCCAGATCGGGGTGACGGTGTGCGGCACCCTGGCCGGCGTCTGCGGCGGGTGGCTGGCGAGCCGGCACATCGAGCCATGGCTCGATCTCGCGGGTCTGCCCGATTGGGCGCCCGCCGCGGTCACCGCAAGCGTCATCGTGTCGGTGGCGATCGTCTACGTCGAGATGGTGCTTGGCGAACTCGTGCCGAAGGCCCTCGCCCTCCGTTTCGCGGTGCCGATCGCCTCCGCGGTTGCCATTCCCATCTCCCTGATGGCGAAGCTCAGTCGCGTTCCCCTGCGTCTCATGACGGAGTCGACGAGGCTCGTGCTCCGTCTCTTCGGCCTGAAGGGACCGCTGCGCGAAGGGCTCGTCTCCGCCGAGGAGATCGAGCACATGGTCGCCGAGGGGCGGGTGCAGGGCGTCCTCTCGCAGAGCGACGCGAGCCTGCTCGAAGGCGTTTTCAAGTTCCGGGACATGCCGGTGCGGAGCGTCATGATCCCGAGGACCAAGACCTTCGCCCTCGAGGTCGCGACCGACCCGAAGATCGCGGTGAAGAAGATCGTGGAGGGCGGCTTCTCGCGGGTGCCGATCTATGAGGGGACCTTCGACAACCCCCTGGGCGTCCTCTACGTCAAGGACGTGCTCGCGTCCCTGGAACGGGGCGACCCCGTGGACATCCGGGCGAGCCTTCATCCCGTGCACGTCGTCCCCGACAGTAAGAACGTGGGGGACCTGCTTCGTGAGCTTCAGAAGAAGCGCTCCCACATGGCCCTCGTGATCAACGAGCACGGCAGCGTGGTCGGCATCGCCACCCTCGAGGACCTCGTGGAGGAGATCGTGGGCGAGATCCGAGACGAGTACGACGAGGGAGAAGAGAAATCGATCGAACGGCTCAAGAGCGGGGGACTGGTGGTCGAAGGAACGGTTTCCAACAGCCTGCTGCGCGAGTCCTACCAGATCCCCATTCCGCTGGAGATCGACGCGGAGACGGTGGGCGGGCTCATCCTCGAGAAGCTCGGATCGGTTCCCAAGGGCGGCGAATCGGTGGAAATCGAGGGCTACCGGCTGACCGTGGTGGACGTGGAGCGCAACAGAGTGTCGAAGGTGAAGATCGAAAAAGCCTGAGGACGCGGTATGCTTCGCCGGTTAACCGCCCCGGCGCGTTCGTGGGCCCCAAGGCCAGGCCCGCGCTCGAACGACACAGCGCCTCCCTTCTCCAGAATTTGAGGACTCCCTCTTGAACTCATCACTCCTTCGCGGGCTGGCCTTTGCCGCCTGCGCGCTTTTCGTTGTCGCCTGCAACAAGCCGGCCACCGCTCCCGCCGCTTCCGCTTCGCCTTCTCCCGCGGGTGTTGCGGGCATGACCGACGACCAGAAGACGCTCTACACCATGGGCTTCATCGCGGGCGGAAACTTCGCCCAGTTCAAGCTCTCGAACGAGGAGTTCGCGGTGTTCGTCAAGGGTCTGGAGGCCGCGAGCCTCGGCAAGAAGGCCGAGGTCGATCTGGCCGCCTTTCAGCCCCGCATCGAGCCCTTCCTCCAGGCGAAGGTGGCGCAGGCCCGGGTCGCGAACGTGGGCGTCGCCCAGGCGCGCAAGACCGCGGATGCGGCCTTCGTCACCAAGGCGGCGGCCGAGCCGGGCGCCATCAAACTCGAATCCGGCGCCGTGGTCCAGACGCTGACCGCCGGCAAGGGCGAATCGCCCAAGCCCACGAGCACGGTGAAGGTCCACTACGAGGGCAAGCTCACGGACGGCACGGTCTTCGACAGCTCCATTCAGCGCGGGCAGCCGGTGGAGTTTCCCCTGAACGGAGTCATCCCGTGCTGGACCCAGGGTGTCGCGAAGATGAAGGTCGGCGAGAAGGCGCGCCTGACCTGCCCCTCGGACAGCGCCTACGGCGATCAGGGCCAGGGCCCGATCCCTCCGGGCGCCACCCTGATTTTCGAAGTGGAACTCCTCAGCATCAAGTAGTCCTCAAACAAGCCCAGGCACCCCGGAAGGAGACACCGTGAAGATCCACGAATACCAGGGCAAAGCGGTCCTCAGGAAGTTCGGCGTCAAGGTGCCGGACGGCGAGCCCGCCTTCACCCCCGAAGAGGCGGTTTCGATCGGCAACCGCCTCGGCTATCCGTGCGTGGTGAAGGCGCAGATCCACGCGGGCGGACGCGGCAAGGGCGGCGGCGTCAAGCTCGCGAAGGACCGCGACGAGTGCAAGGACCTCGCCGAGAAGATGCTCGGGATGACTCTCGTCACGCACCAGACGGGCCCCGAGGGCCGGGTGGTCAAGCGGGTGCTGATCGAGCAGGGGATGAATCTCGAAGGAGCGCGCGAGATGTACCTCGCCGTGGTCATGGACCGCGAATCGCAGCGGCCCGTGGTCATGGCCTCGTCGGCGGGCGGCGTCGACATCGAGGAGACCGCGGCCAAGAATCCGAAGGCCATCCTCAAGCAGTACGTGGACCCCGCGGTCGGGTTCCAAGCGTTCCAGGCGAGGCAGATCGCCTTCGGGCTCGGCTTGCCGAACACCGTGGTGGGGCAGGCGGTGCAGTTCATCCGCGCCCTCTACGAGGCCTTCGAGAAGACGGACTCCTCTCTTCTGGAGATCAACCCCTGGATGCTCACGGCCGACGGCGTCCTGTATGCGCTCGACGCGAAGATCAACTTCGACGACAACGCGCTCGACCGTCATCCCGACCTGCGGGCCTACCGTGACCTCGACGAGGAAGAGCCCCTCGAAGTCGAGGCCAGCAAGCACTCGCTCAACTACATCAAGCTCCCCGGCGGCAACGTCGGCTGCATGGTGAACGGGGCCGGCCTCGCCATGGCCACCATGGACATCATCAAGCTCGCGGGCGGGATGCCCGCGAACTTCCTCGACGTGGGCGGCGGCGCCAACGCCGATCAGATCAGGAACGCCTTCCGGATCCTCATGGCAGACAAGGACGTGAAGGCGGTCTTCATCAACATCTTCGGGGGAATCCTCCGTTGCGACGTTCTCGCCGAAGGCGTCATCGCCGCGGTTCGGGACCTCGGGGTGAAAGTCCCCATCGTGGTGCGCATGAAGGGCAACAAGGAAGAACTCGGGAAGCAGATGCTCCTCAATTCCGGCCTCGCCTTCCAGACCGCCGACAACATGATGGTGGCGGCCAAGAAAGTGGTGGCCACCGTTTCCGGCGCCCCCGCGAGCGCCAAGGCGAAGCCCGCCTCGAAAGCCCGGGCGTCGGCGAAAGGAGGCCGCAAGTGAGCGTTCTCGTTGACCGGAACACGCGCGTCATCGTCCAGGGCATGGGCAAGCATGGGACGTTCCATGCCATGGCCTGCCGCGAATACGGAACCAACATCGTGGGCGGTATCACCCCCGGCAAGGGAGGGACCACCATCGAAGGGTTCCCGATGTTCAACACCGTGCAGGAGGCGGTGCGGAAGACGGGGGCCAACTGTTCGCTCATCTTCGTGCCGCCCCCCGGCGCGGCCGACGCGATCATGGAGGCGGCGGACGCCGACCTCGACCTCGCGGTCTGCATCACCGAGGGCGTGCCCGTGCTCGACATGATGCGCGCGTCCACCTTCCTCAAGAGCCGTCGCACCCGCCTCATCGGCCCCAATTGTCCCGGAATCATTTCGCCGGGGGAGAAGTGCAAGATCGGGATCATGCCCGGCCACATCCACATGGGCGGCTCGGTCGGTGTGGTGAGCCGCAGCGGAACCCTGACCTACGAGGCGGTGGGACAGCTGACCGCTCTCGGCATCGGGCAGTCGACCTGCATCGGCATCGGCGGTGATCCCATCATCGGCACCACCCATCGCATGGCCCTCGAACTGTTCAACAAGGACAAGGCCACCCGCGCGATCGTGATGATCGGCGAGATCGGCGGTTCCGCCGAAGAAGACGCGGCGGCCTACATCAAGGCCCACGTGAAGAAGCCGGTCATCGGCTTCATCGCCGGCCAGACCGCTCCCGAGGGGCGCCGCATGGGCCACGCGGGCGCGATCATCTCCGGGGGCAAGGGCACCGCAGAGGAGAAGATGAAGGCCATGCGTGCGGCCGGCATCCACGTGGTCAAGTCGCCCGCGGACATGGGCGCCATGGTCGCGAAGGTTCTGGGAAAGAAAAAGAAGTAGCAGCCGCGCCCGCGAGAGGGCCGGGAGTCAACGAAGGAAATCTGAAAGGCAGGACATGGAGAAGACGTTTTCGATCATCAAGCCGGATGCGGTGAAGGCCGGCAACGCGGGCGCGATTCTCTCGCGCATTGAAAAGGCGGGCTTCCGCATCGTGGGCCTGCGCATGCGCCACCTCACCACCAGGGAAGCCCAGGGCTTCTACCATGTCCACAAGGCGCGTCCCTTCTTCGGCGAGCTCGTGAACTTCATGTCTTCCGGCCCCTGCATCACCATGGTGCTCGAACGCGAGAACGCGATCCTCGGGCTGCGCGACCTGATGGGAGCCACCAACCCGGCGAATGCCGCGGCCGGCACCATCCGCAAGGACTTCGCGGCGTCCATCGAAGCGAATGCCATCCACGGTTCGGACGCCCCTGAGACCGCGGCTTTCGAGATCTCCTACTTCTTCCCCGGCATCGAGCTCTAGCCCTTTCGAGGCGCCTCGGGGACGAAACGATCGGGTGCGCTGAACAGGGAGAACATCGGGGTGAAGGATCTTCGGGGCCTTCTCGCGGCGGGCGTCCTGCCGGAGCTTCTCCGGCGGATCTTCCTCGACCGCCGCACCGGGTGCCTGCACCTCGCCTGCGGCGTCGAGCGGTCGGACGTGGAGTTCTGCGACGGGTATCTCGTCAACGCCGCGACCACGCTGCCCGGCGCCAACCTCGGCGACCTGCTCGTGCAAAGCGGCCTGCTGAGCGCTCGCGATCGGGATGCCTGTCTCGAGATCGCCGCGCTCTCCGGAGAACGCCTCGGCGAGACCCTGCTGCGTCACGGCCTCCTCGGTCACGAGCATCTGTCGCAGGGCCTGGGACTGCAGCTTCGGGAAGTGCTCGCCCGGAGCCTTGCCTGGACGGGCGGCGTCTACACCTTCGCGGATGCCGCGGAGCGGAAACCCGTGGCATCCGGCTTCGAAGAGCCCCGGCTCGATCCTAGGGAGGTCCTGCTCGATGCCACATGGACGCTCATGGGAGACCCGGCTCTCGACGGGCTCCTCGGTGACACGCGCCGGAAGGTGAGCAGGTCGACGGACGAACGGCTCCTGTACCTCGATTTCCGGCTGACTCCGGAGGACGCGTTCCTCCTGAGCCGGGTCGATGGCAATCTCACGGCCGACCGGTTGCTGGAGTTGTCTCCCGCGGCCGACGACGAGGCGCGCGCGAGCCTCGCCGGCCTCCTCGCCGTGGGGGTCGTTGAGTACGTGGGGGTGCCTACACCCACGTCCATGACCACGCAGGTCTCGCGGCTGGCGGTCACGCGGCTGGCTTCGCGCATCAACTCCTCCGACCCCTACGAAGTTCTCGGGGTGAAGGCGGACGCGTCCACCGAGGACCTCCGCGAGGCGTACCTCAAGCTGCTCAAGTCGTGCGATCCCGCCACCAGCCCGGATCCCGAGTTCCGCTCGATTCTCGGCCAGATGTCGAAGCAACTCACCGATGCGTTCAAGGAGATCGAGAAGCGCCGCGGCGTGGTCAGGCCCGCGGCCTTGAGGAGCGCCACGGATCGCCGGTCGCGCGCGACGGCGGGCTCACCGCTCAAGCGCCCTCCGGCGCCGTCGGAGGCGTCGGCGGGCCCACCCTTCGTGAAGAGACCCCCCTCGCCGCCCGCCGAAAAGCCACGGGAGGCCGCGTCCGCTGCGGAGCCGAAAGTCGTCGCCCTGGACCCCATGCAGGCCAACGAAGCGGCAGCCAAGGCTCAGGAGGCCGGGCTCCATCTCGAGGCGCTCGCCATCCTGCACGACGCGATTCCTCATCTGGCCGGCCAGGCGAGGCGGATCGCTCGAGTGCGAAAGGCGCGCGTGCTTCTCGCCGTGGAAAACGGCGCGAAGCTCGCCGAGGAGGAGCTCAAGGCGGCGATCGCCGAGGATGCCGGAAACGTCGACGCGCACGTGATCCTCGGCGGCCTGTATCGCGAAAGGGGGTCGCTCGCCCTCGCCATGATGGAGTACCGTAAGGCCCTCGAACTCCAGCCGAAGAGCGTGGCGGCGAGAGAGGCACTCGAGGAACTTCGGGCCGCGCCTCCCTCCGACAAGGCGGTGGAGGAGTCCATGCTCAAGCGAATCTTCGGCCGCTAGCCGCCGATCAGGAGAAGCGAATGTCCGTCAAATCCGACAAGTGGATCCGCCGCATGGCTCTCGAGCACCGGATGATCGAGCCCTTCTCCGAGAAGCAGGTGGCCTCGGGCCTCATCTCCTACGGCCTTTCCTCGTATGGCTACGACATCCGCATCGCCGACGAGTTCAAGATCTTCACCAACATCCACTCCGCCGTCGTGGACCCGAAGAACTTCGATCCGAGGTCCTTCATGGACGTGAAGGCGGACGTCTGCATCATCCCGCCGAACTCCTTCGCGCTCGCCCGCACCGTCGAGTACTTCCGGATTCCCCGCGATGTCATCACGGTGTGCGTGGGGAAGTCGACGTACGCGCGCTGCGGCATCATCGTGAACGTGACTCCCTTCGAGCCGGAGTGGGAGGGCATCGTCACCCTCGAGGTCTCGAACACCACGCCGCTGCCCGCGAAGATCTACGCGGGGGAGGGCATCGCCCAGGTCCTCTTCTTCGAGGGCGACGAGATGTGCGAGACGAGCTACGCCGACCGCAAGGGCAAGTACCAGTCGCAGCAGGGCCTCACCCTTCCGAAGATGTAACGCCTGGGCCGGGCGGTCTGGGATGATGGGCTCATGTTCCACGAGACCGTCGTCATGGAAGGCCACCTGATCGATTCGGACGTCCTGCGCCGCGC
>JAIBCN010000097.1 GCA_019694155.1 Vicinamibacteria bacterium | reverse complement strand
TGAAGCCCAGGATGGGAGAGAAGCGATCGCGGATCGACTTGAGAAGCCGTCCCTCGGGTGTGGCCAGCATGAGGGCGTCGCGGTTGATGTCGATGCCCTGCGCGTTCCGTCGCTCGTAGACGGAGGCCCCATCCGGATTGAGCATGGGGATCATCCGCAGGGTGAAGGAGTCCAGGATGCGGGCGACGCCTGCCGTCTTGGCCTCACGCGCCAGGAAGTCCGCGAGGTCGAGCAGGGCGGGCGTCGCGGAGGGCTCGTCGCCGTGCATCTGGGACCAGAGCAGGATGGACTTCGGCCCGTGACCGATGGAGATCATCCGGATGTCCCGGCCGTGGAAGGACGACCCGATCGTCTCCACCCTCACCTCTTCGCGATGAGCCGCGGCGAGCCGCGCGATCTCGTTCGAGAGATGCTCCGGGGTGAGGCAGGGCGCCGCGATGGTGACGAAGGCGCGGGTTTCGTGCTCCTTCGAAAGAGCTCCCGGTTGGAGTTCTTCCACCTGAGCTTCGATGACTCCGGCCGCCATGGTCATGACGAGAATAAGCCCTGCCCCCGCGCCCGGAATCATCCGCGACATCCGCCTATTCTATGATCGCGGCAGTGTCGTTCCGCCCCTTTCGCCGCGCTTCCGACGCCCGAGTCCTGCGCCCGGGTGCCGGACGTCCTCCGCGCGTCGCGCTTCTGGGCCTGCCGATCGTTCTCCTCCTCGCTTCGCCGCTCTTCGCGTTCGCTCCCGTCCCTCAGCAGTCGCCGCCGGACCGGGCCTCGGACTCGAGCGACGGGAAAGACGGAGCCCAGGCGGCGCCCGCGCCCCCCAAGACGCCCGAGGTCGAAAACAGCGGATGGCGGCGGGAGCGCTTCGCCTGGAAGAAGGGCGCGTCCAAAGTGGAGCTCACCGGCTACTTTCAGGAAGATCTCCGCTTCTTCGACTGGGATGTGGTGGATCCGAGTTCTTCCCGGAAGCAGGCCAAGAAGCATGAGCTTCGCCGCTTCCGTCTCGGATCGAAAGCTCAGCTCGGCAAGACCCTGCTCGAGTTTCAGGTCGAGCCTCGCCATCTTGCCCCGGGCGTACCGCACCTCAAGCTCCTGGCCGGCACCTACTCGTTTTCCAAAGCCCTCAGCGTTCGAGCGGGGTTCTTCAAACTGCCGGGCAGCCGCGAGTTCAGCGCACTCACCAACAACACCGACTTCGTGGACCGCAGCATGATCGCGACCCGCATCGTCCCGGAGCGCGACTGGGGCCTCACCGCCGCGGGCGTTCATGGCCGCTTCGAGTACCTGGCCGGCGCTTTCATGGGCGACGGTTACAAGGGCGTGCGAAGGGCGGGCCCCTCCGGCGCGGCCAGGGCGGCCGTGAATCTCCCCCGGGGGTTCCAGTTGTCGGGCTCGTTTCTCCAGGGGCGGGTCACCGCCGATCCGGTGCGGGGCATTGTGCCGCCCGTGGCCAAGGGCGCCTTCGGCCAGACCGCGACGGGGTTCACTTTCTGGAGCCGCCCGCACGTCAACGGGATGCGGCGGACGCTCTCCACGAGCCTCTCCTACACGAATGGTCCCTTCCGCTTCCTCGGGGAGTACCTGGAGCAGCGGGAGGAACGAGTGGGCCAGAGCGCGATCGGCGAGGATCTGCCCGATGTGCTCGGCCACGGTGTCAGCGCGCAGGCGTCATACCTCCTCATCGGACAGAGGAAGGGTGTTGTCGTGGAGCCTCGTGCATCCTTGTTTCAGGGCGGGCCGGGCGCCGTCGAGCTGGTGGCGCGCGTCGAGACGCTCCGGTTCGACGACACCGGCTCCGCTTCGGTTCCCGTCAGCTCGGGCAGCCGGGTCGCGAACCTGGCCCCCGAAGGCGCGCTCGCCATCGAGGCGGGCGTGAACTACTGGGCTTCCTTCTTCATGAAGCTGCAGGCCACGGCCATGTGGGAGAGGTACGACGATCCCAAGACGGCGCCCGTGCCGGGGAAGAGAGGCGCCTATTTCTCGGTCCTCGCCCGGATTCAGTTCATGTTCCAGTAAGACTTGGAGCCTCCCAGCCCGGGGTTATCGTCGGAACTCCGAGCGGCGGCAATTGCCTTATCCTATGGATACTCCAGGCCGTGAATGAATCCCGCTGACCCCAACCCCGAACCCGAGGCGCCCGCCTCGGAAGAGACGCGGTCCGTTTCCGAGCCCGAGCCTTCCCCCATCGAGCCCCCGGCTCCTGCGCCTGCCGCCGTCGAACACAAAGCGGGCGAGCCCGTCTTGAAGGACGCGCACAAGAAGGACAAGGACAAGGACAAGGAGCGCGACAAGGAGAAAGGGAAAGACAGGGATAAGGAAAAAGAGAAGGACAAGGAGAAGGACAAGAAGAAGAAGAAGAAGGAATTCAAGCGGGCCGGCCCCTGGGAGCGGTACAAGGCGCTCCTGGACGCGGTCAAGGAATCCCAGGACCTGGTGGATCTCGCGGATCACAAGGCGCGCTTCGCGCTTCTCATCATGGGCGCGCTCAATGCCGCCATCATCATCCTGGGCACGCGGTCCGACCTTCTTTCGAGGCTCCCTCCGAACCTCACCCTGTGGCTCTACACCTACTTCGGTGTGTACGCGGTCATCGCCATCTACTTCCTGGTGCAGGCCATCGAGTCGCTGCGCCCGCGCAGCATTCCGGATGTCGCCCTTCGGGGGACGGTTCCCGAGAAGGAGGAGAGCCTCGGTCTCCGTTTCTTCGTGGATGCCCTGCGCTACGACACGCCTACCTACCTCAAGGCCTGGCAATCGGTCCGCGTGAGCCAGCTCAATGCCGAGCTCGCCACCCAGCTCCACACGCTCGCCCGGATCAACAAGGCGAAATACAACGCGGTGGCGAAGCTCTACCTCGGCCTTCAGGCCATCACCGTCCTCACCGCGGGCCTGCTCATCGCCCTTGGTGTGGCCGCCTGGGTCGAGCACAAGGCGACGCTCACCGAAGTCGCCACCGTGGAGCCCGCGCCCAAGATCAAGGCCGGGAAGCCCCGCAAGGGCGGATGGGCGATCCTGGGGGAGCCGGAGCGCTTCGCGGTCGCGGGCGTCAAGGAGCCTTCCGGCATCGTGTTCTCGCCGAGCCGGGGCACGCTGTTCGTTGTGGGCGATGAAGGGTCGCTCGTGGAGGTGGCCACGGACGGCAAGGTGGTCGCTCAGATTCCCACCGGCGGCAACCTGGAAGACGTGGCCGTCCACACACCCTCGGGCCGTCTCGTCCTCCTTTCCGAGAAGAAGGGGGAGCTCATCGTCCTCGATCCTTCCACCGGAAAGAAGACCGGGAAATTCAAACTCGACGACGTGGCGCTTCTGGGAGAGGCGGGTGTTGACAAGAATCAGGGGTTCGAGGGCCTGGCCTTCCGCAAGGAGGACGGCCGCCCCGGAGGCGGCACCTTCTATCTTGTTCACCAGCGCAAGCCGGCCATGCTGGTGGCGCTTGCCTTCGATCCCTTGCAGGCCGCGGGCACACTGGGGGCGGAATCGCTGGTGAGCCGCACCGAGGTGCCCAACCGCGACGACCTCACCGCGGTCACCTACGAGGCCTCGCTGGACCGGCTCTTCGTGATCGCCGATTCCAAGGACCGGCTGGCCATGCTCAAGGTGACCGGTGAGGAGCAGGCCGAGATCGTTCTGCCGGGCGTTCAGCAGGAGGGCCTGTCCTTCGACGCCCAGGGCAACCTCTGGATCGCCGATGACCAGGCGGGCCTGCTCGTTTTCCGGGGGACTCGCGACCGAATCGACGCTGAGATGAAAGCGCCTCACCCCGACGCCTCACCGAGCGACAACCCTTCGTAAGCGACTGAAACGAAAACCGAGGAGACTCATGAGTCTGAGCCACGAACCTTTGCGCCGTGCGGCCTGCGCCGTTGCCCTCGCCTGCGGCATGGGATCCATCGCCATCGCCGACGAGGCCGCGACTTCTCCCGCTCCCGCCCAGGCCCCGTCCCCCACGCCGTCCGCGGTGCCGGAGGGGTGGCGTCTTGACGGGCTCGGCTTCCGGAACGGGAAGTCCAAGATCCACCTCGCGGGTTACATCCAGGAAGACCTCCGCCACTACGACTGGACCGTGAAGGGAGACGAGGAGGGGTCGCTGCGCGCGCCCACCGACGAGCTTCGCCGCCTGAGGGTGGGGTTCGAGGGCAATCTCGGGAACATGACCTTCGAGTTCGTCATGGATCCGCGGAGTTCGCAGGCGCCGGACCGGCTGAAGGACGCCACCCTCGGCTATAACTTCTCGAAGTCACTCCATCTCCTGGCCGGGCACTTCAAACCCCCGGTCAGCCAGGAGTACCTGACCTCGGCAGGAAAGACCGATTTCGTGGACCGGAGCATGCTGGCTTCGAACCTCAACCCGGATCGCGAGTGGGGCGCCGAACTCTCCGGGGAACCCGGCCGCGTGGAATACCACGTGGGCGTCTTCGCGGGCGACGGAGCGGCAAACACCTATTCCGCGGATACCTCGGTCGCCTTCCGGTTTGGAGTGAAGCCCGTGAAGGGCCTTCTCGTCTCCGGCTCGTTCATGCAGGGCGACGTCACGCCCGATCCCCGGGTGGGCGCCACCGAGCCCTCCCCCAAGGGTGCGCACGGCCAGACCGCGACGGGATACACCTATTGGAACCGCGCCCACGTGAAGGGCACGAGACGCCGGCTGGGCGGCGACCTCACCTACTCCAGGGGGCCGTTCCGGCTCCAGGCGGAATATCTCCAACTCGGTGAGGAGCGAAAGGGCCAGGGCTCAACGGGCCAGGACATTCCCGAGGTCGTGGGCCGCGGCTGGAACGCCCAGGTCACCTACGTCCTGACCGGTGAGAAGAAGGGGTCAACGGTGACGCCCGGGAAGTCGATATTCCAGGGCGGCTTCGGGGCCGTGGAACTGGCGGCCCGGGTGGAAGGGCTCAAGTTCGACGATACGGGCGACTCCTCCGGCTTCGCCGGCTACGGCAACCGGGCGCGCAATATCGCGCCCTCCGGCGCCACGAGCATCGTGGCCGGTATCAACTACTGGCCGTCGAACTTCCTGAAGGTGCAGGGGAACGCACTCTGGGAGAGCTACAACGATCCCCTCATAGCACCCGTGCCGGGGAAGACCGGCCGGTACTTCAGCCTGATCGCGCGTCTGCAGGTGATGGTGCCGTGACCCTTTCCCTTCGTGACACCCGGCACAGCGCCCCGAACCCGGGACGCGGCATCATCGTCCGTCCGTAATGTCGAAAGGAGACGTCCTCATGCGTCGCTCGAACCCGGTGCCGTTGCTCACATTCGTTCTCGCCCTGGCTCTTCCTTCCGCGGCCCTCGCCGTGGACCCGATGTTCGACCAGAGCCGGCTGCACGAGTGCAAGCTGGAGCTCGACCCCGCCGACTGGGCGGCTCTGCGCGCGAACTTCCAGACGAACCAGTACTACGCGGCGAATCTCACCGTGGACGGGGAGACGGTCAAGCAGGTCGGCATCCGCTCCCGCGGCGCCGGCTCGCGCAGCGGGGAGAAGCCGGGCCTCAAGGTCGATTTCAACAAGTACGTCTCCGGCCAGGAATTCCACGGCTACAAGAGCGTGGTCCTCGACAACGTGACCCAGGACCCGAGCATGATGCGCGAACTGCTGGCGAACAGCGTGTTCGAAGCGGTGGGCATCGCCGCCCCGCAGATCTCCTTCTGCCGCCTCAACATCAACACTGAATTCTGGGGCCTCTACACGCTCATCGAGGCGGTGTCGAAGCCCTTCCTCAAGGCGCGGCTTGGCGAGGAGAGCGGGACGCTCTACGACTACGAGTACAGCACCGACTACCGCTTCGCCTACCTGGGCGACGGCCTCGCCCCCTATTCGCCCGTTCCCTTCGAGCCGCAGACCAACGAGAGCAAGCTCGACACCGGGCTCGCCGATTTCATCAAGGCCATCAACCAGACGCCCCAGTCGGGGTACGCCGCGGCCATGGAGAGCTACATCGACGTGAAGAAGTTCCTCACCCACGTGGCGGTGGAGAATGCCTGCGTCGAATACGACGGCGTGGTCGGCCAGTTCGGCCTCAACAACTTCTATCTCTACCAGTACGGGAACCAGAAGAAGTTCGTCTTCATTCCCTGGGACAAGGACACCTCCTTCCAGGCCGCGGAGTGGCCGGTGCAGCAGCGCATGGACTCGAACGAGTTCACGAAACGACTGATGCTCGACCCCGCGATGAAGGCCTACTACGAGAGCGAAGTGAAGCGCATCGCCACGACCTTCGTCACCACTGCGTTCCTGACCCCGAAGATCGATCAGTTCGCGGGTCTCATTCGCGCGAGCGTCTCCGCCGATACCCACAAGCCTTTCACCGTTGCTGAGTTCGAGGCCGCGGTGGCGGGCCTCAAGGGCATCGCGGCGGCGCGGGCCGCCAATGTGACGGCTCAGATCCCCTAGGGGGCGGAAAAACCGGCGGCCGGGGCTTCAGGGCCGCCGGAACCGCCGGCGGAGCGCCTCCACCTCGGCCCGGCACTCGCAGCCTTCGAGGTGATCGTTCACGAGGCCCATGGCCTGCATGAAGGCGTAGGCGGTGGTGGGGCCGACGAACGAGAAACCGCGCTTCCGGAGGTCCTTGGAGAGGCGTTTTGACGCCCCGGTCTCGCTCATCGCCCTCAGCCTCGCGAGATCGAGCACCTCGGGCCTCTCCTTCGCGGGCGGCTCGTGCGACCAGTAGAAGCGCGCGAGCGACCCGAATTCCTCCCGCAGCTCCAGGGCGCGCCGCGCGTTGTTGATGGTGGACTCGATCTTGCCGCGGTGACGCACGATGCCCGCGTCCTGAAGCAGGCGGTTCACGTCCCGGGCTTTGAAAGCCGCCACCGTTTCGAGGTCGAAGCCCGCGAAGGCGGATCGGAAGTTCTCCCGCTTGCGCAGGATGGTGATCCAGGAGAGGCCGGACTGGAAGCCTTCGAGACTGAGCTTCTCGAAGAGGCGCACGTCGTCTTTCACGGGACGGCCCCATTCGCGGTCGTGGTAGCGCCGATAGAGCGGATCGGATCCGCTCCAGCCGCAGCGCACGCGTCCGTCGTCGCCGCGCACCAGGCCGGGTTTCAGGCCGGGCACGCCTCAGACTCCGAACTGGCGGAAGTGGTGGTCGACATGCTTCCACGCGAGCACGCCCCACTGGTCCCGGTTGAGCGGCCCAAAGGCCGGGTGATCCGGCCAGGCCGGGAGGCTCTTCGATGCGAAGGAGGCGAGAAGTTCCGCGACTGATCGTCTCTCCTCATCGAAGTCGACGCCGTCTTTCACCACGAGCGCGGGCGCGGTGGGGGCGCTCCTTGGGAATGGAAGCACGAACACGACCAGCTGCTTGATCGGGAAAAGCCGCAGCGGCGTGCGGCGGGGCGGGATGGGCAGGTCTCCGGTCGCCATGCGCAGAGCGCCCGCCACATGACGGAGCATCTGTCCCGCCGTCATTCGACCCCAGAGTCCCCGGCTGTCGGGGGCGAGCGACTGCAGACGGTCCTGGAACTCGCGCTCGACCGCCGGATCGAGGAGCGTCCGGTGGCGCTGGGCCATCGCGAACAGGCCGAGGCCGAGCAGGAGGGCCAGGGCGGCGAGCACATAAACGAACATAGGGGGCGGGATATTACCCGCCCCCCTGGACGAAAGTACGGAGCGACGACCTACTTGATCTTGTAGGTCTTGTCGGGGAGCTGCTCGCGGTGAACGTCATGGCAGGCCTTGCAGGTTCCCTGCAGCGCCTTCATGGCTTCGCCGGTGGCGGCCACGTCCTTGCTCTCGGCGGCCTTGCCGACGGCGGCGGCGGCGGCGCGAGAGGCTGCGTTCATCTTGACCGCTTCGGCGTCCTTGCGCGCCGCCCAGAACCCGTCGATGCTCGCGAGCGCGCTGTCGATGGTCTTGGCGCCGGCGACGACGGCGCTCAGGTCGCCCGCCTCGCGGATCGCCTTGCCCGAAGCCTGCATGGCTCCGAGCACGTCCTTCATGGCCTTCTGGTAGTCGGCTTCGGTGACGTCGGCCGCGTGAACGGCCGGTGCGATGAACGCCGCGGCGATGACCGCGATGATTGTGGATTTCCTCATGATTCTCCAAAGACTCCTGATAATGGGGTGTGACTCCGCCCGTAGATGGAACAGACTAATCAATTATCTCCTCGAAAGGCGAGAATTAAGGGGTATGAAACGGTTTCTCCCCGCGGCGGCGCTCTGGCTGCTGTCTCTCACCGCCCCCGCTTTCGCCCAGGAGGTCTCTCCTGCCGCTCCCGCACCTTCCCCGGCCGCATCGCCGTCGGCCAAAGGAAGCAAGACGGACAGCGACTTGACACTCGGCCTCGCCTGGCACGGCCCGACCCATCTCACGGGCTCAGCGACCTTCATGTGGGGCGAGCCGAAGATGCTCGTCGCCTGGTCGCCGGCGAAGCTCATCCAGGTTCGCGCGGGCGCCCGCGGCGGCCAGGTCGGCCTCGGTCTCGTGGCGGGCGTCTTCGAGGAGCAGCCGTTCAAGCCTTCGGGAATCGCGGTGACGCTGAAGGCCATAGCTGTGCGGACCTGGCGCGATCCGGACGAGACCCTGAACGGAAACACTTACGCGGGAATGGAGAGCGACATCGTGCTGCTCGGAATCCGCGGCAGCCTCGGCTACGCCTGGAAGGTGGCGGGGAAGAGCGGCGGGGGCGGCCGTTTCGTCTGGTCGATCGGCCTCGGCCTCTAGATTCCCCTAGCCCTTCAGCTTGAAGGGCGGCAGAACCGAGCGCTGTTTCTCGAACAGCGCGTCGAGACCGAACTGGGCGGCCTTCATCATGTCGTCGAGGTCGGCCTTCGAAAAAGGCTTCTGCTCGGCCGTGCCCTGCACTTCCACGAAGGCTCCCGAAGCGAGGCGGACCACGTTCATGTCCACTTCGGCCGCCGAATCCTCGGTGTAGTCGAGGTCGACCACGGTCAGGCCCTTGACCCGGCCCACCGAGATGGCGGCCACCTGGTCGCGCAGCGCGCCCATGGCGCCGATCTTCCTGAGGGCGAGGACGAGGGCCACGAAGGCGCCCGTGATGGAAGCGGTGCGCGTGCCGCCGTCCGCCTGGAGCACGTCGCAGTCCACGGTGAGTGTGCGCTCCCCCAGCGCCTTCATGTCGAGGACGGAACGGAGCGACCGCCCGATGAGACGCTGGATCTCGTGGGTGCGTCCAGAAGGGGAGCCCTTGGTGACCTCGCGCGCGGTGCGGGTGTGGGTCGCTCTCGGCAGCATGGCGTACTCGGCGGTGAGCCATCCCTCGCCCTTGCCGCGCAGGAACTGGGGGATGCGGTCTTCGACGCTCACCGTGGTGATCACCCGGGTGTCGCCGAAGGCGATGAGGGCCGAGCCTTCCGCGTGTTTGGTGGGGGAGGGCTCGATGGTGATGTCGCGCAGTTCGAGCGACCTCCGACCCGAGACGCGCACCGCGAGTTCAGCCGCGAGGCCGGGGTCTTTCTGCCTGAGGATGTCGCCGATGGAAGTCATGGGCGCGCATTTTCGCATCCCGGAGCGAAACGGGCCCCGTCCTTGCGCGCCCTGCCTTCAGGGGCCGGGCCGGGGCGCCGGCTCGAGACCGTAGAGCTTGCGGTACTGGTCGCGCGCCCCGAGGATGATCATGACGTAGGCGCGGGTCTCCGAGAAGGGTATCGACTCCGCGAACTCGTCGCTGCGGATCTGGGGGTTGGGCGCGAGCCATCGGTCCACCCGGTGGGGGCCGGCGTTGTAGGCGGCGAGCGCAGCCTCCGGGCGTGAGTCGAATCGCTCCATCATCTGTCGGAAGTAGCGGGTGCCGAAGGTGAGCGAGGTCTGGGGCTCGTTCAGGATCTTCGGGGTGTAGCGCACGCCGAGTTCCCGGGCCAGGGGCTTGCCGGTGTAGGGCATGATCTGCATGAGGCCCCGCGCGCCCACGGCACTCCTTGCCCGCTCGTCGAATGTCGATTCCTGGCAGACGAGAGCGGCCACGAGAGCCGGGTCGAGGTTCTCTTTGAGCGAAGCGGCCCTGAGCGTCTCGCCATGCTTGAGGGGATAGATGGTGGTCCACACGTGAGCAGGCAGGTCCTTGATCTCGGCGGAGATGAACTCCGGCCGCGCGCGCTTCATGTACACGATGGCGTTTCGCAGTTCGCCGCGGTCGGCCTCGATCAGGGCGCGGGCCTCGAGGGCCGCGCTCACGTTCCCGAGCGCCTTCACCTCGTCGATGGCCTCCGCGTTGAACCCGACGAGAAGAAGCTGGCGCAGGCGGGCCTTGAGCGGCCCGGGGAGTTCCTCCGAGCGCCATCCGGATGCGACGCCCGACACGCGGGCGGCCGAGGCGGCGGCCGGGGAGGGCAGGCGCGCCAACTCGCCTGCGGCGAGGCTGCCGTACCAGGTGTTGCGGAAGCGCTCGGCCGTTTCGCCGAGCAGCACGGCGCCGCGCTCGGTCTCGCCGTTTCGCACGCGAGCCATGCCCGCCCAGTAGAGGAAACCGGCGGGCGACTTGGCGCGCCGCGCCATGGTCTCGAGGGGCGCTGCCGCTTCGGCCGCGCGTCCGGCGCGCAGCGACTCGAACGCGGCGCGCATCGCGGCGCCTTCAGCGTACGAGCCGTCCGGGAACTCGTCGACCAGTCGGCGGTAGTAGGGCGCGGCTTCCGCGAGGAGGGCGTCTTTCTGGAAGAAGGTCGCGAGCGAGTAGAGCGCTTCCTCGGCGACGGCGGTGCCGGGGAACTGGGCCGCGACTTCATTGAGCCGGGCCGCGCGTTCGCCCTCCGGGGTCATGCGCGCGAGGAGGAGACGGGCTTCCCCGTTCTGCGCCGAGGTCTCGGCGACGTTCGCGAGCGCGAGCCGGGCTTCGCGGGTGGAGGTTCGAGAGAGGGCGCGTGCGAGCGTGACCTGGACTTCGTCGGCGCTCTGGCCGATCGCCTTGTGGAGGCGGAGCCTCCGAAGCTCCACCAGGGCGGCGCCGCGCTGCCCTCCGTCGAGCAGCGCCTTCGCTCTCGCGAGGCGCCTCTCGAAATCCTGGCGGGCCGAGCGCAGCGGGTGCTCGCCCGAGGGCAGCAGCAGGCTCGCGATGTGGGCGGCGGCGTTCTGGGCCTGGGGGGACGTGGGATAGACGCGCTCGATCTCCTCGAGTCGGGCGAGCGCCTCGTCCCTCGAGCCCTGGGCGAGCAGAGCCTCCGCGAGGTCGAGAAGCACGTCGGCATGATCCTGGCGGCAGACCGCCGTGGCTTCGGTGAGGAGGGCGACGCGCCGCGCGCTCTGTCGGAGCTGCTGGAGCGCCGCCGCCGCACCCAGGCGCGCGCTGCACGCGACATCGTCCGATTGCGCGGCATCGACCGCCCGCAGGTATGCGGAGGCCGACGCGCCGTAATCGCCGGTGCGCGCCTTCGCTCTCGCGAGAATGAGGAACGCGCGGTCGCCAAGCCCCGTGCGGTCTATATCGGGGTGACGCGCGGCCGCCGCCGCGTCTTCGAACCGGCCGAGAGTGAGCGACGCTTTCGCCACCAGGAGCTGGGCGAGGCCCGAAACCTCTTCGCCCGCGTTCTCATTGGAGAGGCGGCGGAGGCGTTCCACCACGCTTGCCTGCACGCCGCTCCGCAGGTCGTTGGAGGCCTCGACGAGCGCCGCCTCGGCCCGGGTCTGCACAGGGCGGAGCCCTTCGAGCCGGTCGCCTTCCGCGGTCTGCGCCCGGCCGTGAACCGCGCCAAGCGCAAGCAGCACCAGGGTGGGGACGCTGACGCGTCTGCGGCGCGAATCGCTTCGCGCCCCGGGCGGGCGGCGGGGGCTTGTCACGGCTTCGTCGAACTACATCGGGCCGAGGGCCGAGGGATCGCCGCCGGCCAGGAGCCGGACCAGTTCGTCGTGGAAGTAGTTGGTGTTGTTGCGGAGGCCCGGCGAGATGCGGTCGTGGTACATCTGACGGCCCCGCTCGATGTCTTCCTTGAGACGCGAGTGGAGGTCTTTCGCCTTGCGTCCTTCGGTGACCTTGGCCTCGTTGTAGAGCTTGATCTCGCTGACGATGAGTCGCGCGAAGCGCTTGGCATCCTCGTGCGCCTTGGTCTCTTCGGGAGACATGGCGGGCGCTGCGGGCGCGGCAGCGGGCTTCATCTGCGACATCTGCTGGCGCATCTGATCCATCTGCGACGCGGTGAACATCACCGTGCCCGCGCCGTCCGCCTTGGGGGCGGGAGGCGGCGGGGGAGGGGCCGGCGCCGGAGGAGGCGCGGTCGCCGCCTGGTGCATGGCCGCGACCTGCCCGGGCGTGAACATCACGGTGCCGCCGCCATCGGAAGGCGCGGGCGGCGGGACCATCCGGGCCGCCGGGGCGGCCGCGGTGTGGCCGCTCGACGCCCCGGGCAGCACCACGGGCGCGGCCGGGCGGGCCCCCGGCGTGCGGGGCACGAACGAGAGAAGGTCGGTCGTTTTGGCGGCGAAGCGCACGAGGGCGTCGATGAAGGCGGCCTGCGGGTCGCTCATGCCGCCCGTGGTGTCACAGTACAACACCGCGGCGAGCTTGTCGCGAAGCACCATGGGCGCGGCAATGGCGGAAGAGCCGAGCGCTCCCATCCGCTGAAGGGCCTGCGCCGTCTGCCCGGCGGTGTTCGGATCGAACAGCACGGGCGCGCGATCCGCCTGGACGGTCTTGAAGATGGTGTCGCCGGCGAGCGGGATCTGGATCTGCTTCACCGCGTCGTTGAGATCGAAGCCCTTGGCGTACCAGCCGACCGCGTTGGTGCCCTTGATGATGAACATGGCCACTCGATCGACCTGCTTGGCGCTTTCGTTGACCAGGCTCGTGAGGACTTCGGTGAGGTTCGCGCCGGTATCGACTTCGGCCATGGCCGAGAGCAGGACGGCGATGCCGGGACCGGCCTCGGAGGCGGCGGGGGCGGCGGCCGCCGCCACGGGGTTGGCCGCGATCACTTCGTCGATGGCGCTGCCGATCGATCCTTCGTCGATCTTCTCGTCGTAGCGGGCGACGTTCTCCTGAAGCTCATCGAGGGCGCCGACCAGGTTCGCCTGGTGCTCCACGATGCGCTTCTGGATCTCGACCACCCAGTTCGCCATCTGCTGGCTCACCAGGGCGAGGGTTCTGGCTTTGAGTTCGTCTTCGAGTGCCATGACGTCCTTTTTTGAAGTGGATGACGGGGAGAGCTTCTTCGGCAGAAGTCCCTACCAGATAGAGATTATCTTGAGCAGCCGCTCAATGTGTCAAAGGCTCAAAAAAATCCAGGGGGGGCGATAACCCCGGACGTCTAGAGCACTTCGATGGCGAGTGCGACGCCGTTGCCCCCGCCCAGGCACAAGGTGGCGATGCCCCGCTTGAGACCACGGGCCTTCAGGGCATAGATCAGCGTGGTGAGAATCCGGCCGCCCGAGGAGCCGATCGCATGCCCGAGGGCGACCGCCCCCCCGTTCACGTTGACCTTGTTGAGGTCGAGCCCCAGTTCTCCGGCCACTCCGAGAGCCTGGACCGCGAAGGCCTCGTTCAATTCGAAGAGGTCGACGTCCTGAAGCTTCCAGCCGGTCTTCTCGAGGAGCTTCCGGACCGCGCCCACCGGGGCCATCATGACCATGGAGGGCTCGACGCCCGCCGTGGCCTGCCCGATGATGCGGGCCAAAGGCTTGATGCCGCGGGCCTTGGCGAGGTCCTCGGCCATGACAACGAGGGCGGACGCGCCATCGTTGACGCCGGGGGCGTTGCCGGCGGTGACCGTGCCGCCCTCCTTGAACGCGGGCTTGAGCTTCGCGAGGCTCTCCATGGATGTGTCCGCGCGGGGCGACTCGTCGTTTTCGACCACGATCGCCGGACCCTTCTTCTGCGCGATCTCGACCTTGAGGATCTCGTCCTTGAAAGCGCCGGCGGCGATGGCGGCGAGGGCCTTCTTGTGGCTCGAGACCGCGAACTCGTCCTGCTGCTGGCGCGTCACGTTGAACTTCTCGGCCACGATCTCGCCGGTGCAGCCCATGTGGAAGTCCGAATACGCGTCCCACAGGCCGTCGTGAATCATGGAATCGTGGAGGGTGCCGTTGCCCATGCGCAGGCCTTCGCGGGCGCCCTTGAGGAGGTGCGGGCAGTTCGACATGGATTCCATGCCGCCCGCCACCACGATATCCACGTCGCCGGTCGCGATGCCCTGGGCGGCGAGCATCACCGCCTTGAGGCCGGAGCCGCACACCTTGTTGATGGTGAGCGCGCCTACCTTGGGGGGCAAACCCGCGTGAATGGCGGCCTGCCGGGCCGGAGCCTGGCCGAGGCCTGCGGAGACGACGTTCCCCATGATGACTTCATCGACATCGGCCGGGTCGATGCCGGCGCGCCGGACGGCCTCCTTGACGACCAGGGCGCCGAGCTGCGGCGCGGTGAAGGACTTGAACCCCCCCAGAAATTTGCCGGTGGGAGTGCGGACGGCGGAGACGATGACAGAGCTTCGCATGAAGCAAGTCTAGCGAACGCCGCTGAGCACGCCATGATGCATCGGCGCTACGCCCGCCCCACTCCAGCTATCTCTTGATCGCCTCGACTTGTTCCGGCGTCAGGAGGCTTCGATCGCAGTTTCCGGAACCGCTGCGGCAGGCCTCGAAGTTCCGGGCCAGCCGCGCGTTGCGGACCGATTCGCCCTGGTCCCCGGTGAGCAGGGCGGCATTGCAGCTCAGGTAGCCGTTCCAGCAGGCCGCGAAGTTCTGGGCGCGCCGCTCGGTTTCCACCGCCTCGAGCTGATCGCTCGTGAGGAGCCCGGGCCGGCAGGATGAAAAGCCGCTGCGGCAGGCCGCGAAGTTGCGCGCGAGGCTCGCGGTTCGCACCGACTCCTGCTGGTCCGCGTTGAGCCACGCCTCGTTGCAGCGGGAGGAGCCGTTCCAGCAGTCCGAGAAATTCCGCGCCCGTCGTTCGTTCTCGACGGCCTCGGACTGATCCGCGGTCAGCCGGGAGAGGTCGCATCCCGCGAAGCCGCTTCGGCAGTTCGCGAAGTTGCGGGCCGCGCGCTCGTTCTCGACCGCCTCCTCCTGGTCCCGCGTGAGGAGACTCCGATCGCAACCCGGGAAGCCTCCGCGGCAATCCGCGTAGTTCTGCGCGCGGCGCTCGGTTTCCACCGCCTCCATCTGATCCGTGTTGAGGAGAGACCGGTCGCAGCGGGAGGATCCGGCCCGGCAGGCCGCGTAGTTGCGGGCGAGCCTCGCCGTCGCCACCGACTCCTTCTGGTCGGCGGTCAGGAGGTCGCGGCGGCACGTCGAGTAGCCGTTCCAGCACGCGGAGAAGTTCTGGGCCCGCCGCTCGTTCTCCACGGCCTCGAGCTGATCGGCGTCGAGCAGGCTGCGGTCGCAGGAGGCGTAGCCGTATCGGCAGTCGGCGAAGTTCCTGGCCAGGCGGGCGACCTGGACGGCTTCCGCCTGGTCGTCGTTCAGCAGCGCCGGCTTGCAGCTCGAAAGGCCGTTGCGGCAGGCCGAGTAATTGCGGGCGAGGCTCGCCTGCTCGACCACTTCGAGCTGCTCCCGGGTCAGTTCGCCGGGCCGGCACGTGGCATAGCCCACGCGGCAGGCGAAGAAGTTCCGCTCCGCCGGGTCCTGGGCGGAGGCCGAGGCCGCGGTCGCGATGATGAACGCCATGGAAACGGAAAGCCGGTTGATCCCCATGTGAAAAAAGTACGCTCGCCCGGCTCGAGGTGTCAAGCGACGTCCTCGAGGGCGCGATCATGGCGCGCGGCGAGGAGAGCGAGGCCGGACAGCGCGCCCAGGGTATCCATGAGCATGTCCTTCTGCGCGTCCCAGGGGTCGCCCTGGGAGCCGAGGTAGGCCTCGGCGGTCTCTGGCGAGGCGAGCACCGCGATCCACCACTCGGTGATCTCGTAGAAGCCGGCGAAGGCGAGAACCCCGGTGGCGGAAAGACCGTTGAGCCAGCCGCCGCGCAGGGCCGTCCTTCGGTGAAGCACCTCGCGAAATGGGATCACCAGCAGCAGACCCACGCTGAAGTGAGCGAAACGGTCGTAGTGATTCCGAGCGCCGCCGATGTTGTCGCGGATCCAGTCGAAGAGCGGCACGCGCTCGTGCGTGTAGTGGGCGCCCACCACCAGGAGCAGCGACTCGCAGAAGAGCATCGTGTAGCTGAGAGGCGTGAACCGGAAGCGGCGGCGCGTGGCGAGAAGGGCCGCGAAGCCCGCGACGGGAACCGCGATCTCGATCGCGTAGTCCTTCGGGTCGTAGGGCGCGATCGCGCTGATCGCGACGGCAATCGCGAGGGCCAGGCCCAGTTGGGGGAAGGGATCCGGACGCTGCGCCATTCCGTCAGCGTATCAGGGCCGTCCGCCCGGTACGGGGGTCAGGCGGTCGGGCCGAGAAAAGCTTCACGGGCCAGGATCTTGGCCTCGACGAGGTCGGCGGTCGAGAGGCCGAGAGACTCCGACACCTTACGGACGAAGTACTCCTCCTGGCCCGCGAGTTCCGCGTCGGCGAAGGCGAGCCGCCACATGCTTTCGACCACCTTCTTCTTCTGCAGCGGCGTGCATCGCTCGCGCAGCACGCGAAGGAGCTTCTTGAGCGGCTTCTTCACATGCTGTTCCGCGGCGCGGATGATGATGGCCGCCTGTTCGCCCTCCACGCGGAGCACGCGCGAGAGGACGCTGAGGAGCGTCTTGTGCTCATCATGCCGGCTTCCGTGATCGGCCGCGATCATCTGGAGGAAGAGCACGGTGGCGGCCAGTTGCAGCAGTCCGTCCCTCACCGTTTCGGCCTCGGGCACCACCTCCGCAGTGGCGGCCGTGCGCTCTTCGAAGAACTCGTGGATGGCCTGCAGGAGCGCGGCCTCGATTTCGGAAGGGGCGGGGTTCCCGGGCATGGCGTCTGGACCGGGACGGTACGTGAGGGGACGGAGGTCCGTCAAGGAACCCTGAGTGCGCGGTCAGGTGCGCGCGGAAACGAACTCCACGAAGCGCTTGAACAGCTGGGTCTGGTAGCGCATCCGGTTCCAGGCGAGGGCGATGGTTCGTGTGGGCTTGTCCCCGGTGAGCGACCGGTACTCGCGCCCGTCGTCGCGCCCTTTCGGCACGGCCATCGCGGGAATGAGGGAGACGCCCTGGCCGAGGCGCACCAGCTCCAGCACGGTGAGGAGCTGGTGGCTCTTCGCGGTGACGAGCGGCGAGGCCGAATGCCGCGCGCAGAAGCTCATGGTGGCGCCGGTCAGGCAATGGGCTTCGTTCAGAACCACGAAAGGCTCGAGCACGAGGTCCTTGAGACCGACCCGCGGCTTCTTCGCCAGGGGGTGATCGGCGGGCACGACGGCGAGGAGCTCCTCGGTGAACAGCGTCCTGGTGTGCACATGCTCGGCCTGGATGGGCAGGGCGAGGATCGCGAGGTCGACGTCGCCTTCGGCCAGGAGGCGCAGGATGTTCCCCGTGGTCTCCTCCACGATCTCCACGCGCGCTCGCGGGCACTCCTTTCCGAAGCGGGTGAGAATGCCCGGCAGGTAATAGGGGGCGATGGTTGGGATGGCGGCGACGGTGATGCGCCCCGAGTCGGGCTCGTCGCTCACGCGGGTTCGCGCGTCCTCGGTGAGGCTCAGGATCTGGTCGGAATAGCGCTTGAACATCCTGCCCGCTTCGGTGAGGCGGACGCCGCGGCCCAGGCGTTCAAAAAGGGGCTGGCCCAGCTCGCGCTCCAGCTTGGCGATCTGCTGGCTCAGCGAGGGCTGCGAGACGTGGCACGCTTCCGCGGCGCGCGTGACGTTGCCGAGGTCCGCGACTTTGGCGAAATAGCGAAGCTGGTGCATCTCCATGTCCGATCGACCCTCCTGTGAAGAAATAGGTGATGCCTATGGATTGAATAATATCCGAACTTTCAACCTATGCCTTGGAGGCTGGCCGGCCGTCGCGACGCCGACCCTTCACCCGCTCTCTCGGGCGCGGCTGAATCGGGGAATGGGGAGGAGCGGCCCAGTCGCGTAATCTCACGCGTTCATGTCGAAACACCACGCGCCGCACACGCCGTTCGAGTGGTTCCTCCTCGCCGCCCCCGGTCTCATCTGGGGCGCGTCGTTCCTGTTCATCGCCGAGGGGCTCGAGGCGATGGCCCCAAACGGCGTCACCTTCACGCGCCTCCTCGTCGGCTTCCTCACCCTCTCCATCTTTCCGGCCGCCCGCGGGCCCGTGCGCCGCGAGGATCGGGCGGGAATCTTCTGGGTGGGTGTCTTGTGGATGGCGTTTCCACTGAGCATGTTCCCCTTTGCCGAGCAGCACATCACTTCGGCCATGACCGGGATGCTGAATGGGGCGAACCCGCTCTTCGTGGTGATCGTGGCCGCCCTTCTGGCGCGTTCGATGCCCTCGGGTTCTGTCGTCATCGGCCTCGTGGTGGGCATGGCCGGCGCGGCCATGATCGCGTGGCCAGGGCTCGGAGAGGGGAGCAACAGCGTCCTCGGCATCGGCCTCGTCATGGCGGCTCTCGTCTCCTACGGCGTTGCCCTGAATCTCGCGCGCCCCCTCCAGCAGCGAAACGGCGGACTGCCCGTGATCTGGCGCGCCCTCGGCGTCGCCCTCATCCTCACCGCACCCCTGGGACTCCCCGAACTTCTCGCGGCGAGGTGGACACTGCGCTCCGCGCTCTCCATGCTGGCGCTGGGCTCGATGGGCACCGCCACCGCCCAGGTTCTCATGGCGCGGGCCGCGGGCCGCTTCGGGGCGTCGACGGCGTCGGGGAGCACCTTCCTCATCCCCGTGGTGGCCCTGGCTCTGGGCGTGATCGTGCGCGGCGAACGCGTGGCCGCCGTTTCCGTGATCGGCGGCGCGGTCTGCCTCGCGGGGGCGTGGCTGATTTCGCGGAAGTAGAGCAGGCGGCGGCCCGGACGGTTCGGCCGCCGGGCGGGGGACTCGCCGCTACTTCACGTCGATGACGGCATCGCCGAGCGCCTCGGCGAGCGGCTGGACTCCAAGCCCCGGCTCGGTGGAGGCGGCTAGGCGGCCGCTGCGGCGCCGCGGCGCGCCGAACGCGATCGGTTTCGTCACGTATGAATTGAAGTCCGTGGCGGTGAAGAGGAACTCGGGCGGCGTCGAGTGCGCGAGGTGCGCGATGGCCGCGGTGACGATGTCGCCGCCCCAGGTGTCTTCGATGGTGAGGGCGATGCCGAGCGACACCGCGAGGTCGCGGATCTGGCGCGCAGGTGTGAGGCCGCCCACTTTCGAGATCTTGAGGTTGATCACATCCGCGGCGTGATCGTTCGCGGTGCGTACGAGCATGCCGATGCCGTCCACGTTCTCGTCGAGGATGAAGGGATGCGAGGTCTTGCGCCGCACGGACAGGCATTCCTCGTAGGTGAGGCACGGCTGCTCGATGTAGACGTCGATGTCCTCGACCCCGCGGACCACGCGCATCGCTTCGTGCATGAGCCAGCCCGTGTTGGCGTCGGCGATGAGTATGTCGCCGCCCTGGAGACGCTTCGACACGGTGCGGATGCGGGCGATGTCGGTTTCGACATCGGAGCCCACCTTCAACTGGAAGCGGTGATAGCCCTCGGCCCGATACTGGCCGACCTTCTCCGCCATGGCTTCGGGAGACTCCTGGGAGATGGCGCGATACAGATGGAAGTCGTCGCCGAACCGGCCCCCGAGCAGGGTCACGAGGGGCTGGCCGCAGGCCTGGCCGAGGATGTCCCAGGCGGCCACGTCGATTCCCGACTTCGCGTAGGGGTGGCCCTTGAGGGCCTTGTCCATGGCGCGATAGAGCGCGGTGGTGTCGCGAGGATCGAGGCCGATCAGGCTCGGCGCGATCTTCGCGAGACCGGCCCGCACGCCTTCGGCGTAGGACGGGAGATAGGTGGGACCGAGCGGGCACACTTCGCCGTGCCCGACGAGGCCCTCGTTCGTCTCCACGCGGACCACGGTCGAGTCGAAGACGTCCACCGACTTGCCGCCCGACCACGAGTATCGGCCCTCGTGAAGCGGAAGCTCCACGCGAAAGGCGAGGATCCGTGTGATTTTCATGCGCGAAGCCTACAGCCTGCGGCGGGCCTAGTATGTTCTGAGAGCGATGCGAGCGGGCCTGAAGACAGAGCGTGCCCTTTGAGTGACCGCGCTGCCGGCCCGTCGCCCCCGCTCCTCGCCGCGCCGTTCCTGATCTGCGCGTTGCACCTCGCCTCGGTCACGCTCCTTGGGACGAGTCCCGCGGGGTCCCTTGCCTCCAACCTCCTTCAGGCCGCGGCGGGGGGGCTCGCCGCGTTCGCCAGCTTCGGCGCCGCGCGGCGCTCGGCCGGCTGCGCCCGCAGCTTCTGGACGCTGGTGGGCGTGGCTTTCGTCATCTGGACGATGGGCCAGGCGACCTACGTCTACCACGAGAACTGGGTCGGCGAGCGCGTTCCTCAGCCTTCCTGGACTCACTTCCTCTTCCGTCTGTACGGCGCGCCCCTCGTGATGGCCCTGCTCATCACCCAGAACGAACCGGAGGTGCGAGGGCGTGACTGGCTGCGCATCCTCGACGCCGCCCAGGTCGGAATCCTGTTCCTGTTCTTCTACTTCGATCTCTACTTCGTGCCGGGGGGCCAGTGGCAGGGACTCACGCTTCTCTATCTGTGGGGCTTTTTCGATCTGTCCGACGTGGAGAACTGGCTCCTCTTCGCGGCCTTCCTCGTGCGGAGCCGTCTGTCGCGGCGGCCCGAGGAGCGACAGGCGTCGCTTCGTCTGTCGCCCTACCTGCTGGCCTACGCGCTCAGTTCGAGCTTCTACAACTACGCGTTCCGCACGCGCGTCTTGCGCACCGGCGACTGGGCGGATCTCGTTTTCACCGCGAGTCTGGGCGTTGGGACCCTGATCGCCGCCCTTTGGAGGCCCGACCCGGTGGTCGCGGAGACGCGGGGCCGCCTCCCCGTCGTGACCTGGGCCCCCGCCGTTCTGCCCCTGGTGACCCTCGGCCTGGCCCTGCCCATGGCGCGCAGCGAGCCGATGGTGGCCTTCATCGCGGTGTTCGGATCGGTCGCCTGCTTTGGCGCGCGGCTGCTCATCACCTTGTATCGCCGGCGGCAGCTCATGGAGGCGCTGCAGGCGAGCGAGTCGCGGTACGCGAACCTGCTGGACCTCGCGCCCGACGCGATCTTCGTTCACAACGACGGCCGCATCAGTTTCGCAAATCCCGCGACGGCCCGCGTCCTGGGCCTCGCCTCGCCCGCGGAGGTGGCGGGGCGTCATGTGCTGGAGTTCGCGCCCCCCGAGTTGCGCGACCAGTACGCGCCCCTGATGGTCGGCGGCCAATCGGCTCCCACGCCTCTGGTGGTGGTGCGGAAGGACGGCTCGCGCCGCGACATCGAAGCGATCGGCATGAAGATGGAGTCGGACGAACCCGGGACGACGCGCCTGGTGATCGCCCGCGACGTCACCGAGCGACTGCACGCCCAGGCCGAACGCGAGTCCCTGATCCGCGCCCTGGAGGCGAAGAACGCCGAGCTCGAGCGATTCACCTACACCGTGTCGCACGACCTGAGGAGCCCCCTCGTCACCATCGGCTCGTTCATCAGCCACGTGGAGGCGGCGGCGGAACGAGGGGACGCTGCATCCTTGCGCCGCGATCTCGACCGCATCCGGCGCGCCGCCGTGAAGATGGACCTCCTGCTCAAGGATCTGCTCGAGCTCTCGCGCATCGGCCACGTTCTGTCCCCGGCTGAGGCGATTCCGCTCGAGTCGCTGGCGCGCGAGGCCGAGGCCCTGGTTCAGGGCCGCCTCGTCGCGAGAGGCGTCCAGGTGGAGATCCAGAGCGGCCTGCCCATGGTGCGCGGCGACCGCGTGCGGCTGATCGAGGTCCTTCAGAACCTCCTCGACAACGCGGCCAAGTTCATGGGCGACCAGAAGCGCCCGCGGGTCGAGATCGGCGCGCGCGGCGAGGGCGAGGATGTGGTCTTCTTCGTGCGCGACAACGGCCTCGGCATCGACGCGCGGCATCACGACCGCGTCTTCGGCCTGTTCGACCGGCTCGACTCGGGCGCGGAAGGCACGGGAGTGGGCCTCGCTCTGGTCAAGCGGATCATCGAGCTTCACGGGGGGCGGATCTGGGTCGAGTCCGCTGGAGAGGGAGCGGGCTCCTCCTTCTGCTTCACGCTGCCTCTCGCGCCCTCGTAACGCCGCCGCCCCCTGACCCCGGGGCGGCGAAGCCGCGGGAAAGGAAGCGCTACACGGCGGCGAGAGCGGTCGCGAGATCCTTGACGATGTCCGCCGCGTCTTCGATGCCGACAGAGATGCGCACGAGTCCATCGGTGATGCCGAGGGCGTCGCGCTCCGGCTGCGTGTACCCCGCGTGCGTCATCTTGGCCGGGTGGCAGACCAGGGTCTCGACGCCACCCAGGCTCTCGCCGAGGGAGCACAGGCTGAGCTTCGGAGCGAAGCGCTTCGCGGCCTCCAGCGAACCCAGCTCGAAGGAGATGAGCGCGCCGAAGCCCGAGGCCTGGCCCTTGTGGACGGCGTGGCCCGGGTGATCCTCGAAGCCCGGCCAGAACACCTTCTGCACCTTCTTTTCGCCGCGAAGGAAGTTCGCGACCACCCGCGCGTTCTCCTCGTGCCGCGGCATGCGCACGGCGAGGGTCTTGGTGCCGCGCAGGACCAGGAACGAATCGAGGGGCGAGAGGATGGCGCCCTGCGCGTTCTGCACGTACTTGAGCCACTTCGCGTCGTCCGCGTTCCTGCAGACCGCGACTCCGCCGATGCTGTCGGAGTGCCCGTTCAGGAACTTCGTCGTCGAATGCACGACGATGTCCGCGCCCAGGGTCAGGGGCCGCTGGAAGAAGGGGCTCATGAAGGTGTTGTCGACCACGAGCCGCGCGCCCTTCTTGTGAGCGATGGCGGCGAGCGCCTTGATGTCGCAGATCTTCATCATGGGGTTCGTCGGAGTCTCGAGCCACAGCAGGTCGAAGTCGCCGGCGGTCTTTTCGAAGGCGGCTTCATCCGACAGGTCCAGGAAGTCGAACTTGACGCCGTAGGGGGCGATGAGCTTCGTGAACAGCCGATGCGTCCCCCCGTACACGTTGTCGCTCACCACCACCCGCTGCCCGGGCTTCACGAAGGACATCACCGCGTTGCTGGTGGCGAGGCCCGACGCGAAGCAGATGCCGTCGACCCCGCCTTCGAGGGCCGCGAGGTTCGCCTCGAGGGCGAAGCGGGTGGGGTTCTGGGTGCGCCCGTATTCGAAGCCCTTGTGCTTGTCGATGCCCTCCTGCACGTAGGTGGACGTGAGGTAGAGCGGCGTGATCACGGCGCCGGTGGTGGGATCGGGATGTTGCCCGGCGTGGATGCAGTCGGTGGCGAAGCCCATGGGGAAGGAAACCTCTTGACGGTTAGTGTGTTGCTAGAACTGGCGGAGCCATTCGGCGATGTCGTCGATGGGAGCGGGTTTGGAATAGAGGAAGCCCTGCATGAGGTCGCAGCCCCACGAGGCGAGGGCGTTCTGCTGGTCGAGGCGCTCGACGCCTTCCGCCACCACTCTCATGTTGAGCGCGCGCCCGAGCGACACGACGGCGTTCGCGATGGCGGCGTCGTCGGGGTCCTCGATCATGTCGCGGATGAAGGAGGCGTCGATCTTCAGCATGTCCACGGGCATCTGTCGCAGCCGGGACAGGGACGAGTACCCGACGCCGAAGTCGTCGATGGCGATGGAGGCGCCGGCCTTCTTCAGGCGCCGAAGCTGGTCGCCGATCAGCATGCCTTCGGAGAGGGCGGCCGTCTCCGTGATCTCGAAGTGGAGCCGGGTGGCCGGGAAGGACTCGACGTTCAGCGCCTCGAGCACGTCGTCGACGAAGGACAGGTTGGAGAGCTGACGCACGGACACGTTGATGGCGAGATTCAGGGGCGCGAACGACCGCCGCGGCAGGGCCTTCATCGCCCGCACGGCGTCGCGCAGCACCAGTTCGCCCAGGGGCACGATGAGGCCGGTGTGTTCGGCGAGCGGTATGAAATCGGAGGGCAGGGTCATGGGCCCCCCGCGCTCGTCCGGCCATCGCACCAGGGCCTCGAGCGCCACCGGCCGCTGCGACTTCGTGTCCATGATGGGCTGGAAGTAGACGGTGAGCTTCGAGCGCACGATCGCGGTGCGCAGGCCCTTCTCCATGGAAACCCGGCGTTCGACATCTTCCTTGAGCGCCGCCGAGAAGAGCTGATGGGTGTCGCGGCCCATCTCCTTGGCCCCGTACATCGCGAGATCCGCGGCCTTGAGCAGGGTGTCGCGGTCGCCGCCATTTTCCGGGAACATGGCGACGCCGACGCTCGCCGTCACCAGAACTTCACTGCCCGCGGCGTCGAGCGGCTGGCGCAGGGCATCCACGAGTTTCTGGGCCACGTGGGCGGCGCCCCGCTGGTCGGTGTCGGGCAGGATGGCGATGAACTCGTCGCCGCCGCGCCGGGCCAGAGTGTCCGATTCGCGCAGGCAGCCCGCGAGTCTCGCCGAGACGAGCCGCAAGACGCCGTCTCCCACGCTGTGGCCCAGCGTGTCGTTCACCAGCTTGAAGCGGTCGAGGTCGACGAAGAGCACGGCGAGGGGGGTGCGATGCCGGTCGGCGAGGGCGAGCGCGGTGTCGAGCCGGTCGTCGAAGAGGAAGCGGTTGGGGAGGCCGGTGAGAGAGTCGATGTAGGCGAGCGACTGGATCTGCTCGTCCTTCTGCCGGCGCTCGATGGTCTCCGCGATGTGGCCGGAGACGAAGGTCAGGAGGTCGCGATCGGAGGGGCCGTGGCGGAAGTTCGGGTCGTAGCTCTGGACGACGAGGATGCCGAAAGTGGCGTTGCCGCGGATGAGCGGCACCCCGATCCAGCTCGAGGCGAGGTGCCCGTAGGTCCGGACCTGGCTCGATCGCTTCAGCTCCTCGATCACCTTCTGATCGGCGAGAAGCGGCTCGCCGGAACGGATCACGTATCCGGAGAGAGAGTCCTCCACGGGCAGGGGCAGGGAGGGGACGGCGTCGTGTTCGTCCTTGAAGTAAGGGAAGGTGAGGTGAGTTCCTTCCTCGTCGAGCAGGCCGATGAAGAAGTTCTTCGCGTACATCAGCTCGCCCACGATGTCGTGGATCTCCGAGAAGAGAGCTTCGAGGCTCAGGGAACGGGTCGAAGCCTGGGCGATGCGATAGAGAGCGGACTGCAGCTCCTCCGCCTTCTGGCGCTGGGAAAGATCGCGCGCGATGATGAGCGCGCACTTTCGGCCGTCCACGTCGATGGCGGCGGCGCGGACCTCGACGGAGACCTGGCCCTTGTTCTGGTTGAGCTTGATCTCGCTCGTCCGCGGGCGGCGGCCGAGGCTCACCGACTCGAGCAGGCCGCGGAGCACCGCGCGATCGGCCTCGGGAGCGAGATCGATGAGGCCGAGGGGCCGGTCCGCGAATTCCGGCGCGAGGTCGAGGAGCCGCCTCGTGCCCGCGTTCGAGAAGACCACGTGATCGCCGTCGAGGACGAAGACGGGGTCGGGCAGGAGCTCGATGAGCTGGCGGTAGCGGTGTTCGCTGTTGATGAGAGCCCGCTCCGCGCGCTTCCTCTCCGAGATGTCGCGCAGGATGGAGAGGGCGGCGGGCTTCTTGTCGAGGAGGATGGGCTCGCTTTGCGCCTCCACGTCGATGGTGGACCCGTCGACCCGGATCGCCCGCTGCTCCATGGGCGGCGCGGAGAGCCCGTGGTGCACCGCCTTCATGCGCTCGGCCACGACCTCGCGGAATTCCGGATGAACGCGCTCGGTCAGGGGCAGGGCCTGGATCTCCGAAAGGGAGCTTGCCCCCATCAGGCGAAGGTAGGCCGGATTCACAAGGAGCAGCTTCCCTTCCTGGCTCACCGCCACGCCGTCGGGGGTTGCATCGACGAGCTGACGGTACCGTTCCTCGCTTTCGCGAAGCGCCTGCTCGGCCATCATGGGCTCGGTCATCACCCGGATGAAGGCGCGGATCGCCGGCCCGCCTTCGAACTCGATGCGATGTGAATCGAGTTTCACGGTGGCCGTCTGCCCATCCAGCCGCTTGAACCGCACCACCATCGAGTCCACGGTCGCGCCGGCGTTCAGCAGGGCCAGGCGCGCCTTCACCGCGGCGCGGTCGTCAGGCACCACGAGATCGATCACGGACACGGACAGGAGATCCTGCGCGCTCGAGGCGCCGGTCATCTCGATCATGGCCCGGTTCACGAAGAGCGGCCGGCCGCCGCGATGGATCAGGATGCCGTCGGGAGTGTTCTCGATCAGGCTCCGGTAGCGGGCCTCGCTCTCCCGCAGGGCGTCTTCCGTGGCTCGTCGCTCGGTGATGTCCGTCGAGAGGACGATGTAGGCGTGCTTCCCCCGGGCGTCGAAGGGGACGGAGCGGATCTCCGCGTACGTTCTCGTGCCGTCCGCGCGCACCAGCCGCATCTCGATCGGAGGGTTCGCTTCCCCGCGATACAGGCGGGAAACGCGCTCCTGGGCGATGGGAAGGAACTCGGGGTCGAGGAAATGATGGTTGGGCTTGCCGATCACCTCGGACCGGTCTTTCACCCGGACCAGCCGTAGAAAGGCCTCGTTGCACCAGACGAACTTCTCCTCCATCGCCACCGACGCCGCGAAGGGGGCCGATTCGAGGACGTAGAGGAGCCCGACGCTGTCGAAGAGCTCCTGCCAGGTGGCCGGGTTCATCGGGGAACCAGGGGGCCGGTCCGGCCTCTCACCGGATGCTGACCGATATGTCGACGGGCCTGCCGTCCCGCATGATCTGAGCGCGCACCGAACCGGTCGTCTGGAGCTTCGGCCACAAACCCACGAGCGTCGTGAAACTGTCAATCGGCGTCTCGTTCACGCTGACGAGCACGTCCCCGGCCTTGAGCCCCAGGGTCTCGAGGATGGTGCCGGGAGGAATCCGGGAGAGTGTGAATCCCGCTACCTGCCCGCGCGACATCACGGGAATGAGCGTGGTTTCGGTCATCAGGCGTGACATTTCGCGATCCAGCCTGGCCTCGAGTTCGGACCGGGTGAGGGTCACGTCCGAAGGCGCGCTCTCCGCCACCGGCGCGGGGAGATTGGTCGCGGCCACTCTGGCGGGAGCGGCGGAGAGGGTGAGAGTGCGCCGCTCTCCCGCGCAGGCGAGTTCGACCCGGTCCTTGAGGATGGCGGTGACCTCGCAGCCGAACGCCCGATCGCCCGAAAGCACCGGGCGCTCCCGGCCCTCGGAGACGAGGGTCGCGGCATGACGGCCGGACCTTGCGACGACGATCCCCGAAAGCGTCACCTCCGGCGTCGTCAAGGCAAGGGCGAGAAGCGGGATCAGCATGGAAATCGGACCAGAGACGGGTGAAGCATATCGGAGGGATTCCGTTTCGGCTGCTTCGGATCATGGCCTGTAACCTTGTGTTGCTTATGGATGTTGTCGCGGTCAGCCCCGACCTTTCCGCCGACATGGTGCTCGATGCCTATCCCCGAGGACTGTTTCCCATGGCTTACGTGGAGGGGGACCTCGTCACCTGGCACCGGCCGAAGGTGCGGGCGATCATTCCTCTCGACCGGCCGCACGTTCCAAAGCGCCTCGCGCGCACCGTTGCTTCCGGGAAGTTCGAGATCACGTTCGACACCGCGTTTCGAGAAGTGATGGAGGGGTGCGCCTTCGGCCGCCCCGTGTGGATCAGCGACGATTTCCATCGGGTGTACGGCGAGCTGCACGAGAAAGGCGTCGCGCATTCCGTGGAGGTCTGGTCTCGAGGCGGGCAGGAACTCGCGGGCGGCCTGTACGGTTTGAGCCTGGGCGGCGCGTTCTTCGCCGAGTCCAAGTTCCATCGGGCCCGCGATGCTTCGAAGGTCGCGCTCGTCTCGCTGATTCGGCGCCTCAACGCCCGAGGCTTTGCGCTCCTGGAGGTGCAGTACCTCACCGAACATCTGAAGCAGTTCGGCGCCCTCGAGGTTCCGCACCGCGTCTACATGAGTCGGCTGGCCGAGGCCCTCGATCTGAAGGTGGCGTTCGGGCCTCCCTCGCCTCGCCGCGCCATCCCCGTCGAATAAGCTCCCCGCTTCATGGATCGTGGCGAAGTGAAGCGTGTGACGATCGGCGTGCGCGATCTCTCTCTCTCTCGGGCGCTCTACGCGGGCCTCCTCGGAATGCGGGAGACCGGCGCCTTCCGCTTCGACGCTCCCGAGACGTCGAGCGAGGCCCATGCGGGGCGCTTCGCCGCGAGTCTCGGGCTCGAGGCGCCGGCGGCGATCGAGGGTGTGGACCTCGAGCAGCCGGGGACGAGTGTGGGCGCGGTCCGGCTCGTTCGCGTGGGTGATGGAGGCGGAGAGCGCATCAACGAAGGGGCCCGGGCCTTCGACCACGGCTATGTGAAGAATCTCGACTTCTTCACCGACGACGTGCGGCAGCAGTACCGGCGTTTCGTGGAGCAGGGCTTCGAGTTCCTGGCGCCGCCCCTCGACTACGCCGTGCCCTGGGGCGAGGGCGCGGTGGCGACGGAAGCGCACCTGCCCACGGAAGACGGGGTCAAGATTTCCATTGCGAAGATGGCCGGCGTGCCGCGCATCGCCATGGGCCGAAGCACACGCGAGACGCCCTTCACGGAGGTGGCGGCAGCCACCCAGATCGTGAAGGATTTCGAGGCCTCGGAACGCTTCTATTGCGACGTGCTCGACCTGGTGCCGGCGGCGCCCACCGTGATCGAGGGGGAACTGATCGCGGCGCTCCGGCTGCCCGAGGGAACCAGACTGCGCATGAGCTTTCTCTCCGGCCGGGCGGCTGCGGGGGGGCGCGTGGGCATCGTTGCCTACGAAGGCCCCGGAGTGGTCGACGCGCGCGACCTCAAAGCCCGCCTTCGCGCTCCTTACCGGGGCGTCCTCGGTCTCACCTTCGAGGTCGAGGATGTCGAGCACGCGACACGGAAGGCGCTGGCCCTCGGCGCGAGCCTCCGCTGCGCTCCGGGACCTCAGGCCCTCGGCGGCATTTTCACCTTCGGCTCGACGGTGGTTTCGCCAGACGGCATCCCGCTGCTTTTCGAGGCCGGGCCGGCCTCGCAGCCGGGAGCCGCGGTGGACGGCGGCGTCCCGCCCTCCGAGTTCAGCGCCATCTGCGGCATCGACGAGCTCCCACCAGGCGCGATCCGCGAGCATCGTCCGAAGGACGGGTCGCCGAGGCTCGCGCTTGCCAACGTGGCGGGCCAGGTCTTCGCTTTCGAGGACCGCTGCCCTCATCTCGGCGCGCCCCTCTCCCGAGGAGCCTTGCGCGGCCGGACCCTCGTGTGCCCCTGGCACGGCTGGATGATCGATGTGCCGACGGGCGAGGTTCGGGGAGGCCGAGGGGCCGCCCTGCGACGGTGCCCCGCGCGCGTGCGCGGAGGAATCGTGGAAGTGGCGCCACATTCGGGGAGCGGCGCTTGAGCCTCGAAACCCTGCGCGAGCACCGGCGCGTCTTCGCGGCGAAGCCGGTGCTTGGCGACGTGTACGGCGTCTGGTTCGATCGTCTTCTCGAGGGTTTGCCGGGCGCCTCTCTCGTTCTGGAGGCGGGCGCCGGCCCCGGGCTTTTTGCACCCCACGCCAAAGCGAAGCGCCCCGACCTGCGCTGGATCGCTCTCGACCTGATCGAGGCGCCCTGGAACGACATCGTGGCGGACGCGCAGGTGCTTCCTTTCCGCGACGGAACCATCGACGCCGTGCTGGGCGTCGACTTCGTGCACCACCTCTCGACCCCGCTCGAGTTCTTCCGCGACGTCGCCCGCGTGCTCAAGCCCGGGGGCGAACTGCGCGTGATCGAGCCCTGGGTGTCGCCGTTCTCTTACCCCGTCTACCGCTTTCTCCATCAGGAGGGCGCCACCCTGGGCCTCGATCCGGCGCGGCCCTTCAGCAAGGGCGACCTCAAAGCCCCTTTCGAAGGCGACGCCGGAGTCACCCGCGCCATTGCGACGAGAGTCGATGATGCGACCTGGCGGCGGCTCGGTTACGCGGCGCGCCCCACCCTCACGCCCATCAACGGCTTCGCCTACCTTTTGAGCCTGGGATTCAAGCCGCCCTCGCTGCTTCCGCGTTTCTTCGCCCCGGCGGTGATGGCCCTCGATCGCCTGATACGTCCGCGTTCGCTCACCGCCATGCGCATCGATCTGCGCGCACGGAAAGCCCCCTGATCGGACTTACCAGATATCCCCGACGGTGAAGCCTTCGGGAAAGGGGTCGGTGGGATCGAAGGTGTACGTGGTGAAGCCGGTAATCCACGCCCTCCCCGTGATGGACGGAAGGACCGCGTTGTAAGGACCCACGGTCGTCTCCGCGAGAAGGCACCCTGTGAAGACGGTCCCGAGGATCCCCGCGTGGCGGAAGTCGTGGTTGAGGGGCAGCCGGCCGCGGGCGTTCAGCGTCGCCATCTTCGCCGAGGTCCCTGTGCCGCAAGGAGACCGGTCGAGGGCTCCGGTCCACGTGGCCGGGCGGCCCCAATCGAGCTGCCCGGTCGAGACCACCACCGCGTTCCGCCAGTCGGCTTCCTCGGCCAGGGGCGGGCCGGAGAGTTGCGCGATGGTGACGCCGTCGAAGCCGGGCTGCAGCGGATGCGCGATGGGGAGCTGTTCGCGGGTCGCCGCCTTCACCATCTCGCCGATGCGCACGATGTCGCGGCCCTCGTCGGGGGTGAGGCGCAGGCCGAAGCGGCGGGCGTCCGTGATCACGTAGAACATGCCTCCGTAAGCCACGTCCACGGTCACCGTGCCCAATGTCGGGACCTCGATGTCGGCGTCGATGTGGGTCGCGAAGGCCGGCACGTTCAGGAAACTCACCGCGACCACCTTCCCGTTCCGGCACTGGGCGCTCACCCGGATGAGGCCGGCGGGCGTCTCGAGTGCCAGGTTGGTGGTGGGCTCGCGCATCTGCAGCATTCCCGTTTCGAGAAGCACCGTCACCACGCAGATGGTGTTGGTGCCCGACATGCCGGGGTACTCGACCTGCTCCATGATCACGAAGCCCGCGTCGGCCTCGGGATGCGAAGAGGGGAGGATTACGTTGCAGTTGGCGGCGGGGTAGCCGCGCGGCTCTCTGAGCATTCGCAGGCGGAGCCCGTCCGCGTGGGTGCGGAGGTGGACCATCTTGTCGTACATGGTGGCACCCGGAACGTCGTTCACCCCCGACACGATCACGCGACCGGGCTCGCCACAGGCATGAGCCTCGACCGCCCGGATTTCATTCGAGATCTGCATGCGCGGCCACAGTGTACTCATACTTCCGGGTCCGAGTCCTCGGACGGTTATTCGCGCCCGGGAGCCGGGCGTCGAGGCGCCCCTTAAGATGCGGAGCCATGAAACGCCTTGCCCCGGCTCTTGTCCTCGGCCTCCTGGCCGCGAGCGCTCTTCCCGCGGACGATGCCGCGCGCCTGGCGCTCGATCCTTCCGGCCGCCGCGCGGCGCGCTCGCAGGGTTCATTCATCGAGATCACCGGCCTCGCCGGCACGACGAAGGACGCGGTGTCTTTCGAGGGCGCGGATCCGGCGTGGACGGCGGACGGGCGGTCTCTCGTGGTCTCGCGTACGCACGAGGGCCGGCGGCGTCTCTTCGTGATTGCGGCCGATGGCCGGCGGGGGCGTCTTCTCACCGACGGCTCGGTTCCTGGTGACGAGACCGGTCCTTCGCTCTCTCTCGCCCAAGTGTTCTTCGCGATCGGGTCCGACGACGATGCCGACATCTTTCGCGTGCCCCTCGCCGGCGGCGCGCCCGTCCGGCTCACCCGGAACGCGGCGCGCGACAGATCGCCTGCCGTCTCCCCGGATGGGAAGCGGATAGCCTTCGTGTCGGATCGATCGGGCGGCGATGACATCTGGGTGATGGCCGCGGATCAGCCCTTCGGCGAGGCGCGCCGCGTGACCTTCAACGACGGCGAGGACTCGGATCCGGCCTGGTCACCGGACGGCCGGCGCATCGCCCACGCCACCATCCAGTCGAATGAGCGATGGGTGGCGGTGGTGGACGCGAAGGGCGGGGAGCGGCAATTGATCCGCCGCGGGGCCACGTCTCCGGCCTGGTCCAGCGACGGCGCCACCATCTACGCCCTGACCGCCGCCCCCCTGCCGCAGGACTACAACGGGAATCCGCGGCGGCTCGCGGAGTCGGATCGCGCGCCCGTCTTCGCCCGGGGCGCTTTCGACCTCGTGGCGCTGCGCGCGCCCGATCCTCTCGAGGGCGGTCGGACCCTGAGCGGAAACCCCGCGGCGACGACCGCATCCCGATTCGAAGCGCTGTCGTCGGTGCTGCTGAAGCTCTACGCGCGAGCGTCCACGGGGGCGACCGCCGCGTGGAACGATCTCTTCAACCGGTTTCGTTCGCGGGCCGAAGGGGCGAAGACCGACGCCGCGTTCGAGGACGCGGTCGACGACATGCTGGCCGAGCGTCCCTCGATCAAACCGGAGGCCTCGTCGAACCGCGCGGTGGTGGTGTCGGCCCATCCCCTCGCCACCGCCGCGGGTCTCGAGGCGTTGCGTCGCGGCGGCAATGTCGTCGACGCGATCGTCGCGGTTTCGTTCGCGCTCGGCGTCACCGAGGAGGACGCATCGGGCATCGGCGGCGAGGGCATGATGTTGATCCACCGCGCGTCGGACGGGAAGACGGTGGCCATCGATTTCAAGGACCAGGTGCCGATGGAAGGCACGCTCACCAATCCGAAGATCCTCGACGGGGACCGGCTGGTGTCCTCAGGACCCGCCGCCGTCAACATCCCGGGAGTGGTGGCGGGAATGGACCTCGCGTATCGCAAGTACGGCAGCGGCCGGCTTGCCTGGAAGGACCTCATCGAGCCCGCGATCCGCGCGGCTGACGACGGCTTCACCCTCGACGAAGCGCTGCCCTCGTCGGTGCGAGAGGGCCAGCGGTTCCTCAAGAGATACGAGGCGGCCGCGAAGATCTTCCTCCCCGGCGGCAAGCCCATTCGGCCGGGCGACACTTTCAGGAATCCCGACTACGCGGCCACTCTGCGGCGGATCGCGAACGTCGGGGCTTCGGATTTCTATCGCGGTGACATCGCGCGGCGCATCGCGGAGGACATGCGGAAGAACGGCGGCATCATCACGGAAGAGGATCTTGCGCAGTACCGCGCGATCGAGCGCGAGCCTCTGCGCGGCCGCTACGAGGATTACGACATCGTCACCGCGCCGCCGCCCGTGACCGCGGGCGTGTCGCTTCTGCAGACCCTTCAGATTCTCGACGGCGCGCCGCGCGACAAGCGCGGGCAGTACACGAAGGACGCGTCGGCGTTCCATTTCATGGTGGAGGCGTGGAAGCGCACGGGCCGAGGCAATCTCGCCGCGGATCCCGCGCTCTTCGCCCTGGATCTCGATGAGCCGCTGTCGCTGCCGTGGGCCAGAAAGCAGTTCGCGTCGATCGTGGCCGGTCACGCGACCCCGGACCCCGAATACCCGGAAGAGCCCGAGGACGAGAGGGACTACAAGCGCGAGCGCATCGGCACGGGCACCACCGCCGCGGTGGCGATGGACTCGGAAGGGAACATGGTCGCTCTCACGCAGACCCTGTCGACCTGGGGCGGGGCCTTCTATGTGAGCGACGGTCTCGGCTTTCTCTACAACAACCACCTTCGCTCGTTCCGGCGCCAGCCAAAGCGCTTCAACTCACTCACGCCGCTCGCGCGCGCGGCCACGGGAATCGCCCCCACCCTGGTCTTCAAGCGCGAGGGCGAGAAGTCCGTGCCCATGGTCGCGGTGGGCGCCGCGGGGAACGCGTGGATCTCCTCCGCGGTGTACCAGATCCTGACCGGAGTTCTCGATCGCGGCCTCGGGCCGCAGGCCGCCGTGGAGCAGCCGAGATTCCTGATCGGCCGCAAGCAGTTCCCACCCCGTCAGCCCCCCGTCCCCAGTCGCATCCTCTACGAGGACGCAATCCCGCGCCGCGTGGTCGACGAGATGCGCGCGTACGGGCATCGTCTCGAGCCCATCGGCCTCAAGGGCGAACTGGTGATGGGCTACGCGTCCGTGGCGGTGCGCGATCCGAAGACCGGTGCGGTGAAGGGCGGCGCCGATCCCCGCCGGTCTCATGTGGCGGGTGCGATCGAGCCGTAGCCGCGCTCAGCGCGAAGGGCCCATACCGAGCCGCTTCATGCGGCTTTGCAGCGTCGAGGGCTTGAGGCCGAGAATCTTCGCGGCGCCCTTCTCGCCGTAGACGCGACCATCGGTGGCGGCGAGCACGCCCCTGATATGGCGCCGCTGCACCTCATCAATGGTGATGAGTTCGATGTCCGCGGTGGTCGGGGCCGCGCTTGCGGGGACGGCCGGGGGAGACGCCAGGGCGCCGGGGAGATCGAGGACGGCGGCCGTGAGGTCGCGTCCCGACGCGATGATCGTGCCGCGTTCCAGCACATTCGCGAGCTCGCGAATGTTCCCCGGCCAGTGATATCGGCGCAGATGGGCGAGACCCTCGGTCGTCACGCGCATGCCCCGGCGGCCGGTACGGCGCTGCTGCTCGACGAGGATCGCCTCGACGAGTTCGGGCAGATCGGCGAACCGTTCGCGCAGGGGCGGCAGAGCGAGCGGGAAGACGGACAGGCGGTAGTAGAGGTCCTCGCGGAAGCGCTTTTCCGCGATGGCCTTCGCGAGGTCGACATGGGTGGCGGCCAGGATTCTCACGTCGACTC
>JAIBCN010000241.1 GCA_019694155.1 Vicinamibacteria bacterium | reverse complement strand
GTGTACCGCGCGCCGACGAATGCGTTCACGAGCTCGGCCGCGAGTGATGGGCCCACGATCCGTCCGCCGAGGACGAGGACGTTCATGTCGTCGTGCTCGACGCCCTGATGCGCCGAATAGCTGTCGTGGCAGATGGCGGCCCGCACTCCCTTGATCTTGTTCGCGGCCACGGAGGCGCCGACACCGCTGCCGCAGACGAGCACGCCGCGCGCGGCCTGCCCTCCCGCGACCGCGCGGCCGACCGCCGCCGCCGAATCCGGATAGTCGACGGGCGCCGTGGAATGCGTGCCCACGTCCAGGACATCGTGACCCGCCTTGCGAAGCAGGTCGGCCATCTCCTGCTTGAGGGCGAAGCCTGCGTGATCCGAGCCCACCACGATCCTCATGACCGCTTCGCTCCCGCGATCTGTTCCTTGGCGGCCGACACCACGTTCTCGCGGGTGAAGCCGAAGTGCTTCAGCAGCGCGGGAAGGGGAGCGGAGGCGCCAAAGCTCTGCATCCCGATCATGCGCCCGCGAGGGCCGACGTATTGCCGCCACCCCAGCGTCGATCCCATTTCCACGGAGACCCGGGCCTCCACGGAGGGTGGCAGCACTGCGTCGCGATACTCCTGCGGCTGGCGCTCGAAGATCTCCCAGGAGGGCATGCTCACCACCCGGCTCCTGATCCCCTGGGCGGCAAGCTCCTCATGGGCGGCCGCGCAGATCGCGACCTCGCTGCCCGTCCCGATCAGGATCACCTCGGGTGCGCCGCCCGCGCTGTCGGCGAGGATGTAGGCGCCGCGGGCGAGACCGGCCGCTGCGGCGTACTTGGACCGGTCCAGGGTGGGCATCGCCTGCCGGGTCAGGATAAGAGCCACCGGCTCGTGTCGTTTGGGCATGAGGAAGCGCCAGGCCTCCACTACCTCGTTCGCGTCCGCCGGGCGGATGGTGATGAGGCCGGGAATCGCCCGGAGCGCGGCGAGCTGCTCGATGGGCTGGTGAGTGGGGCCGTCCTCGCCCACGCCGATCGAGTCATGGGTGAAGACGTAGATGACGGGTAGCTCCATGATGGCGGCGAGCCGAATGGGCGCTTTGCCATAGTCGCTGAAGATGAGGAAACCCGACCCGTAGGGCCGGACCTTCGAGAGCGCCATGCCGTTGATCACCGAGCCCATCGCGTGCTCGCGAATCCCGAAGTGGAAGTTGCGTCCTCCGCGTGTTTCGCCCGAGAAATCACCCGCGCCCTCGAAGGTCAGGCGCGTTTTGGTGGATGGCGCGAGGTCGGCCGAGCCGCCCATCAGCCACGGAACGCTCTGGGCAATCGCGTTCAGGGCTTTTTGTGAGGCGTCGCGTCCGGCCAGCCCCTTGGGGTCGGTGGGGAAGGCAGGCAGGCTCTTGTCCCATCCTTCGGGAAGCTGCCGCCCCTGCATGAGGTCGAGTTCACGGGCCAGATCGGGGTGGGCCGCGCGGTAACGCGCCATCGTCGCCATCCAGTCAGCCCGGAGCGACGCGCCTCGTGCGCCCATGCCCTTCGCGAAATGCTCGGCCACTCCATCGGGCACCAGGAACTGGGCGTCCTCGGGCCAGCCGTAGGATCGCTTGGTGAGCTTGATCTCTTCGGCGCCGAGCGGCTCGCCGTGGGCGGCGTGCGAGTCCTGCTTGTTGGGCGCGCCCCAGCCGATGTGGCTGTCGACGATGATGAGGGTGGGGCGGCCGACGGTATCGCGTGCCTCCTGGCAGGCGCGGTCGAGAAGGTCCAGATCGTTCGCGTCGGTGACGTGGGTGACATGCCATCCGTAGGCGGTGAAGCGCTTTGCCACATCTTCGCTGAAAGCGAGTGAGGTGTGGCCTTCGATGGTGATCCCGTTGTTGTCGTAGATCCAGCAGAGGTTGTCGAGCTTCAGGTGGCCCGCAAGCGACGCTGCCTCGTGCGAGAGGCCTTCCATCATGCAGCCGTCGCCTCCCAGGGCGTAGACCCGGTGGGTAAACAGGTCGAATCCCGGCTTGTTGTACCGCGACGCCTGCCATTTGGCCGCGATCGCCATCCCGACACTGTTCGCATACCCCTGGCCGAGGGGACCGGTGGTGGTTTCGACCCCTGAAGTCCAGCGGTACTCGGGGTGCCCGGGGCAGCGGCCCTCCAGCTGGCGGAAGCGCTTGATTTCGTCCAGAGGCACCGCGAGGCCGGGGAGCGGCTCGTCCTTCTCGTTTGTCGCCCTGATTCCCGCGAGATGCAGCAGCGAATAGAGCAGCATCGATGCGTGCCCGATGGACAGGACGAAACGATCGCGATCGGGCCATGCCGGATCGAGGGGGTCGTAGCGCAGGTGCCTCTGCCAGAGAGCGTAGGCGACCGGCGCCATGGCCATCGGGGTGCCCGGATGGCCCGAGTTGGCCTGCTGGACCGCGTCCATCGACAACGTGCGGATGGTGTTGACGGACAGCTGGTCGAGATCGGTCGTCGTCATTTGGTTCTCCCGGGGAAAGCGGCGCCGCCGTAGCGGCGCGAGGGCGCTACGCTATTCCGGCCGGAGAGGATTTGGCAAACGAAACGGCGGGTCGTTCAATCGGGCGACTCCCGCCGCCGTTCGGAAGTCTCAGAGGTCCGGGGTCGGCGTAGGAATGCCGTACGGGTCTCCTGCGATCGACTGAGACGGTGCGACACGCGCGCCCTCTCGGCGCTCACGCACGTCAGCGCCCACGACAAGCATCGTACCGAGGAAGAAGAGTGTCCAGAACATTCGCATGAGAGGTTTCCTTCGTAGGGGTTTGGTGAGTGGATCGATTGACCACGGGGGGTCGAAACAAAGTATACGAATAGTATACATTCACGTTTCGTGAGACAAGTAAAGATGTGGCAGAATCCAAGGGTATGAACTCACTTGGATCAATGATTGAAAGTCTGGTGGCCGACGATCCTCGCCGGTCTGCTGATCGCCTCCTCTCGCGCATGTGCGATGTGGCGGGAGCGGAAGGTGGCGCCGTGCTCGTCCCTCAGGGCGAAAACGCCAGCGTATTCCTGTCGTATCGACTATCCCTGGCCGGCCTTGGCAGCCTTCCGATTCGGTTCCAGGACCACCGGGCCCGCTTGGCGAAAGGCGAGGTGGTTTCGGCGACTGGCTTCGCTCTGGCCCCCGTGCTGGGCGAAGGGGATGCTCAACTTGGCTGGATCTACCTTGAGGGAGCCCGCACCGCGGACGCGAAGGAGCTGAAGCCCTTCCTGCTCGGTATGGCCAAGGCCCTCGCAGCGTTGGGCGACGCTGCTCCCTCGCGCGTTCCCAATGTCAACCGGGCCGACGCCAATCGAGCGAACATCCTCAGAATCCTCGAAGAGAACGACTGGAACATCGCCCGTGTCTCGAGGGAACTCGGCGTGACTCGGCGCACCTTGTACATGCGGCTCGCCGCTTTCGGCATTGCTCGGAAGAAGGTTCCTCGCCTCGCAAAGCCTCTGACGGCGTAGGGCGGCGGGAGGGGTTGCGCAGGTGCAGATCGTGCATCGCCTGCTCGCAGTCGCGGGCTTCTCCCTGCTCAGCGTTCTCCTGATCATCCTGTTCCGCACTGGGAAGGTGCGGCAATGCGTAACGTTTTCGGCCTACGTTTCCGTTGTGGTTGCCGCGGGTGTCCTGATCTATCTCTTTCCGGCGGCGTACACCCCCGACGCTTTCCAGATGAAGCAGGGAATCTATGACTCCTTGCTCTTCGGCATGTCGCTGGAACTGGCGATTCGCACCTTCGCCGCGTTTACCGGAATAGCGGCGATCGTCCGGCTGATGCTTGGAGGCGCCGTCGCTTTGTCAACCAGTCTGATCCTGATGGCGACGCCGGTCAACTCCGACTACAGCAGCTTCATTCGGTTCGAACCAGGGATAACCGCCGCGGGAATCTGGTGCCTGACCTTCGTCGGCCTGCTGATTGTCTGGTATCAGATTCCGGTTCCTGCGTTCACCCGAGCCATCATCCTCGGCTACGTGCCGTACCTGATGGTCTTCACGGTGTGTGTCGATCTCGTTTCGAGGCTAGGCTGGGGAGCCGTCCAGAACCTGAACGTCCTAAACGCCTTGGCCTTCGACGCCGTCGCCGCCTATTGGGTCTACTCGGCCTGGCGGAAGGACTGACCCCAGCGTGATCCCTGTTGTTCTGGCCGCCCTGGCTGCGGGCATTGTGGTCCTGGTCCTGGGACGGTTTGACCGAAAACGGGCTCTTCGTCGGTGGGATTTCGTCCTCTCCGGCCGGGCCGAGACCGCTACTGAGGCCCTGCGGGCCCGATTGGCGGAGGACACGGAGATCGCGACCCACACCTACGATCTCGCCCTCAAACGCAAGGCGTCCCTTTCCTACGACGAGGCTGTCCGCCTCCTCGCCATCGCCGCCGAGACCATCGAGGAGGCCGCCGAGGATCGCCAGCGACGGCTGCGCGCTCTCTCCGTCTATGCGCGGATGGCGGAGGCGATCGTCCCCGTCCCCCCGGTGCGCCCCGCTCAGTTCAAGCTCGCCGAGACCCGTTCGCTCACCCGCGTCGCCCAGTGGCTCCACGAGCTACTGAGCAGCTACCAGGAGCGCTTTCGGTTTCGACTCACCGTGATCGGTTTCGGCATCCGGCTCGTGGTGCGCAGCATCCGCGGCAGTCGCACTCGGGCGTCGATCGAGCCGTCAGAGCACGAGCCTTACCAGACCTTCGGCGATTCGCTCCACGACTTCCGGGCCCTCGACAACGAGCAGGTGGAGTCCTTCCGGCAGCTGATGCGTTCCGCCGCCGCCATAGAGCGCGATTCCCTCCCCGAGGGCCTCAAGACGCTCCACGGAGAGAGCGTCAAGGACGATTCCGACAAAAAACCGGAAAATTAATTTGACTGGGAACGAGTACTGTCTGTATACAGTACGCACCTCCTATGTCGCCCCTCGATTTCGGTTCCGCCGCGACCACCGAGTTCGTCACTCGGCCGGTCTCGCCCCCCCGCGGATTGTCCGCGGGGGGGCCGGAATCGTGGAAGTTCCTGCCGCTCCGCGAGCGGGAGGCCCTGTTCGAGCGTGCCCTCGGTTCGCTCTGGCTCGCCTTCCAGCCCATCATCTCCCTCAGCGCGTCTGAGGGGCCTGCCTTCGCGTTCGAGGCTCTCGCCCGAAACGGCGAAGCGCAGGTCCGGGATCCTCGCGATCTCCTCAGTCTCGCGGTCTCCATCGGAAGAGTGGGCGACCTTGGGCGCGCGGTGCACTCGCGCGCGGCCGACGCTCTGAGGAAGAACCGCGCCATGACTCTCTTCGTGAACGTTGACGTGGAGGAGCTCATGGGGCCGCTCGGGGACGGCCACGACGCCCTTTCCGAGTTCGCCACGCGTGTCGTGCTCGAGGTGACGGAGCGGGCGCCGATCAGCGAGCTGCCCGAGATTCGGGAGCGCTCCACCGCGCTCCGGGAGAAAGGTTACCGCTTCGCCATCGACGACCTGGGGGGCGGCTACGCGGGCCTTTCCAGTCTGGCGGTGATGGATCCCCAGTTCGTGAAGGTCGACCAGGCCCTGATCCGCGACGTGGACACCCAGCCGATCAAGCGCAAGATTGTCGGATCGCTCGTGGGGCTCACCCGGCAGCTCGGCATCGGCTGCATCGTAGAGGGCGTCGAGACGGTGGGTGAGCGCGACGCGCTCGCGGCCCTCGACTGCGACCTCATGCAGGGCTACCTCTTCGGACGGCCCGGCCCCATCTAGACCCGCCGCGGGACGCCGAGGCCCGGGACGCGGGGCGTGATAAAAGCGCCTCATGCTTCACTCGACCACGGACGAGGCCTCGGAAATGGCCGCGCTGCGCGCTCTGTCGAGACAGTTCCGAGGCGAAGCCGCCGCCACCGCCGAGATCGCGCGGCTCACCGCGGAACTCAGCCTGCCCAAGGGCTCCATCCATGTGATGAGCGACGTCCACGGCGAGGACGTGAAGATGCGCCACATCATCAACAACGCCTCGGGCACTCTGCGGCCTCTGGTCGACAAGGTATTCGCCGAGCGCCCGGCGGGCGAGCGCCAGGAACTTCTCACCCTCCTCTTCTACCCCGTGGAGACGCTGGACCAGCGGCTAAAGGATCTTCCCCCCGGGGCGCGCCGTGCCTTTGTGCTGCGGGCCGTGGACGACCTTCTCGTCGTCATGCGAACCCTGGCGGGCCGCACCAGCATCCAGCGGGTCGCGGAGGTGCTCCCTCCGGAGTACGCGGAGATTCTGCGGGAGATGCTGCACGAGTCCTTCTCGGCGCGCGGTTCCGCCTACGTGGCCGCCATCGTGGACCCGCTTCTCGCTCAGGGCGGGGAGACGAACTTCATCCGTCTCGTGGTGCGGGTGATCCGGAATCTCGCGGTGAGCGAGACCATCGTGGCCGGGGACTGCGTCGATCGCGGCCCTCGCGGCGACCGGGTGCTCGAGTACCTGCGTCACCTGCCACGCGTCGCCATCACCTGGGGGAACCACGACATCGCCTGGCTGGGGGCCGCGCTGGGGCACGAGGCGCTCATCGCGCATGTGCTGCGGATCTCCACCCGCTATCGGCGTCTCTCGCAGCTCGAGGAAGGCTACGGACTCACCATGCAGCCCCTCGAGAAGCTCGTGCGCGCAGCCTACGCCGATGACCCCGCGACCTGCTTCATGCCTCACGGCGCCGGGCTCCGCGAGACCGTCACCATGGCCCGGATGCAAAAGGCGGCGGCCGTGATGCAGTTCAAGCTCGAAGGGCGGATGATCGCCCGTCACCCGGAATGGAACCTCGACCATCGACGCCTGTTCCGCACCATCGATCCCGAGAAGGGAACCATCACCGTGGACGGAAGGGCCTACCCTCTCAAGGACCGGCACTTCCCGACCCTCGATCTTCGGGACCCCGAGGCCCTCTCCGAGGCGGAGCAGCACTGCCTCGATCGGATGCGGGCTTCCTTCCTGAAGAGCCCGCTCCTGTGGGAGCACGCGCGGTTCATGGTCGCCCGGGGCACCTCATGGCTGAAGCGCGACAACCACCTCATCTTTCACGGCTGCGTGCCGGTGAACGAGGCGGGCGCGTTCCTGCCCCTGGTGGTCGACGGCGAGCCGCGACGGGGTCGCGCGCTCTTCGACGCGATCGACCAGGTGGTGGGCCGGGCCCTCCATCACCGGGCGCCTGCGGATCTCGACTTCCTGTGGTACCTGTGGAGCGGGCCGCTATCGCCCATGTTCGGCAAGGATCGGATCACCACCCTGGAAAGGGACCTCATCCCGGATCCGGCCCTGCAGGTGGAAACAAAGAATCCCTATTTCGGACTCATTCATGAGCGGGCCTTTTGCGAGAAGGTGCTCGCGGAATTCGGCTGCGATCCCTCGGGCCTCATCGTGAACGGCCACGTTCCCGTGAAGATCGACGCGGGGGAGTCGCCGGTGAAGCGGGGCGGCCATGCCATCACCATCGACGGGGCTTTCTCCCAGGCCTACGGCGATCACGGCTATACCCTGGTTCTCGAGTCCGACCGCACGTTCCTCGCGCGTCATCATCACTTCGAGTCGGTGGAGGCCGCGGTGCGCGACGGGGTGGACATCATTCCGACCACCGCCGCCATCCGCGAATTCGACCCGCCGCGGTGCGTGGGTGACACCGAGGAGGGCGAGCGGATCCGGGCGGACATCGCCCTGCTCTCCCGCCTGATCGACGCCTACCGTCGACATCGTCTGTAGGCCCCATCGAAGAATTCGCTTGACGTCATCGGGGAAACCGGGGTACGGTCCATTTACATAACGAGCGTTCGGTTTGTGAAATCTCACGGGCGAATCGCTCCCCTTCCGGAGAAACCCATGACCCCTGTCCGATCCCGCCTTGCCTTCGTGAAGCATTGCTCGAGCGCCGCGGCCCTGGCCCTCGCGTTCTTTCTCGCCCCCGCGGCGCGCGCCCAGGTCGCGGACGCTGTCGCCGAAGTCACGGTCACCGACGCTCAGGGAGGCGTGCTCCCCGGGGCGAGCCTGAGCCTCGGCCAGCCCTCGACCGGCTTTTCCCGTGTCGATGTCTCATCGCCGCGCGGCATCGTCCGGTTCGCGGCGCTGCCGCCCGGAACCTACGAACTGCGGGTCACCCTCGCCGGTTTCGCCCCGGTGAAGGAGACCCTGGTCCTCAGAGTCGGCCAGAGCGCGCGTCTCACCGTGGCCATGAAGGCCGCCGCCGCCGAGGAGGTGACGGTGGTGGGGGAGGCGTCGCTCGTCGACGTGCACAAGCTTGATTCGTCCACGAACATCGTGCCCGAGCAGATCGAGTCGCTGCCCGTGGCCGATCGCGATTTCCAGAAGCTCGCGTTCCTCACCCCCGGCGTGCAGCGGGAACGCGGCGGATTCCGTTTCATCACCAACGGTCCGGTCATCGGGGCGGGCGGCAACGCCAGTCAGTCCACCATCCTCGTGGATGGCGTCGATTTCACCGATCCCTCACTCGGCCTCGCGCGGGCGCGCTTCTCCCAGGACGCCGTGAGCGAGTTCCGGGTCATCGCGAACCGCTTCGACGCGGAGGTCGGCGGCTCGGCGGGCGGCGGGCTCTCCATCGTCACCAGGTCCGGAACGAACGACGTCACGGGCAGCGCGTTCGGCTTCTTCCGCGACAAGTCGCTGCGCTCCCAGGGCAAGCTCGACCTGCAGAAGAACGACTTCTCGCGCGAGCAGTTCGGCTTCACTCTTGGCGGGCCGATCGTGCGCGACGAAACCCACTTCTTCGCCTCGGTCGAGCAGATCAACGAGGATAACGTCAGTCCCTTCCGTCCCGGCGGCGCGTTCGCTTCGCAGGCCGCGGACGTGGCTCACCCCTTCAAGCAGACCCTGGCCTTCCTCGGCCTCGACCACCGGATCAACGACGGCCAGCACCTCAAGGCGAAGTTCGTCTACGAGCGCTACCGTGAGGAGAACTTCCGGGTGGGAGGCGTCGGCGACGTCACGTCGGGCATGGAGCTCAATCGCGACAACTGGAACTTCACCGTCGGACACTCCTGGACTCCGGGTTCGAAGAAGGTGAATCAGCTCTCCTTCCAGATCGGCGGCCGCAAGTACGAGGAGCCTCCGAACTCGACGGCCCTCGCGGAGTACTTCTCCTCGGGCAACACACTCATCACCGGCGAGAACATCGTGGGCGGCCTGCTCGGAAAGAGCGCCCAGTTCGAGCTGCGCGACACCTTCTCGTGGCACATCGAGCAGGGAACGGCGACCCACGACATCAAGATCGGCGGCGCGCTGCAGCACGTCAAGGACCGCTTCAACTTCCCCGTCTATCCCGCCGGGGTGATGTTTTACGTGACCGATTCCCGCGCCCTGCCCCTCCTCTATGTCTACGGTGAAGGGAGCGGCGATGCGACCATCAGCACCAACCAGATCGCGGGCTTCATCCAGGACGACTTCCGCCCGAAGCCGAACCTCACCTTGAACCTGGCCTTGCGCTACGACCTCGACACGAACGGAAACAACCCCGATTTCACGCACCCGCTGGTGGCCGCGCCGCGCGGCCGCGACAGCAACAACTTCCAGCCGCGCGCCGGCTTCTCGTGGGACCCCGCGAGCAACGGGCGGAACGTCATCCGAGGCGGCGTCGGCCTTTTCACCGGCCGCTTCCTGCTCGTGCCCGCCTTCGGCGAGCTGCAGCAGAACGGCGTCACCGGCCGCGTCATCGGTCAGAGAGTCAACGGTGCGCTTCTCGGTCTGCCCGCCTTCGCCCTCAACCCGGCGAATCCGAGGAACAGCGGCCTTCCTCTGAACGTGGCGATTACCCTCCTCGACCGGTCATATGTGAATCCGCAGGCCACTCAGGCGACTCTTGGCTGGACGACCAGGCTCGGCGGCCGCGGCCTCTATTTCGATCTCGAGGGCGTGTACGTGAAGGGCAAGAACGAAATCATCGTGCGCGACAAGAACTTCGCGGGGAACGCCGCGGTGGCGGGCGGCGCCGCGGCCCGCCCGAACAACAAATACGACCAGATCAACACCTACACCAACGAAGGGCGCTCCGAGTACAAGGCTGTGATCGCGAGCATCAACGGCACGATCAAGGGGGGCCACATCGTGACCGCGTCCTTCACCTACGCGGACAAGAAGAACATCAACGACGACTTCAGCCCCGCCCTCGTCGACTATCCAAGCGATCCCTCGAACATCGAAGGCGAGTACGGTCGAAGCCGCGCCGACGAGCGGTTCCGCGCGGTGATCTCCGCGGTCTTCCGCCTTCCCGCGGCCTTCACCGTGGCGCCGATCCTCGAGTACGGCTCGGGTCAGCCCTGGAACCAGCGCGTCGGTTACGACTTCAACGGCGACGGCAAGGTCTCGGACCGCGCCGCCGGCGTTTCCCGCTTCTCCTCGGACGGCCCGAGGTTCAAGCAGGTGAGTCTCCGTCTCACCCGCAGGTTCAGATTCGGAGCGAAGGGGGGAGTGGACGCGATCGCCGAAGGGTTCAACCTCTTCAATACCGTCAACTACGACGTGAACTCCGTCCAGAGCGGCCAGTACCTGAGCGGCCCCACTCTTACGAACAAGACGGCGGCCTACGTTGCGAACCCGCGCTTCGGCCAGTATCTCGCCACTCTGCCGCCTCGCGAGTTCCAGCTGGGAGTGCGACTCACGTTCTAGGAGATCCAGGGATACCGGGTCATGAACATCGCAGGCCTGCTCAGCCATCACGCACGCTATCGTCCCGATCGCACCGCGGTGGTGGTGGGCGACATGCGGCTCACCTTCCGCGACTTCGAGCGGAGGGTGTGCCGGACCGCCGCCGCGTTCCGCGGTCTCGGTCTCGACGCGGGGGACAAGGTCGCGACCGTGCTCGGCAACAGTCTCGAACTGCTCGAGGTCTACTGCGCCGCGGCCCGTACCGGCATGGTGGTGGTCCCTCTGAGCCCGCTCCTCCGAGGGCCTGCCCTCCGGACGCTGCTCGAGGATTCGGACACCGCCGCAGTGGTGGCGGACGCATCGTTCGGTGAGACCCTCGGGTCGATCCGCCCCTCCCTTCCCGCGATCGCAGAAGGCCGTTATCTCTTCACCGGAACGCCGCCGGAATGGGGCGCGCGCTACGCCGCGGTTGTCGAAACCGCGTCCGCGGAAGAGACCGCTCCCGCGGACGTATTGAGCGACGCGCCCTTCAACATCATCTACAGCAGCGGCACCACGGGCCTTCCCAAGGGCATCGTCCACACCCACGCGATCCGCGCGGCCTACTGCACGCTCTTCGCGTCGGCCTGGCGTATGACACCCGAGAGCGTCGTCCTGCACGCAGGCTCGCTCGTCTTCAACGGGTCTTTCCTGACCCTGATGCCGTGGCTCTACCTCGGCGGCACCTTCGTCCTTCACAAAGCCTTCGACGCTCGCGCCTACATGAAAGCGGTGGCGGATGAGGGCGTCACTCACGTGATGATGGTGCCCTCGCAGATCGTATCGCTTCTCGACGACCCCGGCTTTCACGAGAAGCATCTGCCGTCGCTGCAGATGATCGGCTCGGTGGGGGCGCCCCTTCACCTCGAACACAAGCAGGAGCTGGCGCGCCGCTTTCCGAACCGGCTCTATGAACTCTATGGCCTGACCGAGGGATTCGTCACTATCCTCGACCGCGACGACGCTCCGCGCAAGACGGGGTCAGTGGGCGTGCCGCCGGCCTTCTTCGAGATCCGGATCCTCGACGACGATGGCCGCGACGTTGTGAAGGGCGCCGTGGGGGAGATCGCGGGACGCGGTCCGCTCATGATGCCCGGCTACTACAAGCGGCCCGACCTCACCGCGCAGGCCATCGTCGAGGGGTGGCTTCGCACCGGCGACCTGGGCCGGCTCGACGACGACGGCTTCCTGTATCTCGTCGACCGCAAGAAGGATCTCATCATCTCCGGCGGGGCGAACGTGTTTCCGCGCGATATCGAGGAAGTCATCGTCCGCCATCCCGCGGTGAGGGAGGCCGCGGTTTTCGGCGTGCCCGATCCGAAGTGGGGTGAGGCTCCGATCGCCGCTGTGGTGCTTCGGGAGGGCGCGTCGGTCGCGGAGGAGGCCTTGCGGGACTGGATCAACGCGAACGTGGAAGCCCGCTTCCAGAGGGTCCGCGACGTGGTCCGTTACGACGAGTTCCCAAGAAACGCCGCGGGGAAGACGCTCAAGCGGGAGATGAGAGATCGCTTTTCGACGTCGAACACGTCGTCCATCCCAAGACCCAGGAAGGACTGAGCCCAGAGAATCATGACCGACCCTCGCGAACTCACGTGGCGCAGCTCGAACGGGCTGAACCTCTTCGCGCGCGACTACGGCGCCGGGGAGTCGGGGAGGCTGCCAGTCCTGTGCGTCCCGGGTCTCACACGCAACTCGCGAGACTTCGAGGAAGTGGCGCCATGGATCGCGGCCATGGGCCGACGGGTCATTGCCGTGGATCTGCGCGGCCGCGGACGATCCGACCGGGACCCAAACCCCGCAAACTACGCCCCGCCGACCTACGCCGCGGACATCGTGGCCCTCATGGATCAGCAGGGCCTGCCTCGCGCTCTTTTCGTGGGCACGTCGCTCGGCGGCATCGTGACCATGACCCTCGCTTCGAAGCACCTTGACCGCATCGGGGGAGCGGTGCTCAACGACGTCGGCCCCGTGGTCGCGAAGGCCGGGCTTGCCCGGATCGCCGGTTACGCCGGGAAGACGCCTCCGGTCAAGTCGTGGGCCGACGCGATCGCTTACGCGAGACAGACGGGCGGTGTCGCCTTCCCCCGGTGGACGGATGCCGATTGGGGGGTGTTCGTGCGACGGATCTTCAGAGACGGCCCGGACTCCGTTCCGGTTCTCGAGTGCGATCCGAAGGTCTTCCGGCCGGTGAACCCGATTCTGGTCTGGCTCATGACCCCTCTGGTGTGGAGTCTGTTCCGCAAGCTCGCCAACGGCCGTCCGACCCTTCTCGTACGCGGCGCCATCTCGGACGTTCTCGATACACCTACGGCCAGCCGAATGCGCAAGGAGGCTCCGGCGATGGCGTTTTTGGAGGTGGACGACGTGGGGCACGCACCGACGCTGTCCGAGCCACAGGCGAAGGATGCGCTCGCGCGGTTCTTCTCTGAAGCGCCTTGAGCCCTCCAGCCGCGCCGGAGGCGCCGGAAGTGGCGGGACGCGGTCGGCGATAATCGGGCATGCTCCAACAAGACCGATCAGACCGAAGTCGGAAGCGGATCCTCGACAAGGCGCTGAGCCTCTTCTCGAAGCAGGGCTATCGGGGCACCAACATCCGCGAGATCGCGGAAGCGGCGGGTCTGTCGACGGGGAACGTCTACCACCTCTTCCCGGACAAGGAGTCGATCTTCCGCGCGCTGCTGGAGCGCTACTTCACCCTGCTCGCGCAGCCGGACTTTCCCTTCAACAAGGCCCTCGCGGAGGGAGCTTTCCCGAATGACCTCGAGGCTCTTGGCCGTGCCTCGCGCGAGAGCGTGCGGAAATACAAAGCTTACGTGGCCCTCATCTACGTGGACGTGGTCGAGTTCGACGGCAAGCACATCCGCCGCTACTACTCCGAGATGGCGCATCGATTCGAAGCCTTCATGGCCGCCCATCCCGGCGAAGCAGCGATCAAAGCCAAGCTTCGGCCCGGTGTCTCTCCCGTCTCCGCCATCATGCTGGCGAGCCGGTTCCTGCTCCACTACTACGCGGTGGAGTATGTCTTCGGGGTGAAGAACCACTTTGGCAAGAACTCAGACGACGTGCTGAAGGAGATCGCCGACATGCTGCGTCACGGAATGCTCCGCGCCTGAAACGGACACCTCCTGTCCGGCGCCGATCTTCACCTGCGCAGTCCGGCTATACAATCCCGCAGACACATGGAGAAGACTCTCGCCGATGCGCAAGCGCGGCGCGCGGAACTCGAGTGCCTCTTCCTCTCCTCTCTGCCGGATATAGAGCGAGTCACCCGGTTCGTGGCGCGTCGGCAACGCCTGAGCACCACCGAGGCCGAGGACTTCCTGAGCGAGGTGAACCTCTCCTTCATTCGCAGCGACTATGCGGTGCTGGCCTCCTTCGGGGGCCGCAGTTCGCTGCGAACGTACCTCACGACCGTCATCCAGAGGCTGTTTCTCGACTATCGGCGGAAGCTCTGGGGAAAGTGGCGTCCGTCGGCCGAGGCGCTCAGGCGCGGCCCCCTCGCCATCCGGCTGGAGATCCTCCTCTACCGCGACGGCCTCAGCCTCGAGGCCGCGCTGGAGACGCTGCGGACCAACTTCGCCTGCCCGGAGAGCCGGGAAGCGATCACCGATCTGGCGCATGCTCTGCCCGCCCGCACGAACCGTCGGGCCATGGTCGAAGGCGGTGAGGACCTGGCGCTCGTGCCCGCGGGAGATCTCGCGAGTCCCGAAACGCAACTCGAAGGCAGGGACACATCCGCGCGGGCCCAGGAGATGGTCGCCCAGGTCATGGAGGCGCTCGATGCCCAGGACCGTATCGTCCTGCGGATGAAGTTCGAGGACGACATTTCCGTGGCGGACATCGCCCGGACCCTGAAGCTCGACCAGAAGCGCCTGTATCGCCGAATCGAGGAGCTGCTCGCGGGTTTCAGGAAATCGCTGGAGGCCAGGGGTTTGGACTGGTCGGACGTGGGCCGCATGATCGACCGGGGGCAATGCCACCTGTGTCTGCCGGCGCTGCCGCCGGAAAGCTTCGGGTCGCGTCCGTCTCCTGAGGAGGTACAGGCGTGACGCCCCAACGTCCGGCTGGCCCGGGAGAGGGCGCTTGTCCCGATCCAACCATGCTCTCCGCCTATCTCGACGGTAAACTTGACGCGGCTGAGCGCAGCCGCATCGAGGACCACATTTCTCGCTGCGAGGACTGTTATTTCGTGGTCAGGGAGACCGCACTTGTCTGGAGAGACGAGGAAAGGTCCGGCGCAGACGAAGACCCGGCCCGGGTTTCCTCCGGCGAAGCCCGGCCCGGGCGCCGCCGGTCCTCATTCCCGGGGGGCTTCCTTCTACCCATCGCGGCGACCCTCGTAATAGCGGTGGGGTCCGTCGCGCTGTGGCGCCAGATGGGGAACAGCAATTCCTACGCAGAGTCCGTTCGTCCGCTTGTGGAGGCGGTGGGAGAGCGTCGCTTCGTGGAACCTCGGCTCACCGGCGGTTTCCAATTCGGGCCCCTGCGGGGAGCACGGCGAGGGGCCGGGTCATCCGAGGCCGAGCATTGGAGCGTTCTCGCGTCGGCCGGGGAGATCAAGGCGCGGACCGAAAGGTCGCCTACCCCCGCCAATCGGCGGGCGCTCGCCGCAGCGGAACTGCTGATCGACGAGACGGACGACGCGGTCAGGCTCCTGGAGCAGCTTGCGCGCGAGTTCCCAAGCGATGCCTCCGTGCAGAGCGACCTCGCGGCTGCCTACATCGGGCGCGCCCTTCGCACCAGCCGCGAAGATGACTGGCGACGGGCCGTGGGAGCCGCGGATACCGCGATCCGGCTCGATCCCGCCCTGATCGAGGCCCGATTCAACCGCGCTCTCGCGATCGAGGCCACCTCCTCGAGCCCCGAGGCCCGGGCCGCCTGGAGCGCCTACCTCGACTCCGCCGGCGCGGTGGAGGATGGATGGGCCGGGGAAGCGCGCAGGCGCCTGGAGGCCCTGGCCGGGCGTCCCTCGACCGGCCCGACCCCGAGACCGTAGCTTGCCCGAATGCTTCCTGTGCGGCCCGCAGTTTCACCGCGGCGATCGGGCCAGAGGGCACTTCTAGCCGACGTTCCCGAAAACCTCCGGCTTCGGTCCGTCTATGCCTTTCAAGAGGCGGAAACTGTCTGGAGCGTGCATGTTTGAATCCGAGCCATCGCCGAGTCACCGGACCGCGGAAGTAAGGGCGCACTCCGCGGAGACTGGAAAGGGCAACAGCTTCGATGCCCGCGCCGCTTTCCACAAGGGGAAAGCGAGCGGCATCGATCTGGTTACGGCCCGAAGCCTGCATATCCGCGCCTCTCGCCCTGGTCCACAGGGCCTGCTCGTTGCAGAAGGCGATTCCTGGTTCGACCATCCTGGCGGCGATCTTCTGTCCGCCCTTGAGGACCTTGGCTATGAGATTGAGGCCAACGCCCACGGGGGGCACACCCTCGAGGACATGTCTTTCAATCCCAGACAGCTGGGGGATTTCCACAGGCTGCTGCAGCGTCTGAAGCTCAGCGGGCGGACCCCGAAGGCGGTCCTCTTGTGCGGCGGTGGAAACGACATCGCGGGCGACGAATTCGGGGCCCTCGTGAATCACGCGGCTTCGGGGCTGCCGACCCTGAACGCCGCGGTGCTGGAGGGAGTGATCGACGGCCGCCTCAAGGTCGCGCTTGCGCACTGGGTGGGTGGGGTGGACGCGGTGGCCCGGGGCGTTCTCGGACTTCCCTTGAAGATCGTCATCCACGGCTACGACTATCCCGTGCCCGACGGAAGGGGGGCGACATTCGGCCCGTTGCGACCCAAGGGCCCGTGGCTTCGTCCGGGCTTCTGGCTCAAGGGCCACACCAACCTTCAGCGAAACCGAGGCGTCGTCCGCGACCTCATCAACCGCCTCAACGACATGCAGATATCCCTGGTGGAGGAACTCGAACTCCCGAACCTCGTCCATGTGGATCTGCGGAACACGCTCTCTTCGGTTCTCTATGAGAACGACTGGGACAACGAGCTTCAACCCACCGAGGCGGGTTTCCGTTCTCTGGCTCGCAAGATCGCGTCCGTGCTCTGAGGTCGCATGACAGGACGGGGCTTTGTGGGAATCGGGCGGCCCGTGTCCGTCCAATCCGACAGGAAAAACACTGTGGCGGCGTCGTCCGGAAGAGCCATCACCTGCACGTCCGCACTCGTGCGGGCTCGTTGCGGTGAGCGCCACCGGACCGCCGTAAAGGGGCGGTCGTAAAAGGCGGGCCGGGCTCGGTGAAGGAGCCGAGCCCGGCCCCTTGACCCATCGGCGAACCGACCCTGGGTCCGGGCCGAGCGCCCCGGATAGACTCCCGCTCCATGCACATGCGCCTCCAACTGCCTCAGGGCGCATCGTGTTTCACCTTCGGTGAAGCCAGGGCGCGACGCGCGATCGAAGCCCGCGTGGTGTCCGTGTTCGACGGTTGGGGGTACGACGAGATCGTGCCGCCGCTTTTCGACGACGCGGCGACGTTCGACCCGACGCTGGCCTCGAAGCTCTATACCTTCAGCGGCCGCGACGGCACGACTCTCGCCCTGCGTCCCGACTTCACGAGCCTGGTTGCGAAGATCGCCGCGGGCCGGCTCCGGCAGGTCGAGGCACCCCTAAGGCTCTACTACTCGGGAGAAGTGGTGCGCTACGAGCCGCCCCGGGCCGGTCGCCAGAGCGAGTTTCACCAGATGGGCCTCGAGTTTCTCGGCGGAGGCGGTCCGGCCGCGGACGTCGAAGTCATCGCCGTCGCCATCGAGTGCATGGAGGCCGCGGGGGTCGAGGATTTCGTGCTGGCTCTCGGGCACGCGGGCGTCGTCACCGCGCTGCTCGACGCGGCCGGCCTTCCCGTGGACGACTCCGGCCGCGACGAGGCTTTGGCAAGCCTCAACCGGCGGGACCCGATCGCCGTGGCGCGAGCCCTGGAAGGAGCCAGGGGCTCCGGTCCGGCACGCCGCGCCCTCGTGGGCCTCGCCGAAGACAACGGGATCAGGCAGTCGCTCGACGCGGCCCGCATCGCCTGCAATGGCATCGAGAGTGTGGGTGAGGCGCTCTCCGATCTCGAGTCGCTCACGCGAACCCTGGACGAGGCGGGCCTTGGGGCTCGGGTCGCGATAGACCTTTCCGAAAGCCGCGGGCTCGACTACTACACCGGCCTCGTCTTCAGAATCTACGGCGGCGGCCTGGGATTCGACGTGGGGGGCGGGGGCCGCTACGACGCCCTTCTCGGCCGCCTGGGCCGACCCCTGCCGGCCATCGGCTTCATGCTCGGCCTCGATCGGCTTGCCCTCCTGGTCGATCGGAGCGGTTCCAGATCGCCCGAACCGGCCGTTTCGCCGGTGGTCGTAAACGCCCGCACCCTCGGCGAGTCCGTGCGGGAGGCCCGGGAGCGAAGGCGCCGGCGCGAGAGGATTCGCTTCGAGGGTCCGGCGTGACCCTCACCATCGCGCTCTCCAAGGGAAGGCTTCTGACCGGCGCCGAGGCGCTTTTCACGAAGGCCGGGCTCGCGTTTCCCCCGCAGGACACGAGGCGGCTGATCGTGGAGGCCGGCGACCTTCGCTTCCTGTTCGTGAAGGACATGGATGTGCCCGTCTACGTCGAGTATGGCGTGGCCGATGCCGGGATCTGCGGCAGCGACGTCCTCTTCGAAGCCGGCAGCGACGTGCTCGTGCCTCTCGACCTGGGCTTTGGACGGTGCCGGATGGTTCTCGCCGCACACCCCTCGAGCGGCTTCGCCGCCGCGTGGCCCCCGACCGTGCGCGTTGCCACCAAGTACGCGAACGTGGCCCGCGCGTTTTTCGAGACGCGCGGCCTCGCCGCCGAGATCGTGAAGCTGCAGGGTTCGGTGGAGATAGCACCCGGCCTTGGCCTCGCCGACTGCATCGTCGACATGGTCGAGACGGGCCGGACTCTTCGCGAGAACGGCCTCGATGAGGTGGAGGAGATCGCGGCCACCTCGGCTCGGCTCGTGGTGAACCGCGCGAGCGATCACATCAAGCGAGGTGAAGTGGCGGCCCTCATCGCCCGCCTGCGGGCCTGCCTCTAAGCTGCTCGATCAGCCCGCCGCGAGGATGGCCTCCGCGGCCACCCGGCCGGACCGCAGGGCGCCGTGCGCCGAGGGCTGCTGGGTATGGTCGCCCGCCAGGTAGAGCCCGGCGCGGAGGAAGCCGGGGGCGGTCGCGGCCAGAGGCTGGGCGTGGTGGATGCGGTCGACCCGAACCAGGGTCCACGCGTCGACCTCGGCCCCGAACCAGCCGCGCATCTGGGCACGGCTCTGGTCGGCGAGGTGGGCATCGCTCTCGTTCCCGATGGGGCCGAGAATGGTCGCGGAAACGAGGGCGCGGGAGTCGGATGAATAGGTCGCGGACACGTTCGTCATGACCGCGAGGTTGTTCACCGGCCCAAGGTTGGCGCCGTTGAGCGCGAGCCAGGGCCCGGCATAGGGGGGCTTGGGGGCCGCGAAGGACAGGCAGGTGACGGACTTCGACCCGGCCCCCGGCCGCCGCAGGAGCCGCCCGGCCTCGGGCCCCTCGGTGGCGACGACGATCGCGCCCGACTCCAGCGTCTCGCCGCTTTGCAGCCGCACCACCGCGCCCTCGATCGCGGTCACGCGGCAACCCGTCCGCAGTGTGCCCGGCCGGAGACGCGAGGCCAGCTGATCCGCCACCGCCCCCATGCCGAGGGCGGGGACCGCCGCGTCGCCGTGCGCGAGGCAGCGGAAGACGAACTTGCAGAAAGCGGCGTCGGCCGAGAGGGAACGGTCGAGGGTGATACCTCCGAACCACGGGCGGAAGAAGCTGTCGATGAAGTCCTTGGAGAAGCGGTGCGCCCGCAGCGCCTCCGCGAAGGTCACACCCGCGGGCGTCGTCAACTCGACCTCGGACGCGAGGGATATCCGGGAGCGAAACGTTGCCAGGCGGAATCGGTCGGCCAGGCCGCCCGGCGGCCCGAACAGACCGCCGGCGCCCCGCAGCGGCATCCGCCAGGGGTCGCACAGGGTCGTGGACTTTCCGTCCTTGAAGACCAAGGCGCCCGGCGCGAATGACTTCAGGTCGAGGGCACGAAGGTCGAGGGCGGCCCTCACTTCGGGGTAGGCGGTCAGAAGGACCTGAAAGCCGCGATCGATCTGGAAGCCATCGACACGCTCCGTGCGCACCCGGCCTCCCGGAGCCTCCGCGGCCTCGAGGACGACGACGTCGCGCCCCGCCGCCTGGAGAAGCCCTCCCGCACGCAGCCCGGCGAGACCCGCCCCGATCACGATCACCCGTTTCGACATCGGCCCAAGGATAGCGGCAGGCGTGCTACCGTGAACGGGACGGATCAAAGGAGAAGACCCATGGCCAGCAAGCACGAAGTCGCCAAAGCCGGAATCTCGTTCGGAACCGCCCTCGCGATCACAATCTCCTGGAGCCTGCACAAGTCGCTTCTGTGGGCTGGCATCCACGGAATCTGCGGCTGGTTCTACGTCGTCTACTACGCGCTGACGAGGTAGCGGACGTTCGCCGTTCCCCGGCCGCCTAAGCCCGAGGGCGCCCTTTCTCAGGTCTCGGTCCGGAACCGGTATCCCACGCCCGCTTCCGTCATCAGGTGGCGAGGCCGCGCGGGCAGGTCTTCGAGCTTGTGGCGCAGATTCGCCATGAAGACGCGGAGGTAGTGAGTGTGGTCGACGGAGCCCGGCCCCCACACCGCCTTGAGGAGCTGCCGCTGCGTCACCACCCGATCGGCGTTCTTCACGAGTTCGGCGAGGAGCTTGAACTCGTTCGGGGTAAGGTGGACCTCGGCGCCGGCCCGCAGCACGCGTCGCAGAGCGAGGTCGATCCTGAGATTTCCCGTCTCTATCACCGGCTCGCTCGCGCCCGGGCCCCGCTGGGAGTGGCGCAGAGCCACGCGTATGCGGGCGAGGAGTTCGCCGATGCCGAAGGGCTTGGTGAGATAGTCGTCCGCCCCCGCGTCGAGAGCTTCGATCTTGTCCCGCTCCTGGCCGCGGGCGGAGAGCACGAGGATCGGGATCTTCGTCCATTCGCGCAGCCGCCGGCAGACCTCGACTCCGTCCATGTCCGGCAAACCGAGGTCGAGCAGGATCAGATCCGGCACCCGGGTCGAGGCTTCGACGAGGCCGGCGGCGCCCGTGGGAGCGTCGATGAGCCGGATGGCGTGTCCCGCGAGCGAAGCCCTGAGGAAGCGAACCAGTTGAGGCTCGTCCTCGATGGCGAGGATCACGAGGTCCGCGGTCACGGCGTCTCCGGCCGCGGCTTCGCGGCTTCCGCCATCGAAGGAGGTTCACCGTCGATCGGGAGCGTGAAGCGGAACGAGGCGCCTCCGCCTTCGCGGTTGGAGACGCTGATGGTCCCCCCGTGCGCGGTCACGATGCCGCGGCAGATGGTGAGTCCGAGGCCCACGCCGCTCTTCTGACCCCTTCCCTCGAGCCGGTGGAACTTCTCGAACACCCGCGTCTCGTCGCCCGGTGGTATGCCCGGACCGCGATCGGAAACGCTCACGGTGAGGCCCTCCGGCGATACCGAGGCCGAGATCGTGATCCCGGCGCCCCTGGGCGTGTGCTTCACCGCGTTCTCGATCAGGTTCACGAGAACCTGCTCGATGAGCAGCGCGTCGAACGGCGCGAGAGGCAGGTCATCCGGAACATCCGTCTCCACCGCGCGACCCTCCAGCGACGCTTCGAGGCGCGCCAGGGCGCTTCCGATGACCTCCTCGATGGGGAGCCACTCCTTCTTCACCTTCAAGGCGCCCGATTCGAGGCGCGTCATGTCGAGCAGGTTCGCCACCAGGCGGTTCAGACGGAAGGCCTCCTCGTGGATGGTCTCGAGGAGATCGCGCCTCGAGGCATCGTCGATCTGTCCCGATTCATGGAGGAGGGTGCTCGCCGCGCCGGTGATCGAAGCGAGCGGCGTTCGAAGGTCGTGCGACACCGAACTCAGGAGGGAGTTGCGGAGCCGCTCGGTCTCCACTTCGACCTGCGCCCGCTGCGCCCGGCCGAGGAGGCGAACGCGATCGAGGGCGGCGGCGGCCTGCGTCGCGAAGGCTTCGAGGAGCTGCATCTGATCGGAGCCGAGCGGCTGGCCCGAAGGCGGCCTGACCCCGAGAACGCCGAGGCTCTGGTCCGACCCGGTCAGAGGCAGAAACAGGGCGGAGGCGGCGGGCAGCGTATCCGTTCCGAGGCCCGCGGGGCGGCGGTGCTCGTAAACCCAGCGCGCCACCGCCTCGTCACGGTCGGCCAGGGGCCGGGACTGGACGCGCATGCCCACTTCGCGAAGCTGGCCGGCGACGCCGGTCGCGAGGACGATGGCCTGGCTGCTCGTCGCGTCCTCGACGTGGCGCGCGCAGATCAGCCCGATGTCGTCGACATTCTGCGCGCTCGCGAGGTCACGGCTCATCGCGTACAGGGAGGCGGTGCGGCGTTCCCGCTGCCGGACCATGTCCGCCTGCGCGCGCGCCCGCGAGGCCAGGGTGCTGATCAGGAGCGCCACCAGCAGCATGACCGCGAAGGTGAGGAGGTACTGAGTGTCGACGACCGCGAAGGTGAGATGCGGGGGAATGAAGAAGAAGTCGAAGGCGGCGACGCTCAGAACGGAAGCGAGTGCTGCCGGTCCCCGCGATGACCGCGTCGCCACGAACGTCACTCCGAGGAGGTAGACCATGGCCAGGTTGGTGGCCGCGAAGATCGGGAACATGGCCCAGCACAACAGGCTCGCCACGACCACCACCGCGACCGCCTTGGCATAGTCGGCAAGCGGCGATCTCGGCCGGAAGGTCTCCGCGGGCCGCGGCCGCCGGGCGTCGCGAGCCGTGTCGCCGGAGATCACGTAGACGTCGATGTCTCCGCTGCCTCGAACCAGGGCATCGACGAGCGACCCGCGAACGCGGTCGCGCCAGCGCGGGTGGGTGGGCTTGCCCGCGAGGATGCGTCCGACGTTGTGCTCGCGGGCGTAGAGCACCAGCTGGCGGGCCACGTCCGAGCCGGACAGGATGACCGTCTTGCCGCCCAGGCTTTCGGCGAGGCGCATGTTGTCCGCGAGAGCCTGACGATCGGAATCGGGAAGCCGGAGGTGAGCGGGAGCCTCGACGTACACGGCGATCCATTGCGCCCGCAACCCCACGGCCATCCGGCGCGCCGCCCGAATGAGGCGCTCGCTCGCCGGGTTGGGGCCCACGCAGACGAGCAGCCGCTCCGATGCCGGCCAGGTGGCGGAGATTCCGTGATCCCGCCGGTAGTCCCGCATCTGCTCGTCGACCCTCTCCGCCGTCCGCCGCAGCGCCAGTTCGCGAAGGGCGATGAGGTTTCCCTTGCGGAAGAAGCCCTCGATGGCGCGCCGGGCCTGCTCGGGCACATAGACCTTGCCTTCCCGGAGACGCTGCAGGAGGTCGTCGGGTGCGATGTCTATGAGTTCCACCTCGTCCGCTTCTTCCAGAATCGAGTCGGGGACGGTTTCCTTGACCTTCACCCCCGTGATCTGAGCGACCACGTCGTTGAGGCTCTCGAGGTGCTGGACATTCAGAGTGCTGTAGACGTCGATGCCCGCGTCCAGGAGTTCGACCGCGTCCTGCCAGCGCTTGATGTGCCTCGATCCGGGGGCGTTGGTGTGGGCGAGCTCATCGAGGAGGACGAGCCCGGGCCGCCGTGCCAGCGCGCCGTCGAGGTCGAATTCGGCGAGGTCCACGCCGCGGTGCTCGTCTTTTCTGGGCTCGAGGCGCTCGAGCCCTTCGAGGAGCCGCGCGGTTTCCTGACGGCCGTGTGTTTCGACCCAGCCGATCACCACGTCGTGATCCTCGCGACGGTGCTTCTGGCCGGCCTCCAGCATGGCGTACGTCTTGCCCACGCCGGCCGAGGCTCCGAAGAAGATCTTCAGCTTGCCGCGGCGGCTTCGCGCTTCCTCCTGCTGGACCCGGGCGAGGAGCGCATCGGGGTCGGGACGATCTTCGCTCAACGCTCCGATCCGCCGCCCGCGTCGAGGGCGAGATTCAGTTCGAGGACGTTCACCACCGGCTCACCGAAGACGCCGAGGCCGCGGCCGGTTGTGTGCCGCCCGATCATGGCTTCAACCGCCTTCACGCTCATCGCCCGCAGTCTGGCCACGCGAGGCGCCTGATAGAGGGCCGCGGCAACGCTGATGTGGGGATCGAGGCCGCTCCCTGAAGCGGTCACGAGATCCACGGGAACCGGCGCCTTGTTGCCGGGGTCAGCGGCGCGCAGAGCCTCGATGCGCGCGAGTGCTGCGTCCCGCAGGGCCTTGTTCATGGGGCCCAGGTTCGATCCGGTGGAGGCGGCCGCGTTGTAGGGGACGGGACCGGTGGCGGAGAGGCGTCCCCAGAAGTACCTCGGTTCCGAGAACGACTGGCCGATGAGGCGGGAGCCTCTCGCCTTGCCGTCGCGCATCACCAGGCTGCCCGAGGCCTCTCTTGGAAAGAGGGTCTGAGCGATCGCGGTCACGGCCAGAGGATAGAGCAGTCCGGTGAGGGCCGAGAGCAGGACGAGGAGGATGAAGGCGGGTCGAAGGTGGTCTTTCATTGGAAGCTCCTTAGGCGAGACCGATCGCGGAGAGAAGAAGGTCGATCAGCTTGATGCCCACGAAGGGGGAGAACAGCCCGCCCACGCCGTAGATCAGCAGGTTGCGGCGCAGAAGGGCGTCGGCTCCGAGCGCCCGATAACTGACCCCCCGCAGGGCCAGAGGGATCAGGAGGACGATGATCAGCGCGTTGAAGATCACCGCGGAGAGAATCGCGCTCGTGGGCGAAGTGAGGCCCATGATGTCGAGGGCCTTGAGTGCGGGGTAGGTCGCGGCGAAGGCCGCGGGCAGAATGGCGAAGTACTTGGCCACGTCGTTCGCCACGCTGAAGGTGGTGAGAGACCCGCGGGTCATGAGCAGCTGCTTCCCGATCTCGACGATCTCGATGAGCTTCGTCGGATTCGAATCGAGGTCGACCATGTTGCCGGCCTCGCGCGCCGCCTGGGTTCCGGTGTTCATGGCCACCGCGACGTCGGCCTGGGCGAGCGCGGGCGCGTCGTTGGTGCCGTCTCCCGTCATGGCCACGAGGTGTCCTTGCGACTGCTTTTCGCGGATGAGCTTCAACTTCATCTCCGGCGTCGCCTGGGCGAGGAAGTCGTCGACGCCCGCTTCGGCGGCGATCGCGGCCGCGGTCAGCGGGTTGTCGCCGGTGATCATGATGGTGGCGATGCCCATTTTTCGCAGCTCGGCGAAACGCTCGCGGATGCCGCCCTTGAGCACGTCCTTCAAGTGCACGACACCCAGCACGCGCGGCCCGTCCGCCACGACGAGCGGAGTGCCGCCCGACTTGGCCACGGTCTCCACATGGGCGCGGACCTCGTTGGGGAACGAGCCGCCCAGCGAACGGACGAAGGCCTCGACCGCATCGGCGGCGCCCTTGCGAATCTGGCGCCCGTCCAGGTTCACGCCGCTCATGCGCGTGGTGGCGGAGAAGGGGACGAAGTGCGCGTGCAGCCCTTCGACGTCCCTCTCCCGGATGCTGAAGAGCTGCTTCGCGAGCACCACGATCGACCGGCCCTCCGGGGTTTCATCCGAAAGCGACGCGAGCTGGGCCGCGTCGGCGAGGACCTTGGGGTCGGCCCCCGGCGCGGGCAGGAAGCTCGTGGCGAGCCGGTTTCCGAGGGTGATGGTGCCCGTCTTGTCGAGGAGCAGCACATCGACGTCGCCCGCCGCCTCCACCGCACGTCCGGAAGTCGCGATGACGTTGGCGCGGATGAGTCGGTCCATTCCCGAGATCCCGATCGCGGAAAGAAGGCCGCCGATCGTGGTCGGAATGAGGCACACCAGCAGCGCGATCAGGACGGTTACGGTCACCGGCTGCCCCTGGCCGGCCGCGTGCACGGCGAAGAGCGAGAAAGGCAGCAGAGTGACGACCGCGAGAAGGAACACGATGGTCATGAACGCGAGCAGGATGTTGAGGGCGATCTCGTTCGGCGTCTTCTGGCGCTTCGCCCCTTCCACGAGCGCGATCATGCGGTCGAGGAAGGCCTCGCCCGGGTTGGTCGTGATCCGCACCACCAGCCAGTCGGAGAGGACGCGCGTGCCCCCCGTGACGGCGCTTCGATCGCCCCCGCTTTCACGGATGACCGGCGCGCTCTCGCCGGTGATCGCGCTTTCGTCCACCGATGCGACCCCTTCGATCACCTCGCCGTCCGCCGGGATGGTCGAACCCGCCTCGACGAGGACGATGTCGCCCTTGCGCAGATCGGGCGCCGCCACCAGGTTGAACGGCGAGGTCCTCACCTCGGTGTTGAGGCGCTTGGCCTGGATGTCGCGGCGGGCCTTGCGAAGGGAATCGGCCTGAGCCTTTCCCCGGCCCTCGGCCAGCGCCTCGGCGAAATTGGAGAAGAGCACGGTGGCCCACAGCCAAGCGGAGACGGTCAGGGTGAAGGCCGCGGGCGCTTCGCCGGGCGCGAACAACGCGCGGATACCCAGGATCGTGGTGAAGACGCTGCACGCCTCCGTGACGAACATGACCGGGTTCTTGGCGAGGTAGCGGGGATCGAGCTTGAAGAAGGCCCCGGCGACGGCAGCCTTCATGAGCCGGGGATCGAACAGGGAACGGGTGCGGGTGGCGGTGGTCATGGTCGGTTCCTCAGGCGGCGGCGGTCATCATCAGGTGCTCGACGATGGGGCCAAGGGCGAGGGCGGGCAGGAAGGTCAGGGCGCCCACGAGGACGACCATGGCCAGGAGCAGGGCGACGAAGAGCGGGGTGTGGGTCGGGAACGTACCCGGCCCCGACGCCACCGCCTTCTTGCGGGCGAGTGACCCCGCCAGGGCAAGCACGGGGATGGCGATCCAGTACCGGCCCACGAGCATGCAAAGGCCGAGGAGCAGGTTGTAGAAGGGTGTGTTCGTCGACATCCCCCCGAAAGCGCTCCCGTTGTTGTTACTCGCCGAGGAAAGGTTGTAGAGGACTTCGCTGAAGCCGTGGGCGCCCGGGTTGAAGATCCCCGCGACTCCCCCGGTGGTGACCACGCTGATGGCGGTTCCCGCGAGCACCATGCCCGAGGGGGCGAGCAGGGCGATCGACGCCATCTTGATCTCGAAGGCCTCGATCTTCTTTCCGAGGTACTCGGGGGTGCGGCCGACCATGAGGCCCGCGATGAACACGGTCACGATGGCGAACACGAGCATCCCGTAGAGCCCGGAGCCCACGCCGCCGAAGACGACTTCGCCGAGCTGCATCAGCACCATGGGACCGAGGCCCCCAAGCGGCGTGAAGGAATCGTGCATCGCGTTCACCGAGCCGTTCGAGGCCGCCGTGGTGGCGGTGGCCCACAGGGCGGATTGGGCGATGCCGAAGCGCGCCTCCTTGCCTTCCATGTTGCCGCCGGGATGGTCCGCTCCGTAGCCGATGTCCGCGCCGATCGCAGCGAACATCGGATTGCCCGCCTGCTCGGCCGACGCGGTGAACCCGTAGAAACCGACGAGGGTCACGGTCATGGCGAGCAGGATGGAGACGCCCTGGCGCTCGTCCCGGACCATGCGGCCGAAGGTGAAGCACAAGGCGGCCGGGATGAGAAGGATGGAGACGAGTTCCGCGAGGTTGGAAAGCGCCGTCGGGTTCTCGAGCGGGTGCGCGGAGTTCGCGTTGAAGAACCCACCCCCATTCGTCCCGAGCTGCTTGATGGCGACTTGTGAAGCCGCCGGTCCGACGGCGATCGTCTGTTCGGTCACGGCCTTCCCGTCCGCATCCCGGGCCGGCTCCAGGAGCGTGACGGTCTGCGAAGGCCGGAACGTCTGCACCACGCCCTGCGAGACGAGAAACACGGCGAGAACCAGAGAGAGGGGAAGGAGCACGTACAGGGTGCTCCGCACCATGTCGACCCAGAAACTGCCGATGGTCTCGACCTGTCTCCGTGCCAGGCCCCGGATGAGGGCGACGAGCACGGCCATGCCCGCGGCCGCGGAGACGAAATTCTGGACGGTGAGCGCGAGCATCTGGGTGAGGTAGCTCATCGTGGTCTCGCCCCCATAGCCCTGCCAGTTGGTATTGGTGGCGAAGCTGACGGCCGTGTTGAAGGACGAGTCGGGTGAGACGGGGCCGAGGCCCATCGGATTCAAGGGAAGCAGATGCTGAAGCCGCTGAAGGGAGTACACGGCGAGGAAGCCGAGGAGGTTGAAGACGAGCAAGGCGCCCGCGTATGCCGTCCAGTTCATCTCGACCTCCGGTTTCACGCCGGCGACGCGATAGAGAAGTCGCTCGAAGGGCCCGAGGACAGGGTCGAGGATCGTCCGTTTTCCCTCATAGAGCCGGGCCATGAACGAGCCGAGGGGCCAGGCGAGGACGATCAGCAGGGCGACATAGAGGCCGCCCTGAACGAGATTGTTGATAGTCATTTAGAACCACTCCGGCTTCAGGAGGGCGACCACGAGGTAGCCGAGAAGGATGAGCGCCACCAGAAAGGCGACGATGTACAAAGGGGTCATGAGCGGTTCTCCATCAGGTTCTCGAACAGGGCGATGAGGCTCAAGCAGGCGAAGAAGAACAAGAGCGCGACACCGGGATAGATCAGGTCCATACACAGCTCCTTAGAACCAGGCGGTGAGGCCGAAGGTCACAGTCGATTGCGATTTGGCCGAAGACACGGCAGAGGCGCCCCTGAAGTAGATGGGGTCCGCCGCCGCGTCGTGCCGGAACTCCAGCCGCACGGACAGGCGGTCGGCTGGGCGCGCATCGAGGGTTGCGGTCAACGAGCGAACCCTCGTGGTCGGAAAGAAGAGAGGGGAGGCAGTGCCGGCGCTGGAGCCTGGGATGGTCTCGTCCAGGATGTCGGCGCGGCCCGCAACGTAAAGCCACGAGTTCGCCTTCACCCGCGCGGCCAGGGCCGCCGCGCGCCAGCTCGAGCGGCCGAACGTCGTGTCTTCGAAGCCACCGTCAGCATGGGCCTGGAGGGAGAGAGCCTTCGAGACGGCCATGGTGATGTGCGCGTCGAACAGGTTCCGCCACGGTTGGCCCTCGGGAGCGCCGCGGGGCCGCTCGGCGCCGCCGAAATAGAGGAGGCTCGCCGTGATCTTGTCGGGCTTTGTGTAGAGGCCCTGGACGGAGACGGACTTCTTCCCGTTCGTGTCGGTGACGTTGTTCCAGCCGTTGTAGACGGCGCCGGTCACGCTCCAGCGATCGCTCACCGGATACGTCGCCCGCATGCCCGCGTGGTAGAAGGGCAGGCCGAAGAAGAGAGTCGAGCGAGACCACGTCCAGTTGTCCTTGATGAGAATGGTCTCGGGCCCGATGGGAGACAGGAAGATCCCGCCATCCAGGGTCAGGCCCTTTCCGACCGGAGCCTTCCAGGCCACGGTGGCCTCGAGGATGTGGCGGATGTCGCTCGTGGCCTCGGCGCCGTAGTAAATGTCGGGCGTATCGCCGGTTTGCAGGGCCAACCGGCCCGAGGCCGCGCCTGCGGTCCAGTGCGTGTCGAGCACCGCGTTCGAGAGCGCGAAGGAGTCGTGACGCGCGTCGAAGCCGCGGAACGCCGTGAGGCTGCTTTGGGGTCGGTTGAAGTTCCAGCTGAAGTAGGTCTCGACGAAGGCCCCCAGCGTGATCGACGGGCCCGGATCCTTCGAGTCCTGGGCTGAAGCGAGCGCGGGCCCGAGGCAGAGAAGGAAGCCCGCCAGTATGAGGGGCTTCTCCAGACCGGCAGTGGGGGATGCCACACTTTTTTCCGTGTCCTCCTCGTCCGCCGCGGCCGCGGCGGCGTCTTCCCGCTCCTTCTCCTTCAGGAGGCGGTAGTGTTCGTCGGCCATCCGCTTCAGGAAAGCCAGGAGCCAGACGGTCAGCAACAGGGCGAGGGCGGACGCGAGGCCGTAGGGGACGCTGGACGTGGCCGCGTCCGGCCATCCGACGCCGAGCAGGAAGTTCGTATTCATGATAGGCTGCAGTATGGGGATTCCCGTCTCAAAACGGGCTCAAGATTGCCTCCCGCCGTATCAAGAAAACGTCAAGATCAAAGGGCCGCTCGCTTTCAGATAAAGTCCACCTCCAGTCCCAACACGGAGGCGCGACAATGAAGATCACACCGCTCGGCAAGGCCATCATGGTGCTGCTCGGGCTCACCATCATTTACTTCGGCGTCCGGAACTTCGGAGCCGACATCCGCAAGTGGGCAACCGGCGGCAAGGAGGCGGCCCCCGCCCAGACCGCCACGAATACCGACGACTTCGGAGCGCTCAAGAACGCTCCCTCCGATCCCGGCCGAAACGCGGGCTCCACGGGCGTGACCGCCGCCGTGCTCGCGAGCGGCGGCAAGCTCTCCCGTCCGCTCGTGGTGGCCATCAACACCTGGGCGGGCCACGCGCCGGGCATCGTCGCGAACGGCGGCCTTGACCCGGGCGCCGCGGCCTCGCTCTACAAGAAGCAGTTCGGCCTCGACGTGAAGTTCGTTCTCCTCGAAGATCCGGCGGCGAAGCTCGCGGCCTTCCGAAACGGCGACGTGGACATCATGTGGAACACCGTCGACAACTGGGCCCGCGAGGCCTCGATCCTCGCCGAGCAGAACCAGAAGGCGCGCTCCATCATCATGCAGGACTGGTCGCGCGGCGGTGACGGCATCGTCTCCCTCTCCTCCATCTCCTCCATCGAAGGGCTTCGGGGCAAGAAGATCGCCTGCACGCAGTTCACGCCCTCGCACTTCCTGCTGCTCTACCTCCTCTCGCAGTCGGGCCTCTCATCCGAGGATCGCGCCGCGGTGGAAAAGAACATCGTCTTCACCCAGGATGCGCCCGCCGCCGCCGCCATGTTCAAGGCGAAGCAGGTGGACGCGGCCGTCACCTGGGAGCCGGATCTTTCGGGCGCCGTCACCGCGCGCGAGAGCGAGGCTCACGTTCTGGTTTCGACCACCGCGGCGACCAACATCATCGCCGACACGCTGGTGGCCCGCCAGGACATCATCGACTCGGCTCCCGAGACCGTGCGCGACTTCATCCACGGCTGGTTCGAGGGTATCGAGATGATGCGCAAGGATCCCGCCAGTTCCTACGCGGTGGTGGGGAAGGCGCTCAAGCTCGACAACGAGACGGTCTCCGGGATGCTCTCCGGGCTGAAGCTCACCGCCTTCGCGGATAACGCGCAGTTCTACGGCCTCACCGGCGGCCGCGCACACTACGAGACGCTCTTCGATACCGCCTTCGTGATCTGGCGCAAGAAGGGCCTCGTGACCAAGGCGGTGAGCGCCAAGGACTGGGCCGACACCCGCTTCATCGCCGCCCTCGCCCCTGCCTATCCGGGCGAGAAGGTCGAGGAGGCCAAGGTCGCGGCCAAGGCCCCGTCCTCCCAGGATCGCGCCATCATCAACAAGCAGATCGACATCCACTTCACGCCCGGCTCCGACCAGATCATGCCCGGTTCGTTCTTCGTGCTCGATGCCCTGGGCGACACCATGACCTCGTTCGGCGCCACGTATCTCCGCGTCGAAGGCAACACCGACTCGACGGGTTCGCCCACCGCGAACATGACCCTGTCCGAGCGTCGGGCCCTGGCCGTGAAGAACTACATCCTGAAGAACTTCCCGAATATCGAAGCGGCCCGCTTCCAGACCATCGGCCGCGGTTCGTCGCAGCCCGTTGCGAGCAACGACACCGAAGCGGGACGGCAGCTCAATCGCCGCACCGAGATCAAGGTCGTGCTGGCCCAGTAGGCTCTTCGCCCGCTGAACTCGCATGGCTAAGGAGATCCTCGGCCTCCGGACGAACCTCTCCCAGGGCACATCGTTCGCCCTGGGACTGGTGTCGCCCATCGTGCTCTTCGGCGCGTGGTGCGGCCTCACCTACGGCGGCTTCGCGCCGCCGGACTTCCTGCCTTCGCCCACCGAGGTCCTGCGCGGCATCCTCCAGCTCTTCATCGAGCACGACCTGTGGGGCGCGATCCTGGTGTCGTCGCGTCGCATCGGCATCGCCTTCCTTCTCGCTTCCGCGATCGCCGTGCCCCTCGGAGTCCTGATGGGATCTTTTGAAGCGATCAACCGGCTTTTCGAGCCCGTCCTGTCGCCCCTGCGCTACATGCCGATCTCCGCGTTCATTCCCTTGCTCATCCTGTGGTTCGGCATCTACGAGAAGCAGAAGATCGCATTCCTCTTCCTCGGGGTCTTCGTCTACCTGCTTCCCGTGGTGGTGACCGCGATCCGCGCGGTGCCCGAGGAGCTCGTTCAGACCGCGCTCACGCTCGGCGCCTCGAAATTCCAGGTGATCCGCACCGTCCTCGTACCCGCCGCCCTGCCCGAGATCTGCGACTCCTTCCGGGTCATGAACGCGATTTCCTGGACCTACGTGATCCTCGCCGAAGCGGTGAACCCCGAGCACGGGCTTGGGTACATGGTCGAACTCGCGCGCACGCATCAGAAAGCTTCGTGGTCGTTCGCCGGCTTGTTCGTGATCGGCGGCATCGGCCTCATCACCGACTCCGCCATCCGGTTGTTCTGGAACATCGCCTTCCGCTGGAAGGAGAAAGCCGCATGACCGCGAAGGACCCGGCCAAGCCCGTCGTGGTTCCCCAGGCCGGCGAACCCGGCACCATCGCGGTCACGGTGGGGGAAGGACCCGCCCAGGCGAGCTACCGCCCCGAGCTCAAGGCCAAGGCTCCGAAACTGCGCCTGTCGAACGTCAGCGTGACCTATGTCGGGCGCGACGGCCACAACACCGAGGCCGTGCGCGACGTTTCGTTCGAGATCGAGGATCGCCCCGGCATCGGAGAGATCGTGGTCTTCCTGGGCCCCTCCGGCTGCGGCAAGTCGACGATCCTCAAGGCGGTGGCGGGGCTTCTGCCCCCCACCAGGGGCACGGTGCACGTTGACGGCGAACTCGTGACCGGCGTCGGCCGGGATCGCGGCATGGTGTTCCAGGCTTATACGTCTTTCGGCTGGCTCACCGTGCGCGAGAACGTGGAGTATGGCCTGCGGCTTCGCGGGGTCGCGGCGAAGGAGCGAACGGAGCGAGCCGACAAATATCTGAAGGCGGTCGGGCTCGCGGACTTCGCGGACCGCTACCCGAAGGACCTCTCCGGCGGCATGAAGCAGCGGGTGGCGCTCGCCCGGACCCTCATCAACCAGCCGCGCCTCGTCCTCATGGATGAGCCCTTCGGCGCTCTCGATCCGCAGACTCGATGGGGGATGCAGGGCCTGCTTCTCGACATCGCGCGCACCGAGGACAACACCACCATCTTCATCACCCACGATGTTTCGGAGGCGGTGTACCTCGCGGACACCGTCTACGTGCTCTCCGCGCGGCCCGCGCGGATTCTGCATCGCGTGAACGTTCCGGTGTTCTCGAACCGCGAGATATCCGTGAAGTCGAGCGCCGAATTCCGCGCGGTCGAGCGGCAGTTGCTCGACCTGCTCTACGCTCCCTCCTGAGCCCCGCGCCGCGCGGGGCGGAACCGGTGATATCTTCCTCGCACACACCCTGGAGGACATATGAACGGACTGCGTTTGTCGGGCGAACGGCCGCGGCGTTTCTTTACGGCGGTGGCGATTGCGTCGATTTTCGCCACGGCGGTACCCGCGGCCTGGGCCTCGCAGACGGGCGGCGACCGCCCCATGCTGACCGCTCGCATGAGCCGCTGGCAAGGTGATCCGGCGCGCAAGCGGAAAGGCCCCCCGGGGTTCGACCTGCAGTTTCGACTGGTGGGCGCCCGGTTCGACGGCACGTTCGGCGTGGAGGGAGTGCCGCAGAGCGTGCCCGCCGGCGAGCCCTTCGATGCCCAGATCAAGCTCACCAACATCGGAGGCAAGCGGATCAAGCTGGCCTCGGTGACGGTCTCGGGTGAGGGCGGCGCTCTGACCACGGACCTCATTGCCAGGAAGGTGGAGCCGCGCACCTCGGCCACGGTGGCGAGTTTCAAGGTGCCCGCCCAGTCCACCACCGGTTCGAGCTTCCAGATCGTGGTGATTCTGAGCAACGGCGACCGGCATACCGCGACTTTGAGTTTCGCGAAGGCTTCCTGATCCTCAGACAGTAAGATTCCGGGCTTCTCTTGAGCAGCCCAGGCCTCCGTCCACGTGTCGTCGTTCTGGGCGGAGGGCTTTCCGGCGTGTCCGTGGCCTGGAGCCTCGCCCGCACGAACGCCTTCGACGTGACCATCGTAGAGCGGGGACCCGTGCTGGGCGGTCTGGCCGGGAGCTTCGAGCGGGACGGCCACTTCTATCCTCTCGGCTACCACCACATCCTCCACCGCGACCGGACCCTGCTCTATTTCCTGGACCTCATCGGGGCTCTGCCGAGCGTCTCGTGGCGGCGGATCCGCATGCTCTTCCGGGTCCGCGATCGCCTGTTCAACCTCGCAAACCCAGTCGACTTCCTGGCTTTCCCGATGTCGCTCGCCGACAAGTTCCGGTTCGCCCTGATGATGGCGCGGGCGTTCGGCAAGAGCGACTGGTCGGACTGGCAGGACCGCAGCGCCGTCGAACTTCTCGACTCCTGGTCGTCGCCCGGTGTGCGCGAGGCCCTCTTCGAGCCCCTGACCCGGCTGAAGTTCGAGCTGCCCTGCGAGGACGTGAGCGGCGCCTGGCTGGGCGCCCGACTGCACCATCGCGAAGGATCGGCCGCCCTCGGGCACATCCCCGGCGCCAACTGGACGAAGATCCTGTGCGAAGGGGTCGCTCGTCTGGTCTCCGAAGCGGGCGTCACGATACGGACGAAGAGCCCGGTCGCGGGCCTCGTCAGGGCCGACGGGCGGATTCGCGCCGTCGATCTCGAAGGCGGCGAGCGCCTGGAGGCGGACATCGTCGTGAGTTCCATCCCGACCGAGGTCTATATGGGCATGGTTCCGGAGGATGCGACCGAATCTCTCCGCTCCATCCGGTACACCGCGCTCGTGTCGGTGATCTGCGCCTCGAAGAAACCGGTCTCGCCGGACTTCTACTGGATGAACCTGGCCTCCCTCGATCGCGCGGCCTGCGGCGTGTTTCTGCTGAACTCGCTCAATCCCAGCATCGGCGCCCCCGGCGACTCGTGCGTGAACTTCGTGACGCACCTGAACAACCGATCCCGGCCCTTCTTCGCGAAGTCGGATGACGAACTCATCGCCGGCTATCTGGACGACTTCCGCGCGAT
>JAIBCN010000031.1 GCA_019694155.1 Vicinamibacteria bacterium | reverse complement strand
CTCTACAAGCGGTTGGACTGAGGATTTTTGGGGGGCTCCCACTAGACTCGGGAGTCTTTCCCAGCATGATTGGAACCCTACGAACTTGATGGACGCAATCGGCAGCTTTGCCAACTCGACGGTCGCGTTGATCGTCGTGCTGGGAATCATCATCTTCTTCCACGAGTCCGGCCATTTCCTTCTCGCCAAGGCCTTCGGGATGCGGGTCTTCATCTTCTCCTTCGGTTTCGGGAAGCGCCTCTTCGGATTCAAGCGGGGGGATACCGACTACCGCGTCTCCCTGATTCCCCTGGGCGGCTATGTGAAGCTCGAGGGCGAGCCCGACGACGCCATCACCGAGGACACGGCGCCGCGGGGCGACGGAAATGACTTTCTTTCGCGGCCCCGCTGGCAGCGCCTGCTCGTGTACTTCGCGGGACCGGCCATGAACGCGGTCCTCGCTGTGCTGACCTTCACCATCATCTTCATGCTCGGGGTGGGCGTGCCCGGGGTTCGGTACGACGTGCCAACCATCGGCGCCATCGATCCCGGGTCTCCCGCCGCGGCCGCCGGCCTCGAACAGGGCGACACCATCACGAAGTTCGATGGAGAGCCCGCGGAAGACTGGGAGCAGGTTCAGATCGGCATTCTGATGCGCCCGAGCCGCGACATCACCATGGAAATCGCGCGGGGCCCGGAGCGCCTGACCAAGACCATGCGGGCCCGGGTGATCGACGGCAAGATGGGCGACATCGGCGTGTTTCCGCTCGTGCGCATCGGCCAGGTCACCAAGGACTCCCCCGCGGAGGCCGCGGGCCTCAAGGTCGACGACGGCCTGCTGCGCGTCGCCGGCGCCCCTCTCCAGTCCTTCGCCGACGTGCCCGCGAAAGTGCGCGCCGCCGGCGATCAGCCGATCGCCTTCGAGATCCTCCGCGGCCAGGAACGCCTGACCATCACGATCGCGCCCAGGGAAGGCCGGGTGGGCATCGCCGAGAAATTCGTCATCAAGAAGTTCGGCCTTTCACGGGCGGCGAAAGAGGCCGGTCGCGAGACGTGGGATCGCACCGTGCAGATGGTGAGCCTGCTGAAGCAACTCCTGACCTTCCGAGTGGCCGCGAAGTCGGCTCTCTCCGGCCCCATCGGGATCGCGCAGGCCGCGGGCGAGGCGGCGCGCACCGGCATCGTGTCGATCCTGTTCCTCATCGCGCTGCTTTCCATTTCGGTGGGCGTCTTGAACCTGTTCCCGATGGCGCCGCTCGACGGAGGTCACATCGCGGTTCTCCTCGCCGAAATGGTGATCCGCCGCGACCTGTCGGAGAAGGTGAAGATCGTGTTCCTGAACGCGGGCTTCGTGCTCATCATGGCGCTGATGGTCTTCATCCTCTACTCAGACCTCTCCAAGCTGCCCTGGCTGTCGCGGTTCCTGCCGTAGCGCAAACCGCGAGGGACTCAGGAGCGCATGAGCGGCCAGCGCGGCGGGAGTGAAGCGCCGGCGCTTCCTGGACTCAGCGGACGGGTTTCAGGAGCAGGAAGTACTGGTAGGGGAGGAACTTCTCCTCCGCTACGAGCTTGAAGGAGGCTCGCTGCGCGTCGGCGAGGAAGGCTTCCCTGGCCACGCGACGCGCCAGGACGGGCCCTTGCGGGGTCTCACGCTTGTGGAAGTCGATGTTCGCGAGGCGCCCGCCGGGCCTGAGGGACTTGCCAAGCCGGCGCAGGAACGCGGGACCGTTGGGAAACAGGTGGTACGTATTCACCACCAGGATCACGTCGCAGGAGGCGCGCGGGAGGAGCGGGTCTTCGGGCAGGCCCAGGATGGGCGTCACGTTCGACAGCCGCGCCTGGCTGATCCGGTCGCGAAGCGCGTCGATCATCGAAGCCTCCACGTCCTCCGCATAGACCCAGCCGGAGGCGTCGAGCAGGCGGGCCGCGCGCAGGGCGAAGTACCCTGGGCCCGAACCCACGTCGCACAGCGTCTCCCCGGGGAGGAGCTTGAGGGCGCGAATCACCTCGTCGGGCTTCTGCCATTCGGCGCGTCCCGGCTCTTCGAGGCTTGCGATGTAGCCGGCGAGATCCGCGGAGGCCGCGGGCGGCGGCGTGGACTGCGGCCTTGGATCCTGGCCGGGGGGCGCGAGCCGGGCGCCAATCGCGCCAAGCAGCAGAAGAGCGGAAAGGGAGAACTTCATGGACGCCCGTCGAGGCTACCGCCTTTTGCGCCGGCCGTCGCCGCCGGCTCCTCCAGGCGGGCCTCGAGCAGGCCGCCGCCCGAAGCGGCCACGATGAGAAGAGACGGGTCGCCCGGGCGCTTCGGCGCTTCGATGGCGAGCGCGAAGGTGCGCTGGGACGGGAGTCCCGCGGCCTCGATCGGCCAGAAGTTCGAACCTCCATCCTGGGACACGAAGACCGTTTTGATGTCAGCGTCCGCGGCGAAAATGGTCTTGCCGTTCTCGGCCTGGGTGAGGCCGGTGACGCGACCGAGCGGAGTATCCGTGTCGAACCACGATCGTCCCGCGTCCCGGCTCACCAGCAGGCCGTAGGACGTCGCGGCGAAGATCTTGCTGTCGCTCCCCGGCGCGAAGGCGAGCCGCTTCAGACCCCGCAAGCCCACCGACGCCACCTGCTTGAACGCGATGCCGTCCTCGGCCGCGTAGACGCCGAGCGCGGTCGCCACCACCACTTTGCCGGTGGATGCGATAGCGAGCGTCACCACCGAGCGGCTGGCGCCGAAGCGCAGAAGCGCCCAGGTCGAACCGCGATCCTGACTCGAGAAGAGGCCGTGATCGGTTGCCACCAGAACCTGCGAACCGCGAATGTGAAGATCGTCGATCTGCGGGTGTGGATCGGCGCCGCTGATGAGCAGGGAAAGGCGCCGCCAGGGCGGGCCCTGGGCCGTCCCTTGAAAGACGCCGTCGTCGGTGCCTGCGATCAACTCCCCGTTCTCGTAAACGCCGATGGAGCGGATCTCGCGGCCGGAGGGCAGCTCGACCCGGCGCCAGAGGTCCCGGGCGCGATCGAGCTCGAAGAGAGCGCTGTTCTTGGGACCGTCCGCTCCGGTGAGGGCCAGCAGCCGGTTCCGCTTTTCATCGGGCACGATCTGGCGGACAAGGCGTTCCCGGAAGCCGTCGTTGCTCGGAGTCCACGAGCGACCGAAGTCGGTGGAGACGAGCATGCCCTCGCCTTCGACCCCCGCGAGCACGCGCCCGGCGCCGAGCGACACGAGCGCGTTGACCACGAGTCCGGGCGTGGTGGTCCTCGCGAATGTCCTCGCGTCGTCCTCGCTCACGTACACGCCATCGGTAGTGCCCGCGTAGAACGTGTCGGGGCGGTCGTGGTCCTGGGCGAAGGCCCGCGTTCGCCGGCTGACCGAAGGGATGCCGAGCACCTTGGTCCAGGACGCCCCCGCGTTCCGCGACCGCCAGATCCCTGTGCACGCGGTCGCGAAGACGGTGGCGGGCTCGCGCCGGTCGAGGGTCAGGGTCATGACGTCGGAATCGTTGATCATCCCCTGCTGGATCGGCCTCCAGGCGGCGCCGCCGTTGTCCGTGCGCCAGGCGAGGTGCGCGGTGCCGACGAGGATGCTGTCCTCGCTCCGCGGATCGATGGCGACCGAGCCAACCATCTTGAGATCGTTGTGAGACCGGGGGGAGATTCGGGAAAAGGTCTCGGCCCCGTCCGTGGAGCGAAAGACGCCGTTCCTCGTCACCGCAACGAAGGTCTTCGGGTTGGAAGCCGCTCGGGCGAGCCCGCGCACCGCTTCGCCCTCGAGCGAAGCCCCGATCATCTCGAACGACGCACCGCGGTTGACGCTCCTTGCGACCCCGCCGCCCGACCCGTCGATCTTCCAGAACGAGACGAAGACATCTCCCTTCTCGGTTACCAGGATGTCGTCGAGGCTCGCTCCTCGCAGCGGGAAACCCGGTTCGAGCCTGGACCACGAAGCGCCCGCATTCATCGAGGCGTAGAGGATGCCGTCGACGGTGCCCGCATAGACGCGCTGCGGATCGCTCGGATCCCTGGCGAGGGACCGGACGTCTCCTCCCTGGGGTCCGATGGGCACGAAGCGCAACGCTGTCCTCTGGGCTTCCGCAGGGGCTCGGGAGCCGAGCAGGGAAAGCGACACGAGCGCCGCGAGGCGCATTTTCGACGTGATCATCGAGTGAAAGTGTGGCACGGACCCTTTTGACGAACCGGCCCGCGAAGGGGCGGCGTCTTTGAAATGTGGACGGGAAAAACGAGAGGCGCGGAAACCGACGATGAAGTCGATGTCCGCGCCCCCAGGCTGCCGGGTGACCCTTGCCGGGTCCGCGTCCGGAAGCTACATAGGCATGTCGGCGCCGTCGGGCACGAAGGTGAGCTCGGCGCGGCGGCCGCCGCCCGCACCCGCGCCGCGGGTGATCATGCGGGACGCATCGATGCCGCGTTCCTTCACCATGTACGCCTTCACCGCCTCCGCGCGCTTGCGGGAGAGGACATCCGGATTGGGCTCGCCCTTCTCGGCGTGGCCGACGATGAGAAGGCGGCTCGCCGGATCCTGACGCAGACGGGTCGCCATGTCATCGAGGACCGACTTGTCCATGTTGTTGAGGCGAGTGCCGCCGCCGACCCTGACCGAGGGGAACGGCCCCATCGAGCGGGTGACGGTCTGCGGCTTGGGCTTCGCTTCGATCATGACGTGGCGCGAAGCGGTCGCGGTGTGATTGTGCCCGTCGTTGACGGTGACCGTCACCGTGACGTCGGTCCCCGCGGGCAGGCAGCCCGGCTCGAGGGTGACGCTGGCGCCGTCACCCACCGTGCGGCCGGCGGAGGTGGTCCACGCGTAGGTCAGGGTGTCGCCGTCAGGGTCCGCGGCGTTCGCGCGGAAGCGGACGGTGTCGCAGGTGATGGCGTTGGTCTTGTCGGCGTCGAGGGAAACCGTGGGCGGCCGGTTCTCGACCTTGGGCGGCGCGGGAGGCGCGGGAGGAGGCGGAGGCGGCGGCACGTAGATGGCGCGATCCTGGACGGCGCCCGAGTAACCGATGGAGATGTTCATGCCGGAGTTGGTCCGATAGGTCGATGTGGGAAGACCGTCGAACTTCAGGTTGTACGAGTACGCGGGGCGGATGAACACGCCCTTGGCGAAATAGAAAACGGGGCCGACCATGAAGTCGACCGGGTTGATCTGCTCGAAATCCGCGGAGGAGTAGTTGGTACCCACCACCTCGGCCTGCAGCTGGAACTTCCGGTAGACAGGAACGGTGAGTCCGGCGCCCCAGCGGAACGCGTTGCCGAGGTCGAACCCGTCGGGATCGCTGTTCACCTGATAGCCGACCATGCCGTGGATCTCGGCCTGGCGATTGAGGTTCTTCGAGAGGATCAGGTCGGCTCCGAACGAGACCTTCCCGGTGCCGAGGCCGTTGTCGAAGGAGGCGGTGGGCAGCTTGATGGTCGGCCGAATGGCGAGGCCGACGCCATCCTTGCCGTAGTCATCGAAGAGCTTGAACTTGGCGCCGATGATGGCGTCGGAAGCGCCGGTCTGCCAGCCGGGCGAGGTGCTCTGCCGGCCCGCGCGCGGAAAGTCATTCACGAACCCGGGCTGGGTCAGGATGTCGACGTCGTTACGCTGAGCGCCGAAGGTTCCGAAGATCTCGACCTTTCTCGAAACACCGTAGGCGAAGCTCACGCCGAGAGTGGTCGCGTCGAGGTCCTTCGGATTCCGGTCGAGGTTCATGCGATAGAGGCTGAACGCCGACTTTCCCTTGGCGAGAGTGTAGGCACTGGGCAGATGGAACAGACCGGTGTCTCCGGAGAACGTCGGGGTGATGGGACGCGCCTCATACTCCTTGCCATCGACGGAGATGATCCAGGTCCTGACGTCCTTGGCTTCAACGGTGCCTTCGGGCGCGGTCTGGGCGAAGCCGGAGGTCGCGGTGATCGCGACGACCGCTGCGCTCAGGTATCGCAAGATTCTCTTCTTCATTGATGTTTCTCCACTGGTGGGATGGCGGACTCCAAGGAACGACGCGCGGGTGCTTCGGCAGCCATCGGTTGGTCTTAATACGCTCGGAAGATTATCAGGTTCACGCATTTCCCGACCGTCCGATCAGGTCAATTCCGTCCATGTAGTGACGAAGCGCACCGGGGATCGCGACCGTGCCGTCCGCCTGTTGGAAGTTTTCGAGAATCGCCACCATGGTGCGTCCGACGGCGAGGCCGCTGCCGTTCAACGTATGGGCGAAACGCGGCTTGCCCCCATGATCTTTCCGGTACCGGATCTGCGCCCGCCGGGCCTGGAAATCACGACAGTTCGAGAGGGAGGAGATTTCGCGGTAGGCGTTTTGACCGGGGAGCCACACCTCTATGTCGTAGGTCCTGGCCGATCCGAACCCCATGTCTCCGCTCGCCAGAAGGACCACGCGGTAGGGCAGCTCCAGGCGCTTCAGGACAGCTTCGGCATCGCTCACCATGGCCTCGTGCTCATGCGCCGAGGCGTCCTCGGCGGTCACCTTGACGAGCTCCACCTTGTGAAACTGGTGCTGGCGGATGAGACCGCGGACGTCTTTGCCGTACGAACCCGCCTCCGACCGGAAGCAGGGCGTGAAGGCCACGAACTTCTTAGGCAGATCCTCGGGCTCCAGGATCTCGTCACGGTGCAGGCAGGTGAGCGGGACCTCAGCGGTGGGTATGAGGTAGAGCTCACGGTCGGCCGTCCCCGTCTTGAAGAGGTCGCCCTCGAACTTGGGCAGGTTCCCGGTACCCACGAGGGTTTCGGGCAGGACCAGATAGGGCGGAACGATCTCCAGATAGCCATGCTCCTTCGTGTGGAGGTCGAGCATGAACTGGATGAGGGCCCGCTCGAGCCTCGCCCCCGGACCCCACAGGCTGGCGAAGCGCGCTCCCGATATCTTGGCCGCGCGTTCGAAGTCGACAATGCCGAGGCCAAGGCCGATGTCGACGTGGCTCCGGGGCTCGAAGTCGAAGCGGCGCGGCTCGCCCACCGTGCGGATCACCGCGTTCGCGGAAGCGTCGCCGCGGGGAACGCTCGCATCCGGAATATTCGGGATGATGAGCATCAGGTCGTTGAGCCGGCGCTCGACGGCCGCGAGTTCGGCGTCGAGGGCCTTGCTCTCGTCCGACACCGTCTTCATCTCCGCCTTGAGGCCGCTCGTGTCTTCCTTCGCCTTCCCGCGGCGCGCGATCTCCTCGCCGGCGAGGCGCTGCCGGTGACGGAGCCCCTCCACCCGCTGGATGATTTCGCGACGCCTGATATCGAGCGACCAGGGATCGGCCTCAGCGAAGACCTTGCCCGGATCGTCGCCGCGATCCTTGAGCATGGTCAGAATGGCGTCCTTGTTTTCGGCGACGTAGCGAAGATCGAGCACGGTTGTTCCTTCCGGAGTCAGGCCCCCCGGGCGCATGCGTCACATCGACGCATTTCCCGAGAAGCGATGCTATTTTCCTCCGATGAGGCCCAAGGTTCGAAAAGTCGTCATTCCGGCCGCCGGGCTGGGCACCCGTTTCCTTCCCGCCACGAAGTCGATGCCCAAGGAAATGCTGTGCGTGGTCGACAAGCCCATCATCCAGTACGCGGTGGAGGAGGCCAGGGCCTCGGGGATCGAGCACGTCATCATCGTCACCGGCCGGTCGAAGTCATCCATGGAGGATCATTTCGACGTCTCCTATGAACTCGAGGCGACGCTGCGGGAGCGCGGCAAGCTCGATCTGGTGCGCGAGGCGCGGAAGGTCTCGGACCTCGCCTCGGTCTCCTACGTCCGCCAGAAGGAGCCCCTGGGCCTCGGGCACGCGGTCCTCGCCGCGCGCGATCTGGTGGGCAACGAGCCCTTCGCGGTGATGCTTCCGGACGATCTGATCGACGCGGCCGGCGTGCCCGCCCTGCGCCAGATGATCGATGTCTTCGAAAGCACGGGCGACCCGGTGATCGCGCTCCTGAAGGTGGCGATGGAGGAGATCTCCGCATACGGCGTCATCCGCGGGGACCGGGACGCGAAGGACGCGCGCGTGCATGTTCTCAAGGAGCTCGTCGAAAAGCCGAAGAGGGAGGACGCTCCCTCGGACCTCGCGATCATCGGCCGCTACATCCTGACCCCCGACATCTTCGAAGACCTCGTGGCCACCACCCGGGACAAGAGCGGCGAGATCCAGCTCACCAATGGGCTGCGCGCGCTGGTGAGCCGCAGGCGCCTCCTCGGCTACGAGTTCGAAGGCACGCGATACGACGCGGGCCAGAAGCTTGGTTTCCTCAAAGCCACCGTCGATCTGGCGCTCAAGCGAGATGACCTGGGCCCCGCGCTTCGGGCCCACATCCAGTCGCTCGGCCTCCGCTGAGGTCCCTCGCGCCTATTGAACCCTGACTGGTGAGGACGCGGCGGGGCCGCCCCCGACGGCGACGCTGAACGCGTACTCTCCGGGCTCGACGCCCGCGGGCGACACGAAGAACACCACGCGATCGAAGCCGTCCGCATCCCGAACCACGCTGATCTTGTCCGCCTTCTGCGGGTGCTTCCTTCCATCGGTCCCCACCAGATCCAATTGGAGCGCGGGGGGGGCGCCGCTCCCCGGCCTCACATAGACGCAGACCTCTCTTGCGTCGCCCCGCTTCAGCACGGGATCGGCGTCGACGGTGATGGGACGGTCATCGAGGCGGAACGGGATGTCGCGATTCGGCCGCCGCTGCGTGGTCGTGGGCAGGGCCACTCTTGCAAACGGGTCGTCCACGATCATCGGGGCGGACGTAAAGGCCGCGGCGGGAGAGCCAAACGAAGGAACATCGACGGGCAGGCGGAGAGCGCCCCAGGTCGAGGTCGCCGGATCGCGAACCAGCAGCCGCACCTCGAGCGGGCCCGAATTCGCGGCGAACGTGGTGATGACCTGGAGGCCGCTCTTCCTGAGACTCTCGCCGACCTGCGCGGGATCGAGCACGGGCGTCGCCTGGAAATAATCGAGAACCGAGCCCGCGCCATCGACGAGGTAACCGTAGAGCTGGAGACCGATCTGCTTTCGCTTCACCGCTTCGAGAAGAGCCTCGGCGGGTACCTGGGCGACCAGCGACAAGGAGGCGGCTCCATCACGAGTGCGATAGGGCAGCGCGTAGGCCCGCAGCCGGATGCTCCCGCCGGTGACCCCCTTGGCGATGATCTCCGCCGCCTCCATCGCCGCTCGCCCCGCGTCTGGCTTCTTCGGATCGGGCAGGGTGTAGGTCGCCCGGTGAGAGACCTTGAGGCCGGAGGGTTTCACCTTGATCGAGAGTTTTCGGGGCTTACCGCGATCCGTGCCCGAAGGCGCGAAGGCGAGGACATAGAAATCCCGGTTGGCCGCGAGGACTTCACCAAGACCCGCCTCGATATTGTTGGCGGAACGCACGAATCTCCCGCCGGAGCCCTGCGCGAGGTCGGCGAGTGAGTTCTTGCCCTGCACGGGCGTTTCTTCTCCCTCCTGGCTCTGAAGATTCACGGTCTCGCCCAGGCCCTTAACGTCGATGGTGTGGATGACCACGTCGGCGCCGCGAAGGATGGCGGAGAGGCTCTGCATGGCCGACTGCCCGGCGGCGGAGCCGAAGTGATCTTCGGAGTCGACCTCCCAGAGCCTGCCCTCGGAGACGTTGGTGGCGTTCTGGGCGCGCTCCGCGCTGGTTGAAGCGCCGGAGAGGACCGAGCTGTCGAAGCCTTCAGAGAAGAGAACGATCTGCTTTCGCCCCTTTATGGAGTCGAGGGTCCGGGCCAGTCCTTGAAATCCGGCGAGGAACTGCTCGACGTGACGGGTGTATCGGTCGCGATCGGCACGACCGAGCTGGACGGCCTGGTCCCGCAGCGTTTCTGCGATATTGCGAACCCGGTCGGTCGGGTCGGTGAGATCAACCGCCGTTCCTTCGAAGAGACTGCCGAGGCCCGCGTCGTAGACGAGGCCCAGCGGGTCGCGTTCCCGGCCGGCGCCTCCAAGGCCCAGGCTCTCGATGGCCGCCGCCACCTGCGCCCGGTCAGTGGTGAAGCCAACCAGGGCCTTGAAGCCTGTCGGGCTGACCGTTCCCACCGCGGCGAGGTCGGAGGGGGAGAGGCTCTTGAGAACGAACTGCTTCGCGGCGCGGCGAGCCCGTTCGAGATTCACCGGCTTCGAGAAGTCGAGATCGAAGAGGAAGAGGAACTGCCGCCTGAGCGCGGGGGCGGTGGCATCGCCCACAGCGCCTACCGGCTTGTCCGCGCTGACCGCGAGGAAGCTCTCGATCGGCACCGGCTTCCCGGAATCCTGGAGTTCGAAGTCCGCCGCGGTGAGGCCAGCCACCGTCTTCCCGTCTTTGTCGGTGACGAACACCGGAACCGCGACCATTGTGAGTTCGGCGCCGAAGGAGAGTGGAGACTTCTTGGCTGTCTGGCCCGAGGCGTTCTCGCCCAGCGTGACGGCAAGTAGGAGAACGGACAGGCCCAGATGGGAATGCTTCATGGATGACCTCCGATCAGTACCCCGGCCTCGATGCCATGGGGAGGAACGCGTGAGGCAAGACTACACTTGAAACTCGCCTTTCACTCTTGGGATCTTTCGGCGCAACACCTTGAAGATCAATGATTTGAACGGGCGGCCGGGGCGTCGCCGGGATCCCAGACCTCGGCTGACTCGGCGTGCTCGCGCAGCCGGCCGCCACATGTTGACGGAAGCGACCCGGAACGCTTCATCCAGTCGAAGACGGCCGACGACGCCACGTCGTGTCCTCGCGCGTTCCAGTGGCCATCGAAGGTGAAGTAAGCGGGCTCGAAGAGCCGGTCCGCGGCCTTGAGGTCCGGAGTGAGATCGATCAGCGGCACCCGGAGCAAAGCACTCAGTGTCTCCATCTTCCGCCGCACCTTGTCCCGATTCCACGCGTCTTCGGTCAGGCGATAGAGCTTCCGGGTCACGTCCCAGGAGGCCTCCTGGATTTCCATCCTCGCGGGGATGTACACGAGCGCGAGCGTCGAACCGTGGGCGACGACATCGGCCTCGAGCGCGGCCAGGATGGCTCCCACCTTCTCCCAGGCGTCTTCGACCGGAGCAAGGTCGCGACGGTCGTATACGAGCATCTCGAGTCGCGGCGTCGATTTCGGGATGGGATTCCACAGGCCGAATCGAGCGAGCGCGTCGTGGGCTCCGGGTGCGCCAACCCAGAGTCGTTCACGCACCAGTTCGACAAGAGCGGAGCCCGTGCCCGGCGCATCGGCGGGATTCTCGGTCGGCTTCGCCTGGGGCAGCTTCTCCTTGACCGGGTATCGATGCAGTTTGAGCTCGCCTCCTCCCATCTCGAATACCGGCTTGGGAGTGCCGAAGTAGTCCTGGCGGTCGGAGTAGATGACATCGTTCCAATAGAAGAAGAGGAGCACGAGAGAGGGCTGGTACCTGGCTCCTTCGGACCGGTAGAAGAGGTACTCCTGGTCCGTGCTGTAGGCCTGAGTGGCGCCGTTGATCACCTCGGCCGGACAGCCGGAATCCTTGAGCCGCGCCTCCAGTCTCTGGGTCACGGTCAGGGGCAGATCCACTGTGTAGCCCTCCACGAAAGAATCCCCGAGGGCCAGAACCCGGAAGACGCCCGGCGGAGGCTCGAAGGAGCGCTCGGGGTCGCGCAGGCCCTGTGAGTTGATGCGCACGTCCACGGTGTACTCGCGCCGTCTGTAGGTGGCGCTCGCGTCCTTCTTCTTGCGCCAGCCGAGAAGAGGGTCGTACTCGTTGTACCGAGCATCCTCCCCGCCCTCCTTGCCTCCTCGTTGGGAGGATCGCAGAATGCGGGCCGCAACCTCGGCGATACCGAGAGCGAAGAGCAGGGAGAGACTCAGGAGAGCGAGACGAAAAAGCCACTCGCGCTGCCTGGACGATGGGGCCACGGGCGATTCTGGCCCAGGAGCTTCATCGCTCGCAAAGCCCGTGGCATCCCTGATCGCTATGCCTCGTGGGCCAGGCGCAGGAAGTTCCGCAGCAGCCGGTTCCCCTCGGGCGTGAGAACGGACTCAGGATGAAACTGCACGCCGTGCAGAGGGCGATCGACATGCCGGAGCCCCATCACCGTTCCGTCTCCGGTCCAGGCGGTCACACGCAGCTCCGCGGGAAGAGACGTTCGGTCGGCGACCAGCGAATGATATCGACCGGCCTGGAATCCCGAAGCGACGCCCTCGAAAAGGCCGGTCCCGTCGTGTTCCACGGAGGAAGCTTTCCCGTGGCGCGGCTCATCCGCCCGCACCACCCGGCCCCCGAACGCGGACGCGATCGCCTGGTGCCCGAGACACACGCCAAGCATGGGAACGGAAGCGGACAGCTCGCGGATCGCGGACAGGGTGATGCCCGCGTCCTCCGGTCGCCCCGGCCCCGGTGACAGTACGACTGCGTCCGGCCGCAGGACCCGAAGCGCGCTCACGTCGATGGCGTCGTTTCTAAAAACGCGGATCTCCTCGCCCATGGAGCCAAGAGCCTGGACCAGATTGAAGACGAACGAGTCGTAGTTGTCGATGACCGCGATCACGACGCCACCTCCGGAACAGAGGCCCGGCACCGCTCGACGGCGCGGACCAGGGCCGAGGCCTTGTGTCGTGTCTCCTCGTACTCGCGTGCCGGATCGGAGTCCGCGACCACGCCGGCTCCGGCCTGCAGGAGCACGCGGCCCCGGTGCACCACGAGCGTTCGAATGGCCAGGCACAGATCCATACGCCCCGATGGATCGATGTAGCCGATGGCTCCCCCGTAGAGTCCGCGCCTGACCGGTTCGAGCGAATCGATGATCTCCATGGCGCGGATTTTCGGCGCGCCCGTCACCGTCCCCGCGGGGAAGGTCGCGCGAAAGAGATCGAGAGCGTCGTGTTCCCCGCGCAGGCGGCCCGTGACCTCTGACACGATGTGCATGACGCGGGCGTGTCGTTCGATCTCGAACTGGCGCGTGACCTGCACGCTGCCGTATTCGCAGACCCGTCCGAGATCGTTTCGAGCCAGGTCGACGAGCATCACGTGCTCCGCGCGCTCCTTGGGATCCCTGAGAAGTTCTTCCGCGTGATCGGCGTCGCGCTCCGGAGAATCGCCCCGCGGGCGGGTGCCCGCGAGCGGCCGGGTCATGGCCTTCCCTCCATCGAGGCTCACCAGGACCTCCGGCGAGGACCCAAGCACCGCATGGTCCGGACCGAGCTTGAGGAAGTACATGTAAGGCGAGGGATTCGCCTCGCGCAGGACGCGATAGAGGTCGAGAGGATCGGAGCCGAATTCCGCCTCGAATCGCTGGGAGAGAACGCCCTGGAAGATGTCGCCCGCGCGGATGTGTTCCAGGATCGCCTCCACCCCCGCTTCGAACGCCGGCCTCGTCGTTCGCGCCTCGAACCCGATCGTCTCGCCCGCGACTTCGGGCGCCGGCGGCTCAGCGCCCGGCGAGTCGATCATCGCCCGCAAGGCGGCGAGGCGCAGGGCGCCGCCCGCACCATGCACCAGGATGTCGGTGGAGCCCAGCTGGTGGTCGACCACCACGATCTCGGAAGGAACAAGCAGAACGCTCTCGGGCAGCCCTTCGGGGTCGGGGGGGGCGGAGGGAAGGCGCTCGAACCGCCTCACGACATCGTAGCCGAAGTAGCCGACGACACCGGAGGAGAAGGGTCCTATGTCCGGCATGGGTTCGGCTTCGGCGAGAAGGGCGCGCACCGAGTCGAGGAGTTCGCGCGGATCGGACCAGTTCTCGCCCGTCCGCACGTTCTCGACGGTGATCGCGCCCGGGCGGCTCCGATGGACCCGGGTGGGGCGACCGCCGAAGAACGAGAAGCGGTTGCGGCCCGCTTCTCCGAGCGATTCGCACAAGAAGGCGTACCGCTCGCCCGCGTAGATCCGGGTGAACGCGGCAAACGCATCCGCCGCGTGGTCGAGGCGAAGGTGAGCGGTGCTCATGCGACGAGAGCCGGCTCGGGCTCGACGTTCGGAACGAAGCGCTCGAGGCCTCGCATCATGTCCGCGAAGAGCTGGAGGTTCAGGGATTGCCGGCCATCCGACAGCGCCTTGTCGGGATAAGGGTGGACCTCGACGATCACGCCATCGGCGCCCGCCGCAAAGGCGGCGCGGGCGAGGGGCACCACCATCTCTCGCTTTCCCGAAGCGTGCGAGGGATCGACGAGGACCGGAAGATGAGTGAGGCTCTTGAGTTCGGGCACGATGTTGATGTCGAGCGTGTATCGGGAGTGATCGGAGAAGGTACGAATCCCCCGCTCGCACAGGATGACGTTCGGGTTGCCTTCCGAGAGCAGGTACTCGGCGGCGAGCAGGAATTCCTCGAGCGTCGCGGACTGCCCGCGCTTGAGCAGAACCGGCTTGCGGCTCTTACCCGCCCGGCGCAGGAGGGGATAGTTCTGCATGTTGCGGGCGCCGATCTGCAGAATGTCGGTCACCGCCTCAACCGCCTCGAAGACCTCGACGCCGATCACTTCGGTCACGAGCGGCAGGCCGGTGATGTCGCGCGCCTCCGCGAGGATCTCGAGACCCTTCTCGCCGAGGCCCTGGAAGGCGTAAGGAGAGGTGCGCGGTTTGAACGCGCCGCCGCGGAGCAGTTGCGCACCGCCCGCCTTCACGCGCTTCGCGGTTTCGACGGTCTGCTCGCGGGTCTCCACCGAGCACGGCCCCGCGACCACCACCGGCCTCTGCTCGCCGATGCGGACGCCGCCCACCACGACCACGGTGTCATCCGGCTTCATCTCGCGGCTCGTGAGCTTGTAGGGCTTGGTCACACGGATCACGTCGACGACTTCGGGCAGTCCGCGGATGGGCGTTTCGTCCACCGGGCCGGTGTTGCCGGTGACGCCGATGGCCACGCGGGTGACCCCGGGGATCGGGTGCGGCACGAGGCCGAGTTCGCGCACGGCGCGGCAGACGAGGGCGACCGCCTCGGGGGTCGGACTGGGTTTCATGAGGATCAGCATCAAGGTCTCCGGGTGGCTTGTTTGAAGGAACGGATGAGGGCAGAGAAGTCTTCGCCATGGCGAATGGCCTCCACGAGCCGGCTGCCCACGATGGCGCCGTCGGCGTGGGAAGCGATGGCTCGAATGTGGGGCGGCTCGGAAAGGCCGAACCCGGCCACCAGGGGCAATGCGGTGGTGGGACGCACGCGATCGAGGATCCCCGGCAGCGCGGGGTCCGCCTCGCGCCTCGCCCCCGTGGTGCCCACGACACCTACGACGTAGACGAATCCGCGTGACGCGGCGCCGATGCGGCGCAGTCTCTCCGGCGAGCTCGTGGGGGCCGCGAGCAGCACGAGATCGATGCCGGCGGGTTCAGCCTCGCCGCCAATCGAAGCCGCCTCCTCCTCGGGCAGATCCGGAACCACCAGCGCCCTGAAGCCCGCCGCGGCGAGCTTCGCGCAGGCGCTCGGACCGAGAGCAAGAAGAGGGTTCAGGTACGTCATCAGGATGAGGGGAGAGGCGGGGCGGCGCGCGGTGATGGCGTCGAGGAACACCCGCGTGCGGAAGCCCCGCTCGAGGGCCTGATGAGACGCGAACTGGATGGTCGGGCCGTCCGCGACGGGGTCCGAAAAGGGAAGACCGATCTCGACGGCGTCGGCGCCCGCTTCCGCCGCCCGGTCGACGAGGTCGAGGGAGGCTTCGATCGAGGGATACCCCGCGGTGACATAGGGAATGAGAGCGATCTCGCCTCGCCCCCGTGTCGCCTCGAACATCGCTCTCATGCTCATGACCGGGCCTCCGCGCCGAGCGCGATTACATGGTCGAGGTCCTTGTCGCCGCGGCCGGAGAGATTGACCACCACCACGCGGTCGGGCGGCAGGGCGGAGGCGGCCTGGAGAGCGAAGGCCACCGCGTGCGCGGACTCGAGTGCGGGCACGATGCCTTCGAGGCGAGCGAGGAGACGGAAGGCGGCGAGCGCTTCGGCATCGGTGATGCTCTCGTAACGCACCCGGCCCATGTCGCGCAGGTGCGCGTGCTCCGGCCCCACCCCCGGATAGTCGAGGCCGGCCGAGATGCTGTGCGCCTCCTGGATCTGTCCGTCCTCGTCCTGAAGCAGAATCGTGCGGGCTCCATGGAGGACGCCCGGCCGCCCCCGGGTCAGGGTCGCAGCATGGCGCGCCGTTTCGATTCCGTGACCGGCCGCCTCCACCCCCACGAGGGCGATGGGGTCGTCGAGGAGCGGATGGAACATGCCGATCGCGTTCGATCCACCGCCGACGCAGGCCACCACCAGGTCCGGCAGACGGCCCAGCGCTTCGAGGCACTGGGCGCGGGTTTCCCGGCCGATCACCGACTGGAGATCCCGCACCATCCGCGGGAACGGATCGGGCCCGACCACCGAGCCCACGAGGTAGTGCGTATCGCGCACATCGCTCACCCACTGCCTCAGGGCCGCGTTGATTGCGTCCTTCAGCGTGCGGGTGCCCGAGTCGACCGGAATGACGCTGGCGCCGAGCAGTTCCATGCGCTGCACGTTGGGCCGCTGGCGCGCCACGTCGACCTCGCCCATGAAGACGCGGCAGGGCAGACCGAGAAGCGCGCAGGCGGTGGCGGTGGCGACGCCGTGCTGGCCCGCCCCCGTCTCCGCGATGATGCGCGCCTTCCCGAGGCGCTTCGCGAGCAGGGCCTGGCCGATCGCGTTGTTGATCTTGTGCGCGCCTGTGTGATTGAGGTCTTCACGCTTGAGGTAGATGCGCGCGCCGCCCGTATGCACGGTCAGACGCTCGGCGAAATACAGGGGCGTGCGCCGCCCGACGTAGTTCCGCAGGAGATCCTCGAGCCGCGCCTGGAACGCGGGGTCGACGCGGGCCTCGTCGTAGGCAGTCTCGAGCTCAGCAAGGGCCAAGGAAAGGGTCTCGGGAATGAAGCGCCCCCCGTAAGCGCCGAAGTACCCGGATCGGTCAGCGGGCAGCATCGGCTCTCCTCACGGCCAGGACGAACCGGGCCATCTTTTCCGGATCCTTCCGGCCGGGGGCGCTTTCCACGCCCGACGAGACGTCGACGCCGAAGGGCCGCGCCACCGCGACCGCCTCACCCACGTTTTCGGGTGTGAGGCCTCCGGCGATCACGAAGGCGCCCGCTCTCGATCGAACCCGCGTCCAGTCGAATGCGGCGCCTTTGCCTTCGCTTCCGTCAATCAACGTCGTTTCTCCTTCGTGCGACGCGGTCCGTTCCAGAGCCTCTGGTCGAATCGCCCGCAGCACCGAAACCGGCACCTCGAGCGGCGCGTCGCCGTGGAACTGAACCCGATCGAAGCCCACGATGGCGTGAGCGGAGGGGATGGCCGCAGGGTCCTTGAAAACGCCCACCACCTCGACGCGGCCGCGCGCGATCGCCGCGATGCCGATGGCTTTCTCGAGGGTCACACGCCGGGGAGACGGCGCCATCACCAGGCCGATCGCGGACACCCCCGCGCGAATCGCGGCCTCCGCGTCGGGTTTGCTCGTGATGCCGCAGACCTTGATCCAGGTCATCGCGACACCTCCACGCCTTTTCCGGTGAGATTCATCAACGCGGCCACCGGGTCCGAACTCGCGACCAGGGCCTCGCCGATGAGGACGGCGTCGAAACCGGCCGCCGCGAGGCTGTCGATATCGCCGCGGGAGCGAACGCCGCTTTCCGCGACGCTCAGGGTTCCCGCGGGAATGCGCGGACGAAGGCGAAGGGCTCGCTCGGGGTCGACTTCGAGCGTGCCAAGGTCGCGGTTGTTCACGCCCACGATCGAGGCGCCCGCGGACAGGGCGCGATCGAGTTCAGCCTCATCGTGAACCTCGACGAGAGCTTCGAGGCCGAGCGAGGCCGCGTGTCGCAGCAGGGTTTCGAGACGGCGGCCTTCGAGGATCTTCACGATCAGGAGAACGGCCGCCGCACCCAGAGAGGCGCTCTCGTCGATCTGGATCTCGTCGATCAGGAAATCCTTCCGTAGCACGGGAAGGCCGGCGGTGCGAGCCTGCGCGAAGTCATCATCGCGGGCGCCGAAGAACCTGGCGTCGGTGAGGCATGAGATGGCCGCGGCGCCACCGAGCGAGTATGCGCGCGCGGTCTCCGCGACGTCGAGCTGCGGCTGCAGCTCGCCCTTCGATGGCGAGCGACGCTTGATCTCCGCGATGACGGACAGGCCAGGACCGCGCAGGGCGCGCGCGAAGTCTCGATCCGGCACGCGGGCGAATCGAGGCGGCGTCTGGCGCAGGCGCGCGATCTCCGAGCGCTTGGCTTCGAGCACGTTGTCGAGGAAGTTCACGCGGCCTCCTGTGAAACGCGGCGCACGGTGTCGAGAACCGCGCGGGCTCGAAGCGAGAGCAGCGCTTCCCGGGCCTGCGCCGCGCCTTCGCGCAGAGAACCGGCGCGTCCGGAAACCACGAGCGCCGCCGCCGCGTTGATCACGACGAAGTCGTGCGCGGGGCCGCGCTTGCCGCTCAGGATGCGGTTCGCGATGGCGGCGTTCTCCTCCGGACCTCCTCCGGCGAGTTCCTCGAGCCGGCAGGTCTCGAGGCCCGCGTCCTCGGGGTGGATGAAGTGCGAGTCCAGGCGTTCGGATCTGACCTCGACAACGCTGGTGGGGCCGGTGAGCGAGACCTCGTCGGCGCCGTCCGCGCCAAACACCACGTAGGCATGCTCGAGACCGAGGGCCTGAAGCGCCTCCGCCACCGGGAGGAGATAGGCGGTGGAGGGAACCCCCACCACCTGACGGGTCACCCGGGCGGGGTTCGCGAGGGGGCCGACGAGATTGAAGATCGAGCGGAAGCCAAGCTCGCGGCGGAGGGGAGCGAGCTGGCGCAGGGTCGGGTGATAACTCGGCGCGAAGAGAAAGCCAAAACCCGCCTCGTCGATGCAGCGTGCGGCGACACGCGGGGGGCCATCGACCCGCACCCCCAGGGCTTCGAGCAGGTCGGCGCTCCCGCAACGGCTGGAGACCGCGCGATTCCCGTGCTTCGCCACCCGCGCGCCGCAGGCCGCGGCCACGAGACCGGCGAGAGTCGAAACGTTGAAGGTGCCAAGGGCGTCCCCGCCCGTGCCGCAGGTATCGATGAGCCCGGATGAGGGAAGGCTGAAGGGGGAAGCATGCTCGCGCAGGGCGCGGGCAAAGCCCAGGATTTCTCCGCCGTTTTCGCCCCGCACCCGCAGGGCGGAGAGGAGACCTCCGGCCTGGGCCGGAGGAACCTGGCCGGTCATGAGAGCGAGCGCCGCCTCCCGCGCGTCGCTTTCGGAGAGCGACCGGTGAACGGCCTTGTTGAGAAGAGGTGTGAGGTTCAAGGTTTGGTGACTCGGAACAGGAAGAGGAAGGACAAAAACAAAAAGCCCCCGGGCGCTATGCGCTTCGGGGGCTTTCGGGGATCCTCGTTACGGGATCAGTGAGTGGCTAGTCGCAAGCTCCTCCCAAGGCGCATCCAGAGCTCCGCCACCACCAGCGCGAAACGAGGAGAACCGAGGAGTGTTGACTCACGAGGACGGGGATTGTGAACCCGCGCGGCGAGTCGTGTCAAACGGAATCTCACGATGCCTCGTCCGTGCTCGTGTTACCGTGCGGGCGCTTGCTGAGTGGAACACGACTGAAAATGGCTCTGGGCGCGGTCGCGCTCGCCTCCGGCCCCCTGGCGCTTGTGGCCTGGAACCAGGGCTTCGGGCGAGGCGGATTCTCCACGCCCATAGGCGGCGAGAAGTGGTTCGCCACGAGGCCGGGCTTCTTCGAAGCGAAGGGTGTCAAGGATCCGGAACTGTCTCCCACCGGCCGGGTCTTCAACTGGACGGACAACGAAGCGACGCTGCGATTCCCCAGACTCGAGCGATCGCGGCCGGCGACCATCACCCTGCGCATCCAGGGGATGGGCAGCTCCCCGAAGGAAACCCACGAAGTGGTGTTCTCGGTCGACGGTGTCGAGACCGAGCGCCTCGCCATTCCGACCGCGCCGAAGCGGGTGCCGTTGGACATTCCGCCTCGGGGAGGCCGCGGCGCCCTGGTCTCCATCAAGGTACTGGGATCGGTGGGAGTGATGGTGGAAAACGTCCGCCTCGCTCCTGGGGGCGGCTCCACCGTGCCGATTCCCGGCGAAGCCCTGGGCGCGCTCGCCCTGGTTTCGCTCGCGTGCTACCTTGCCGCACTCGGCGCAGGCGTTTCTCCATGGGTCGCACTTGGCGCCGCCCTCGTCGAGGCGGGCACGCTCTCCTGGCTTTCCATCACCGGGGGCGCATTCCTCGGCCGCTACAGTGAACGGATCTCCTGGCTCGCCGTCATCGGCCTCCTTCTCAGTGCGGGAATGACGCGGGTGCGGAATCCGCGCTGGCGCCTGGCGGCGACCACGGTCTTGTGGATCGCGACACTCAAACTGTCGCTGCTGGGTCATCCCCAGATCATCGACGCGGATGCCGCCGGCCACGCCGCGAATCTGAGACGCGTGGTGGCCGGGGACTGGTTCTTCACCTCGGCCACCCCGCCGCCCGCGATTTCCTTCCCCTACCCGCCCGGCCTTTACGCCGTCGCCCTGCCTCTTTCCTCCCTTCCCCAGACCGAGTGGGTGACGCTTCTCCGGGGGATCGTGGTGGTGACGGAGACGCTCGCCACACTCGCGTTCGCTCTCGCCGTCGCCCGGATGTCGACCGATGCGGTGGGCGCCCTCACCTTCGTTCTCCTGGCTCTTTCGCCGGAAGGGTTCGTGGTCTTCTTCATCGGAAACCTCTCCAATCTCTTCTCGGACTCGCTGATGATCTTCGGCTGCGCCTTCCTGCTCGTGGGGCGGCCGGTGCTCGCTTCCCTGGCGCTTTGGGGCGGCTTCCTCTCGCATTTCGGAACCCTGCTTCTTGGTCCCCCGCTGTCGTTCCTCCTCGCCTGGGTCCGCGGCGAGGGGGGTTCCGTCTTGCGGCGCGCGGCGCCCCTGATCGCCGCTCTCCTCGCGTCGTTCCTTCTCTACTACCGGCGCTTCATGAACGTCGTCATCGAGGGCTGGGACCGCATGCGGCATCTCGAGGGAGCCGCCGCCGTGGGACCCATGACCGCGCCCGTCACGGAGAAGCTCGCGCGCATGAGCGGGGGGGAAAGCTGGTGGATCACCGCGGTGCTGATGCTCGCCCTGGCCATCGGGGTCGCCACCTGGCCGCAGGAGCGAAAGGCGCTCGCCCGGGCGCTCGGCGCGTGGATCCTCGTGATCGCGGCCTTCGCCTTCGTCGGGCTCGTGACGCCGGTCCAGGTGCGCGTGGCGCTCGCCGCGCGGCCCGCGATGGCGGCACTGTGCGCTTCCGGCATCGCCGCCTTGTGGACGCGGGGTGGAAAGGCCCGAAGCCTCGCCTGCCTCATCGTGGGCCTGACCGCGATCGCGTGCTGGACCATCGCGATCAGCTTCCTGCCGGTCAAGCCCGTCTGATCGGGGCTCTTACTTCCCCGCTCTCGCCTTTGCTTCCGCGATGAAATCGCAGATTCGCGTCACGCCCTCCCGCACGTCCTCGTCGCTCGACGCCACCGACACTCTCACCGCCCGCTCGCTCATGGCGCCGAAGGTGCCGCCCGGGGCCACGGCCACGCGCTTCTCCTCGAGCAGGCGCAGGGTGAATTCCCTCGAGCTCATGGCCGCGTCGGAAATGTCGACCATCACGTAGAACGCGCCGCCCGGGGTGTACCGGTAGAGACCGCGCGCGCGCAGGACATCGAGCGCGATATCGCGGCGCCGATGGTAGGCCGCGCGCATCTCCGCCACGCAATCCTGCGGCCCTTCGAGAGCGGCCACCGCGGCCAGCTGTGAGAACGCGGTGCCGCAGGACACGAAGGGCTCCTGGAGCTTCGCGGCGACCGTGATGTAGTCCTGGCGCCCGCGGGTGAAGCCGATCCGGTAGCCGGTCATGGCGTACGTCTTCGAAACACCGCTCACCACCAGACAGCGCTCATCGGTGTCGAAACTCAGGACGCTCGGAGCCGGGCCCCCGAAGACGATCTCACTGTAGATCTCGTCCGAAACCACCCACAGGTCGTTCCTCCGGGCGAAAGCCACGAGCGCTTCGGTGAGCGCGGCGTCGTGCACCTGCCCCGTGGGATTCGAAGGGCTGCACACGAGAAGGATCTTCGTCTTCGGGGTCACCAGGGACTGGAGTTGATCGAGATCGGGCAGGAAGAGCGGCGCTTGCAGGGTGTAAGGCACGCAGACACCCCGCGCCAGGGCCACCGACGTCGAGTAGTTGGGCCAGCCGGGATCGGGGAGCAGCACTTCGTCGCCGGCTTCGAGAAGCGTCATGAACGCGGTGGCGAGGCTCATCATGGCGCCGGTGGTGACGAGAATCTGGCTGGCCGAGGTCGGCACACCGGTGCGCCTCTCGTAGGAACGCGCGGCCGCCTCCCGCAGCGGCCCGATGCCCGCGGTGGAGATGTAGCGCGTGTGGCCCTCGCGCACCGCGCGGCAGGTCGCTTCCACGATGTGAGCCGGGGTCGCGAAGTCAGGCTGGCCGACCTCGAGATGGATGACCGGACCCTGCTTCTCGGCCACGAGGGCGAGGTCCATCACTTCGCGGATCCCGGAACGGGGGATACGCAGGGGGATTTGAGCCAGGGGCTTCATGGGTTTCCTTTCATTTGCTGCGTTCCGTCTCGAGGAATCTCGATGGTCGTCGAGGCCTCGACCCGCATCCGTGAGCCCATGCGCCTCATCTCGATGCGCGGCCGGCGCGGCCCCACATGAAATAGACGGGAACTCCCAGGGCCACGATGGCGAACCCGGGCCAGGTCGTCGCGTTGCGATACACGAAGAGCGTCGCCAGCAGCACACAGGCGGCCGCGACGTAGATCGCGGGCACGAAGGGGTAGCCGATCGCGCGATATGGCCGCTCGACCTCGGGACGCGTGCGCCGCAGACGGAACAGGCCAAGGATGGTGAGGATGTAGAAAAGGAGCGCCGCGGAGATCACGTAGTCGAGCAGGTTGCTGTAGAGGTTCCCGTAGGCGCGTGTGGCCGGGTCGAAAGTGCGCGGAAGCACCAGGAAACACGCCCAGGCGCCCTGCAGGACCAGGCCCCAGGCAGGGACCTGCGCCCGGTTCAGGCGGCCCGCCGCCTCGAAAAAGACGCCATCCCTGGCCATCGCGTAGATCGCGCGCGCGCCGGAGAGAATCATGCCGTTCGCGCAGCCGAAGGTCGAAACGATGATCCCGACCGCCATGATCAGAGCGCCACGGCCGGGCAGAACGACCTCGAGAGTCGACGTGGCGACGCGATCCGAAGGCGCGTGCTGTATCTGATCGAACGGCAGGGTGACGAGGTAGGCGAGGTTCGCGAGGAGATAGAGACCGATCACGAGGCCGGTCCCCGCGGCCAGGGAAAGCGGGATATTCCGGCGCGGATCCTTCACCTCGCCCGCGGTGAAGGTGATGTTGTTCCACGCGTCCGCGGCGAAGAGCGACCCCACCTGCGCGACGCACAGAGCCACGAACAGCCCGAAGCCGGAATCGGCGGTGAGGCCTTGAGCCACGGGCGTGGCGCCGCGGATGGTCCACGGATCGCCGAAGTTCGATGACACCGCGATGGTGTTCCAGCCGCCGAGAAGACCCAGGACCACGAGCCCGAAGAGCGCGACGGTCTTCGTGGACGTGAAGACGTTCTGGATCAGGCGGCCCCACTTCAGGCCGCGCGTGTTGGTCCAGGTGAGCAAGGCGATGACGACGAGCGCCACGAGCTGCGTCGTGGAGAGAGAGACCGCGTAGCGTTCGGTCAGATGCACGGGAGCGACGAGGTAGCGCTCTTCCGACACCAGGGGAATCCACACGCCCAGGTAGCGCGCGAACCCGACCGCCACCGCGGCGATGGTCCCGGACTGGATGACCAGAAACAGGGTCCAGCCGTAGAGGAAGCCCCAGATCGGCGAAAACGCCTCACGAAGGTAGACGTATTGCCCGCCCGCGCGCGGCATCATGGCCGCGAGCTCGCCGTAGGACAGGGCGGCGGCGAGGGTGAGGGCCGCGGTTACGAGCCAGGAAGCAAGGAGCCAGCCCGGGCTTCCAAGCACGCGGGACATCTCGGCGGAGACGAGGAAGATTCCGGAGCCGACCATCGAGCCGACCACCACCATGGTCGCGTCGAAAGCGCCGAGCCCTCTTTCGAATTCGGTGTCGAGGCCGGCGTCCTTCAGGTGGTCGGTCATTCGCGGCCCCGCGGCCCTTCCGATTCAACCGCCATCGGTTGACGGCCCGCGCACCGGATCGCGGCGCGGGCAAGCAGGTGCAGGGAGTCGAACACGGGGACGGCCAGATCGGCCTGGCCGAGGACGAGGGGAATCTCCGTGCACCCGAGGACGATCCCTTCCGCTCCCATGGAAGTGAGCCGCATCGCGATGGAACGCAATTCCGCGGTGAGCTGACGACGAACCGCCTCGGGGGCGCCCGCCTTCACCGCGTAGATCGACGCCTGGACCCGCGCCTGATCCTCGGCGCCCGGAACCACGACCTCGAGGCCGGCCTCGGCAAGCCGGCGCTGGAACATTCCGGCTCGAAGGGTGCCGGTGGTGCCCATGAGTCCGACGCTCCGGATCCGCCGGGGATGCCGCTCGATGGCCTCCGCGACCACGTCGAGGACGGAGAGAATGGGGAGGCCCGCGCTGGCCTTCAGTTCATCGACGAACGCATGGGCCGAGACGCAGGGAATGGCGACGAAGTCCGCGCCCGCGCCTCGGAGGCCGTCGATTCCCTTGACCATCGCGGAAACCGGCGACTCACCGCGCCCGAGGATCGCCGCCGTGCGATCCGGGATTCCCGGATTCGAATCGATGATGACCCTGAGATGGTCCTGATCCCGCCCCGCGGGGGTATGGGCCACGAGCCTGGAATAGAAGGCGATGGTGGCCTCGGGGCCCATCCCTCCCAGCACGCCGATCACCTTGTCCGTCATGGTTGGGCGGGCCCGAAGCGGGAAGAAACCGCGGTGTGGCCGGTCACGGCTTCATCATACGGGACGGTCCTCCGGGCCGGGCCCTTGTCGCCTCGCCCGCGCGCCTCGCTCTACTCCCCCGAGTGATGGTGACGCACGTCCTTACCTTCGACCAGGAAGATCACGTCCTCGGCAATGTTGGTGGCGTGGTCGGCGATCCGCTCGATGTTGCGGCTGATCAGGATGAGGCCGAGCGCCCGTTCGATGGTGCCGGGGTCCGCCATCATGTGAGTGAGGAGAACGCGGAATACCGTGTCCTTCAGGTGATCCACGCGATCGTCGCGCAGGAGCACGTCGCGGGCGAGGGCCGCGTCGCGGCGGACAAAGGCGTCAAGGGCGTCGCGGGTCATCTTCTGGGCGAGCTCGGACATTTCGGCGATGTCGATGACCGGACGCAGGGGCGGCGTCTCCTGGAGCCTGAGCGCCGTCTCCGCGATGTTCACGGCCTGGTCGCCGATGCGCTCGAGATCGGCGCCCATCTTCATGGCCGAGGTGATGAGCCGCAGGTCGGTGGCCATGGGCTGCTGAAGGGCCAGCATCTTGAGGCAGCGGTCGTCGATCTCCATCTGGAGGAGGTTCACGGCGGCGTCGCCCTCGATCACCGCCCGGGCGAGCTCCGCCCGCCGCTCCAGGAGGGAGACGAGGGCCTTGTGGGTCTGCGCTTCGATGAGAGACCCCATGTGAAGGAGACGGTGCTTCAGCGTATCGAGGTCGCCTTCGAAGTGGTGGCGTTCCATTATCCGAACCTTCCCGTAATGTAGTCCTCAGTGAGCTTGTTGCCGGGGTTCGTGAACATCTGGGCCGTCGGGCCCATCTCGATGAGCTTCCCCAGCCAGAAGAAAGCGGTCTTGTCGGAAACCCGCGCCGCCTGCTGCAGGTTGTGGGTCACGATGACGATCGTATAGCTGTCCTTGAGCGAATAGATCAGCTCTTCGATCTTGAGGGTCGCGATGGGGTCGAGCGCGGAACAAGGCTCGTCCATGAGCACGATCTCCGGCTCGACCGCGATGGCCCGGGCGATGCACACCCGCTGCTGCTGGCCGCCGGAGAGACCGAGCGCGCTGTCGTGAAGGCGGTCCTTCACCTCGTCCCACAGCGCGGCTCCCCGCAGGCTCTTCTCGCAGGCGGCGTCGAGAGTCGCCTTGTCCGTGATGCCGGCGATGCGGAGGCCGTAGATCACGTTTTCGTAGATGGACTTGGGGAAGGGGTTGGACTTCTGAAAGACCATTCCGACACGACGCCTCACCTCGATGACGTCCACGGCGGGGGCGTTGATGTCGAGGCCGCGAACCAGGAGCTTGCCGCTGATGGTGACGTTGTCGATGAGATCGTTCATCCGGTTGAAGCAGCGGAGGAAGGTGGACTTCCCGCAGCCGGAGGGGCCGATGAACGCGGTCACCCGGCGCTCTTCGATCCCCATGGAAATGTCGTGCAGCACATGGTTCGCGCCGTAGCTGAGATTCAGCTTGTCGGAGACGATGGCGAGCGGCGAAGGCGGATCGATCTCCTTCTGAGCTTCGGAAAGCTCGGTGTGGATCCGAATGGGGCTCGGGCGGTCGTCGTTCATGATGTTTGGGTGAAGCCCTAGAAGGCGCCGGCCTGGAATCGCCGGCGCAGGCGATTGCGGACAACGATGGCGGTGAGGTTCAGAAGCACCACGATCAGGAGCAGCAGAACCGTGGTCATGTAGACCATGGGCTTCGCCGCCTCCACGTTCGGGCTCTGAAAGCCGACGTCGTAGATGTGGAAACCCAGATGCATGAACTTGCGATCAAGGTGGAAGAAGGGAAAGAAGCCGTCGAGCGGGAGGTCGGGCGCGAGCTTCACCACACCGGTGAGCATGAGCGGCGCCACTTCGCCGGCGCCGCGGGCCATGGCCAGGATGAGCCCGGTCAGGATCCCGGGCGCCGCCGAGGGCAGGACCACGCGGACGATGGTCTGGAACTTGGTGGCGCCGAGGGCCAGGGACGCCTCTCGAATGGACCTCGGAACCGCGGCCAGGGCCTCCTCGGACGCCACGATGACCACGGGAACCGTGAGCAGGGCCAGGGTGAGAGCGGCCCACAGGATGCCGCCGGTGCCGTAGGTCGGCGTGGGCAGGGCGTCGGGGAAGAACGTGCGATCGATGGTCCCGCCAATGGTGTAGACGAAGAACCCCAGACCGAACACACCGAAGACAATGGAGGGTACGCCCGCCAGGTTGTTCACGGCGATGCGGACGATCCGCACGAGCAGGCTCTGCGCCGCGTACTCCCGCAGGTACAAGGCGGCGAGCACGCCGGTTGGAACCACCACCAGGGTCATGAGAAACACCATCATCACGGTCCCGAAGATGGCGGGGAAGATGCCGCCTTCGGTGTTGGCCTCCCGCGGATCGTCCCAGAGGAAGCCGCCGAGTCGGCTCGCGTAGATCGAGGCCCGCTCGAGCCAGGAAAGCTGGTTCGCCGGATACGCGCGATAGATGTCGAGAAGCCGAAGCTCCTTCTCTTCTCCCGACGCCGAGCGCAGAACAAGGGTGGCGGACGAAGCCTTCGCGACGATCTCCTCCAGCTCCTTCTGCCGGGTCGCATACTGCTGCTGGTCGGCGGCGACGGCGGTGGCGATGCGATCGCGCTCCGCTTTCTGATCCGCCCCTGGGTTGGCGCGGGCCTTAAGGTCGAGAGAACGCAGGGACAGGCGGGCCTGCTCGAGGCGCAGGTTGATGGCGCCGATGTCGTTCCTTTCTATGCGCCGGATGACGGCACGGTCTCTTTCCGCCGCCTCGAGTCCCGCGGCCAGCCGCGTGGCCACCGCCTCGGGCGACGAGGCGATTTCGCGGCCGCCCTCGCTGATCCGCACGAGGAACCCGAGGAAGGGTCCGTATTCGCGGCGCTCGACGAACCAGGCGTCCGCGGGGGCTTCCCGCTTCACCACGTCCGCGTCGTTCACCCATTCGAAGTCGATGCCCCGGAGATCGCGATTGCCCACCTTGAGAAGCGTCCTCTTGTTAAGCAGGTGATCGGGATGACCGGGGTTCGGGATTCCTTCGTGGGCGGAAATCTCCGCCAGACGCTTCGAGCCCTCCTTGAGAGTGAACTCGACGAGGGGCCGCGGCCAGAAGAAACCCAGCCCGTTCGTGAGGATGATGGCGATCAGGCCGCCGATCATGAGCAGGCACAGGCCGAGGGCGCTGGCCGTGAACCAGACCAGCGATTCTCCCGCCGGTCGGTTGCGTTTGGCGGACAAGGCTGGGCTCATAACGCCTTGTAGCGTTCGCGAAGGCGCTGGCGGACGATCTCGGCCAGGGTATTGACCACGAAGGTCATGGCGAAGAGCAGGAGGGCGGCGAGAAAAAGGACGCGGAACAGGGTGCCGCCGTTCGGGGCCTCGGGAATCTCGACCGCGATGTTGGCGGAGAGCGTCCGCATGCCGTTGAAGACGGACCAGTCCATCACGGGTGTGTTCCCGGTGGCCATGAGCACGATCATGGTTTCGCCCACCGCGCGCCCGAAGCCGACCATGATCGCGGAAAAGAGGCCGGGGCTCGCCGTGGGCAGCACCACGCGCACCGCGGTCTGCCATCGGCTGGCGCCGAGAGCGAGGGAGGCCGCGGTCAGGTTCCCGGGAACACTCGAGAACGCATCTTCGGTGATCGTGAAGATGATGGGAATCACCGCGAAACCCATGGCGAGGCCGACCACGATGGAGTTGCGCTGGTCGTAGACGAGCCCCAGGGAAGCGCCGAGCCAGCCCTTGAAATCGGCGCCGAAGAAGGCGCGCTCGGCCGCAGGGCCGACGGCGAGCGCAAGGAGCGCTCCCAGCAGACACAGGGGCACCACCACGGCGAGCTCCGTTCCCGGGCGAAGCCGCGACCGCAGCCGCTGGGGCAGCGCGTCCCAGAACAAGACGCCGCTCGTGCCAAGCGCCGGGAGCAGGACGGTCATGAGGAGAACAGGCACGATCTGCGCCTCCACCCGCGAGGCCAGCCACAGGCCGGCGATGAAGCCCACCACGACGCTCGGGAGCGCCGCCATGATCTCGACGGTCGGCTTGATCTTCTGCCGGATGCTCGGGTGAGCGAACTGCGACGTGTAGAGAGCGGCCATGAGGGCGATGGGGACCGCGAAGAGCATGGCGTAGACCGTCGCCTTGATGGTGCCGAACACGAGAGGCACCATGGAGAATTTGGGTTCGAACTCGTCCGTCGACCCCGTCGACTGCCAGACGTACTCGGGTTGGGGATACCCCTCGTACCAGGCCTTGCCGAAGAGGACGCGCGCCGAGACCTCGGGATGCGGCGCCTTCAGACCGTAGCGGGCGAGCCGGCCATCCGTGAGGATCGCGAGAACCCCGTCGTTCTTGGGGGCCACCAGGGTGCTTGCGATGGGGGCCTCGGTCGAGGCGAGGGAAGCGATCACACGCTCGGAGGTCAAGTGCAGGATGCGAAGCGAGCCGTCCTGGCCGACGGCGAGGAAGCTCTTGTCGCGCACGGAGGGGACGAGTCCGACCAGGGCGGCGCTCTGTTTCTCGTAGACATGGGCGCGCACCAGCACGGGCTCGGGGTCATCGTCCTTGACCCGGACGCGGAAGTAGGCGGCCACTCCACCCTGGTCGTCGCCTACGAGAAGGGAGATGTCGGCGTTCGCCCAAGCCATGGCCGTAACCCGCGCGGGGGCGAGAGACCGGTTGTCCACCAGTCGAATCTCGGAGCCGAGTTCCCACAGGTACAAACCTCCTCGATCGGTGGCGGCGGCGAGGAGATCGGTGCGGGCGAGCTGAAGGTGCGTGATGGACTCGCCTTCTCCCACCTCCAGCACCGCACGGGCAAAGGCCGCGTCCTCGGACTCCTTGCGCATGACGGCGATCTCACGATCGCCGGCCACGGCCACGACCACCGCCGCTCCGTCACGCTCGCGGCCATCCACCAGCCGAAGGGAGCGATGTCCCGGATCCATCTCGATCAACGGTTCGGCCCGGACTTCGCTCGACACGTCGACCAGCTTGTCGGACTCGTATCGGGGCTGGAACCGGACGTGAACGAGGCCCGCTCTTCCGTCCGACGTGCCCGCCACCAGGAGAGAGCCGCTCGCGTTGCGGGAGCCGGACGTCAGGGTCGCGACGCCCAGATCGGGGAGCTTTTCCTCTCTCTCGATCCTCCCGGTTTCGATGCTCGAGATATTGAGAATGCCCGCCGGCATCAGCCCAAAGAGCTTTCGCTGATACTCGTCCACCCCGAGAGCGAGGGCTCCCCGCAGGACCGAGGCGTCCGCCGATGCGAGCTTGCTCGCGGTCGCGGGTTGGAACAGGGGCCAGGCCTCACCCAGGATGAAGAGGAAGATGAAGAGGACGCTCGCCACCACTCCCAGCCCGCCCATGGTGATGACGGCTCGGGCCACACGATCCCATGCCTTGACCCGGGCGATCCGTCCTGAAGCCGCGTGCATCCGCTGCCGGACGGTTTCGGTCTTGACTTCGTTCATCCTCCGACCGTTCTTCGCGGCAGCGACGACCTAGCGGATCTTCGCGAGCTCCTGCTTCACGACGTCGGCGGGCAGCGGCAGGTAGCCGTCCTTCAGAACCACTTCCTGGCCCTCCTTGCTGAAGATGAGTTTCAGGAATTCGCGCACGAGGGGATCGGCGGGCTTGTCCGGCGCCTGATTGACATAGAGGAAGAGGAAGCGGTTCAGAGGGTACTTGCCGCTCTTCACGTCGTCGTAGCTGCCGGAGGAATAAGGCTTCCCTTCGGCCTCCGCGATGGCGATCGCCTTCACGCCCGAAGTGCGGTAGCCGATTCCGCTGTAGCCCATGCCGAAGCGGTCGCCGGTGACGCCCTGGACCACCGATGCGGAACCCGGCTGCTCCTTGACGTTGTCCTTGTAGTCGCCGTTGTTCATCGCATGCTCCTTGAAGAAGCCATAGGTACCCGAAGCCGAGTTGCGGCCGTACAGGCTGACCGGCCGGCGGGCCCAGTCTCCGGTCAGGCCGAGATCGCCCCAGGTGATGACGTTCGACTTGTAGCCGCGGCGGCGGGTCTTCGAAAAAGCGGCGTCGACCTGGGCGAGCGTGAGCTTCTCGAGCGGGTTGTCCTTGCTCACGTAGACCGCGAGAGCATCGTAGGCCGTCCGCAGCTGCACGGGTTTGTAGCCGTACTTCCGCTCGAACTGATCGATCTCCGTGGAACGCATGGCCCGAGACATCGGACCGAACTGGGCGGTGCCCGCGATGAGGGCAGGGGGCGCCGTCGAGGATCCCTTGCCCTCCACCTGCACTTTGACGTTCGGATACATCTTCGTGAACGCCTCCGCCCAGAGGGTCATGAGGTTGTTCATGGTATCGGAGCCAATGCTGTTCAGATTTCCGGAGACGCCGCTCACCTTCTGGTAGGAAGGCAGAGCGGGGTCAACCTGGACGGTCTGAGCCTGGGCGGCGGCGGCGAAAAGGAGAACGGTGGCTGCGAAACGGAGAGGGAGGTTCATTTTCTCGAGGTACCTTCGGCTCATTTGTGGATGGACCGAACGGACGCTAGGGGGCGGACAAGAAGGGGGGGTTACGCCGGGGTTAGGTCCGTGTTAACTCGCAGCGGCGCGCCTTGGGTTCTTCCAGCCGGGGGAGGCGGGTTCCCCGGGCGAACCCGCGTTCAGGATCACGTGGAGAGGCTGCGCTGGTTCGAGAGCACCACCGGTCCGGTGGTCTGTTTGGCCGCGGTCTTGACCTCCGCCGCAACTTCAACCAGGCGGCGGTAGTTGACGCCGGGCTCGCCGTTCCAGGCCACGAGGCCAACGGACACGCTGGTCATGCCGAATCGGCGTTTCCGTCCGCGGCGGTCGACGCTCTCGATGCCGCCGGCCAGACGGTCCTCGGGGTCGTACAGTCCGAGGACCCGCTCGGAAAACTCCGCCGCCGCGGCCTGGGCGCGCCGGACGTGATTCTCCGGTTCGATCAGGAAGGCGAAATCGTCGCCGCCCACGTGAGCCACCAGCTCTCCCACGCCTCGTTGGAGGTGTCGCTCCAGGATCTCGGCCAGAAGCAACAGCGCGGCGTCCCCCCGACTGAAGCCATACCGATCGTTGAACGGCTTGAAGTCATCGAGGTCGGCCCAGCCCACGACGAAGGGCTTAGCCGACCGCAATCGGGCGTCGACCGACCGCGCGAGGACCGTGCTGCCGGGAAGGCCGGTGAGCGGGCTCGATTGCAGGGCGTACTCGACCTTGAGCCGGGTCATTTCTCCGAGCAGGCGATCCACGGGCAGCAGGCCGTGGTAGCCGCCCGTTTCGTTCTCGACCACCAGGGGATCGAAGCGCCGCCAGGCGGGCCGGCGCCGGATCAGCTCCGCCGCCGCCTCGAGAGTGCTGAGGGCGGACAGATGATCGAAGCCCTCGTTGTGCGCCTCCACGAATTCCGAAACCGCCCGATCGCTCCACAGGGCGTGGCCGTAGCGATGACCGAGATGGAAGAAGAGGATGCTCTGCGTGACGAGGCCGAGCACTCTCGATCCCTCCAGGACGGGGATGGCGGCAGGCTCCGGCTGGCGTTCGAACATGGGTATGAGATCTCCGACCCGGGTCTTGTGGCCGACACCGTCGCGCGGCAGCGCGAGGGCGCCGACCGTTTCCTCGGGTGAATCGATCAGGGCCACGCCGGTCACGCGAAGAGGGGGAGCCAGGCGGGCCTGCTCGGCGGGGGCGGGGCAACCGGTGAAGTATCCCTGCACCACGCGGATGCCGCAGGCTCGCACGGTCGCGAGGTCGCGTTCGGTCTCGACGCCTTCGGCGATGACGGAGCAATTCACGCGCAGGCCGAGCGAACCGAGGGTTTCGAGGAAGACGCGCTTTCGAGGATGCTGCCAGGCGCCGGTGACCAGGGCGCGATCGATCTTGACGAACTCGGGCCCAAGCTCGACCAGCAGTCGAACGTTGGCGAATCCCGCGCCAAAGTCATCGATCGCCAATTGAAAGTGTTCGTCGCGAAGGGGCCGAATGGCAGCGGCGAAGACCTCCGGATCGCCCACGTTCTCAATCTCGGAGATCTCCACGACGACCTGTTCTGGTGAGAGGCCGGCCTTTCGAATCCGGCCGGCCAGGCCGCCCGCGCGGAATCTCGGGTCGAGAAGGGCGGTCGGCGAGAGGTTGAGGAAAAGCCGGCCCTCGGGCAACTCCACCGCCGCACGCAGATGCGACTCGAGTGCCGCTATCTCCAGATCGATGAGCCAGGGCGAGCCGGTGGCCGAGGCAAAGGCCGCCCCGGGGCCGCTCAGAACGCAGTCCGTGGGCAATCGGAGGAGGGCCTCGAACCCGATCGCCCGTCCCTCGGACAGCGAGACCACCGGCTGGAAGAAGCTGGTGAATTCAGATGCCCGATCGAGCAACGCATGCACCGGATCGGAACCGGAGAAAGCGATCTGCCCTGGAGGCGAGACCATCATCCTCTGGCCTTCAGAACCCGGGATCGAGTTGGACTCCAGCTCGACATGCTCGCCTTAGGGTAGGTACCCGATGTGACGAACCTGCTACAGGATTCCGGTGTAGTCGGGTGGCCTTGTCGAGGAGAACCGGAAGTAGGCCGCCGTCTCACGCAGGCGGAGGGCCTGGCCGGCCATGGCCTCGGCGGTGGCCGCGAGCTGCTCGGCGGCCGCGGCCGTGGACTGGGTAACGCTGTCGATTTCGGCAACCGCGGATCCGATCTCCCGGGCGGCGGACTGCTGCTCGGCGGAGGCGTTCGCCACCTCCTGGGCGGCGGAGGCCGTTCTCTCGCTGGCAGGGACGAGCTGCATGATCAGGGTCGCCGCGCGCTCCGCGATCCCGATGCTGGAGGCCGCCACCGCCTTGATTTCCTTCGAGGCCACCGTACTCCGGAGGGAAAGCGAGCGAACTTCCGCCGCCACAACCGCGAACCCGCGCCCCTGGTCGCCCGCGCGGGCCGCCTCGATGGCCGCGTTGAGGGACAGCAGGTTTGCCTGGTACGCGAGGGCCTCAATGGCGGAGGCCCGATCAATCACCTTGCGCATGGCGACAACGGTGTCCTTCACTTCTTCGCTGCCCGTTCGGGCGCCGCTCGCATTCCGGCCGGCCAGGCTCTCGGTGATCCGGCTCAATTCCGCATTCTGAGAACTCGATTCGGCCATCCGCTGGATGCTCGTGGTGGTTTCCTCCATGAAGGCAGCTTGCCGGGCTGTACCCAGGGAAAGAGACTGCGCCGAGGTCGACACCTGCCGGGCACCAGTGGAGAGCCCCTCCGCCGCGGATTGAAGGTCATGGAGGACCACCTTGAGCTTTCTCCCCATGTCGGACAGGGCCTGTTGCAGGCGCTCGATTTCAACGATTCCTCCGGGCCGCGCCAGGGGGGCGGATTCGAGATCGCCAGAAGCCACGCGCTCGGCCGCAGCAGCGCCCTCCTCGACTCCCGCGGACAGCTGCTCGGCCAGTCGGTCCATCAGCGAGGCGAGCCAACGCTCGCCCTGGCGACCGAGTCTGAATTGCAGCCAGAGGGCAAGGAAGCCGAGCCCGACCATGGCGAGCGTGGCTCGGAAGGCCGCGGCCTCGGCGCGAGCGATCCTTTCCGAGATTCGCGCCTGGATGCGGCTGGTGGCGGCGGCGAACGGGCCATCGATCACCGTGACGGCCTGTTGCTGTCCGAAGGACGCCGCGAATGCGAAGACCTGGTCCGCATGTCTTCGCACCTCCGCGATCTCGGACCCGAGATCGAGTCCGCTGGCGCCGCCACGCGCCCGCAGTTCCTCGCTGATCGCGACGAAGCGCTTCCGCAGGTCGGCCTGACGCGAGAGGTCCAACTCCGCCGCCACCCGGCTCACCAGCCCTCCCTGGCTTTCCGCCAGGACGGCGATCCGCTGAATCTCCTGGCCGGCGGCCCCCATCCTCTGAATCCAGATGCTTGCCGCAAGCAGAACGGCGATAGCGATGAGATTGACCCAGGACGCGCGCCGCAGCGACGCGAGGCCGGCGTCCGCGATCTCTCGCAGCCGGGCTCGAATCGTAGGCATATCAGCGGGCCGCGGCCGCGGCCTTCTGCGAAGCGGCAATCACCCTGGCGACCCGGCCCGCCGGTTTGCCTAACGTAACGAGAGACATGGGCTGCGCGATCTCCCTGTCGGTCTTCACGACCGCGACGCCCCTCAAGTCGTTCCTGGCGCCCGAGTGGCCGAAGCCGCCCTTGAGCTGCCGGACGATTCCGGGAATGAGGGGATCGTTCACCACCAACTTCGCGGTGGTGACGACGTTCTTCCCGCCAGTCACTTTCTCCTCGAGAACGGCGCGCTGCCCCGAGCTGAACTGGTTCGAGACGATTTCGACCGGCAGGTCGGGTCCGCCCACGTCCTTCCAGTTCGTCACCACGCCGGTGAAGAGGTCGGAGACCTGGGCGATGGTCAGACTCTTCACGGGGTTCGATTCATGAACGATGAAGACGAGACGCGTCTCCGCCAGCTTCGACACCGTGACCTTCCTGGGATCGAGCGCCTTCCTCTCAGGCTCCGTGAGGCGCGGGAGGAGTTCCTCGAGCGGAGCCGAGATCATCGCTATGTCGCTCTTCCCCGCCGCGAGATCCGAAAGGCCCTGGCGAGACCCGTTGGAGATCACGTCGATCGCTTCCCCTGAGTCTCTCGAAATCGCTTCCTTGAGGTCCCGGTAGACGTTGGTGAATACGGTCGTGGAGCCGCTGATGCGCACCGGGATGGTTTGCGCATGCGCCGCCGGGGCGGGAACGAGAATCGCTCCAAAGAGCAGGACGTTCCTGAGAACAGAGGATGGTTTCATGGCCCGCGGAAGCTAGCCTGCCCGCGAGACGTTCCCATGACGGGGGCGGAATCGAAAGCATCCCGCCTCGAATCAGCCGGTGCGCGAAGGCTCTCCCGGCGGGAGTCCCATTTCGGCGGCCAGAACCTCCTTGGCGCCACTCACCCCGGTGAGGCGAACCCAGATGCCGCCATCGCGTCGTGACTCGATCGCGAACTCAGCGAATGCGCAGCAGCGCCGCTCCAGGTCCACCCACTCCGCGACTTCCATGAACGATGCGGAATCGGAGGGGACTTCCAGGGCGAACCCGTCATCGAACTCGACAACCCTGCGGATCTTCCCGCGTACGAGCGCCAGAAGTTCCTTCTGCCGCTGTCGCTGCGCCGAGTCGAGCGCCCCGAGCTGACAGGCGATGGGGGGATCGTTCTCCTTCGAACTCACTTGAGGCTCATCACCGCGGTGCGGATCCGCGAGGCGGGCGGCGTGGTCGAGCCTTCCGGCGAGGGCAGGACCTCCGTCCAGGCGAAGACCGCTTCGTCGCCTGAGATTTCGAGCCGCGGGAATCCGGACGCCCGGGCCGTCGAAGTTCTCGCCACCAGGAACGGCGGCTTGAACCCGGCGTTCCTGTCGAGGAACGCTGCCTTGATCTCTCCGGTGTCCCCCGCGCCCCGCCCAAGCCAGGTCAGGAGCGACTCGCCCGAGCGCAGAATCGCCACGTCCACCCGTCCGATCGGCTCGGCGCCATCGATTTCGACGGGAGAGGAAAACCTGTCTCCGCCGTCCCGCGACACCGCCGCCTTCACCCGCGCCTTGCCGCCCGCCATGGTGAACCACACCGCGGTCACCGCATCACCGGCCGCGGCGAGCGCCGGGCCGTTCACGGGACAGGCCTGGATCTTCCATCCGTCCTTCGAAAGGCCTCGCGGCGCGATCTTGTCCGCAAGCGGACGAACGAGTGAGATGTCGCGGATCTCCAGATCGGACCGGTCCCGGTAGGCGGCGAGGAGGCCCTTCGATGTAGTGACCATCGCGGTCTGGCAGCAATCGCATACCTTGGCGTCGAGCCGCGCCTCGCGAATCCGCCCGCCGTCGCTCGAGAACTCGGCGAAGCGCAGCGTCATGGCGCCGCTGCCCGCGTGTTCGTCGTCGTGGCTCATTCCCTTAGTTTCGCGTCCATCCAGCCAGGCCACACCCAGGCCCTTGTCCGTGGGCGCGAACGACACGAAACCGTGTTCCGCCTTCGTCCCGTCGGTATTCACTAGGAAGGTCTCGCCCCAGGTCCGGCCCGCGTCCTTCGAGATCCGCGCCTTGATGTTGTAGTCGTAGGTGGCCTCTCCGCTCCGCGCGAGCCAATGCGCCATCACCGATCCATCCGCGAAGACGCCAAGGCCCGGGAAGTCGGCCCAGTTGCGCCAGAAGTCGCGGCCTTCATGAACCGTGGAGGGCTCATCCCAGGAGCCGCCCTCCTTCCGATGCGCCATCCGCAGGCGATGGCCCGCGCCGTCCTTGAGTGTCTCGATCCAGGTCATGAAGACCCCGCCCCTGCCGTCAGCGGCGAGCTGGGGAAACGCGGAGTCCGCGGCGCCGGGAGCTTCGATCTCTTTTGGTTGCGCGGCTTCTCGGGCTTGCGGCGAGGCCCCACGAGCCGAACCGGAGAACAGCAGGACCATGACCAATGCGGCGAAAGATGACCTCATGGACTGATTCTCACGCATGCCGGGCCCTCCCGAGCCCGTTGCGACAATTTGCCTCGGGGTGATACAAAGAGGCGTGACTTCAGCGCTGCGCCGGTTCTGTCGAGGCCTCGTGGCCGTGATGGTGCTGAGCCTCGTCGTCACACTGTGCCCCTGTCTCACCTGCGCCCAGATGGCCGCGGACGACTGTTGCGCGTCCGACGAGCCCTCGATCGGAGGCGCGTGCTGCATGAGCGAGGGGGGCTCAAGGACCGCGGCGCCGTCGCCCACGGTTGTGGGCGCTCCCTCCGGGCCGGCAGCGACGCATCCGGTCGCGATCGCCGCGGCCATGCCCTCGTCGTTCCATCCGATCAAGGCTCCGACGCGTCCCGTCGTGGCCCGCGCCGTGTTGAGGATCTGAACGTCCACGAAACGCGCACCCGCTAGGCGGTGCGCCCCATTTCGGCCGGGCTCGTGCCCTGGCTGAAATCAAGAAGGCCGGACTCTTTCCCGGCATTTTTCTTTCGTGGAGGTTCGTGTGTCCCCTTTGGTTTCCGTATTCGCTCGCCGGTCCCTGCCCGTCTTTCTCTTCCTTGTCCTTGCCGGGCCAAAGGCCCGAAGCCAGGAAACGTTTCCGCTCGCGACGGACCCGTCGATGAAAGCCCTTCTCGAAGAGACTCTCGCCCGGAACCCGGATCTGATGGCCGCGCGGGAGCGTGCTTCCGCCTCTACCGCGCGCATCGCGCCCGCGGGAGCGCTCTCTGACCCCGTGGTCTCGTTCGGCTACGACAAGGGTGAGGCCTGGCTTCCGGGCGGCGGAGCCGACACCGGACCGCGGATCGGCTTCTCCCAGGAGTTGCCCTTCTCGGGCAAGCGAGGACTGCGACGCGACGTGAGCGCGCGGGAGTCCGAGCTGACGCAACACGCCATCGCGGCCGTGTCTCTGTCCGTGACCTACGCCCTGCGAAAAGCCGTCGCCGACCTGCTCCTGGCCCGCGAGAGCATCGCGATCATCCAGGATCAGCGTCGCGCGACTTCGGACATCGAGGAGCTCACCCGGGCCCGCTACTCCGCCGGCCTCGGAAGCCAGCTCGACGTGCTTCGCGCGCAGGCCGAGGTGGCGCGGTTCGACCAGATGCGCCTTCACGAAGAGGGCCTCGTCGCCGCCGCCATCGCGGAGGTGAACCGCCTTCGCGGACGGCCGGAGGGAACCACGGTCGAGATCGCGGGGAAGCTCAAGGATCTGATGGGGCGCGAGATCGAAGTGCCGCCCCTCGCAGCCGTGCTCGCGCGCGCCCGCCAGGCGAGCCCCGAGCTGCACGCGGCCCTGACGATGGTGGAAAGGAATCGACTCGCCATTGACCTCGCCCGCCGGAACCTGAAGCCCGACTTCGTGGTCTCGAGCTCCTACGCCTTTCGAGGGTCCCTGCCCGATCGATGGAGCGCGGAGGTGGGCATCGTCCTGCCCGCCTACCGGAAGTCCAGGCAGCGGCAGGCCATCGTGGAGGCCGAGGCCCAGTACCGGCAGGCCCAGGCGGAACAGGAAGCGATGTCGCTCAAGGCGCGCTCTTCCGTGGAGAAGGCCTACGCGGATTTCAAGGCCGCTGTCCTCGAGGCGCGCACCATCGAGCGGGAGGTTCTGGTGATCGACGCTCTCGCGGTGGAGTCGGCGCTCGCCGGCTTCCGCTCCGGGCAGACCCCGTTCATCGCCGTGCTCGAAGCCCACCGCGTGCTCTACGAAGACCAGCGGCAACACGCGGAACTCCTTTTTCACATTCTCTGGCATTCGGCGCTTCTCGACGCGCTCGGCATGGAAAGGCAGACGTCATGAAGAAGATCGGACTCCTGATCGCCGCTCTCATACTGGTCGGTCTCGGCTATCTCGCGGGCGCCCGTCAGGGCCTTCCCGCAAAAGGCGGCGCCTCCGCGCCACCGGCCGGAAGCGAGGAGCGGAAGATCGCCTTCTACCGCAACCCGATGGACCCGAGCATCCATTCCGACCACCCCGCGAAGGACTCGATGGGCATGGACTTCATCCCCGTCTACACGGACGAGGTCGAAGCGCCCGCCTCCAGCGTGGAGGGCCGCGCCGCGGTGGTCATCCCCGCCGACCGCAGGCAGCTTCTCGGGGTCCGAAGCGAGCCCCTGATTCGCGCGCCGCTCAGCCGCGCCATCCGGACGGTCGGACGCATCGTTCCCGACGAGCGCCTGCTTCACCACGTGCACACCAAGTACGACGGCTTCATCGAGCACGTCTACGTGGACTTCATCGGCAAGTACGTGAAGAGGGGCGAGCCGCTCCTCTCCATCTACAGTCCCGACCTCTACGCCACCCAGCAGGAATATCTCCTGGCCCTGAAGGCGGTCCGCGAGCTCGGGGGGAACGAGGGTGACGCCGCTTTGCGCAGCAAAGCGCTCGTCGACGCGGTCCGGCAGCGGCTCCTCCTGTGGGATATCCGGCCCGAAGAGATCGCGACTCTCGAGAAGGAGGGCGTCGCCCGGCGCGACGTGGACCTGTATTCCGACGAGAGCGGGTACGTCCTCGCGAAAGTGGCGCTGCACGGCATGCGTGTGACCCCCGCCGACGCCCTTTTCGACATCGCCGATCTGAGCCGGGTGTGGGTCCTGGCCGACGTCTACGAAGCCGATCTCCCCGCCGTGCGCCTCGGCATGTCCGCCACGGTTGAAACCGCGTCCGCGCCGGGCCGGAAGCTGCGGGGCCCGGTCACCTTTATTTCGCCGACCGTCGAGGCGTCCACCCGGACCACCAAGGTCCGGGTCGAGATCGCGAATCCTTCGGGTGGACTCAAGCCGGACATGTTCGCGGACGTCACTCTCGAGGTCGATCTCGGCTCGGCTCTCGTGGTCCCCGAGAGCGCGATCATCGACGCGGGCGCTCGCAAGCTCGCCTTCGTCGACCTTGGTGAAGGCCGGTACGAGCCGCGCGAGGTGACCCTTGGTGAGCGGGCGGACGCCGGGTTCGTGGTTCTCTCCGGTCTCGCCGCGGGCGAGAAGGTGGTCGTGGCCGCGAACTTCCTGATCGATTCGGAGTCGAGCCTCAAGGCCGCGGTCCAGTCGATGAAGTCGGCGACACCGAGCCCTCGCTGAGGCAAGAGGACCATGATCCGATCCATCATCCGCTTCAGCGCCCACAACCGGGCCCTAGTGCTGATCGCGGTGGCCCTCGCCACCGCCTACGGCGTCTACACCCTGAGACACATCCCGATCGACGCCATCCCCGATCTGTCGGACACCCAGGTCATCGTCTACTCGCGCTGGGATCGCAGTCCCGACATCATGGAGGACCAGGTCACCTACCCGATCGTGGCCGCGCTGCTGGGCGCGCCGAACGTGAAGGTGATCCGCGGCTTCTCCGATTTCGGTTTCTCGTACGTTTACGTCATCTTCAAGGACGGCACCGACATCTACTGGGCGCGCAGCCGCGTCTCCGAGTACCTGAGCAAGATCCAGCCGCAGCTTCCGGACGGGGTGAAGACCGAACTCGGGCCCGATGCCACGGGCGTCGGCTGGATATTTCAATACGCGCTCGTAGACGACTCGAAGACCCACTCGCTCGTCGACCTCCGCTCCTTCCAGGACTGGAACCTGCGCTACCGGCTGCAGTCGGTGCCGGGAGTGGCCGAGGTCGCGTCGATCGGCGGCTTCGTTCAGCAGTACCAGGTTACGGTCGATCCCAATCGCCTGAAGGCCCGCGGGCTCTCGATCGCGGAGGTGAGCGAGGCCGTCCGCAAGAGCAACTCGGACGTGGGTGGCCGATTGCTGGAGTTTTCGGGACGCGAGTACATGGTGCGGGGACGCGGGTACATCCGCTCCGTTGCGGACATCGAGAAGGTGGTGCTGAAGACCGACGACCTCGGCACGCCCGTTCTCGTGCGCGATGTCGGAACCGTGGCCCTCGGCCCGGAGATCCGCCGCGGCGTGTCCGACCTGAACGGCGAGGGCGACGCGGTGGGCGGCATCGTGGTGATGCGGCACGGAGAAAACGCGCGCGAAGTGATCCGTCAGGTCCGGGAGCGCCTCGCCGAGATCCAGCCGTCTCTTCCCCGAGGCGTCCGCGTGGTCACGACCTACGACCGCTCGGAGCTGATCGACGCCTCGATCGACAACCTGAAGCACGAGCTCCTCATCGAGATCGGAATCGTGAGCCTGGTGATCCTGGTCTTCCTCTGGCACATCCCTTCCGCCATCGTCCCCATCATCACCATTCCCGTGTCGGTGTTGCTCGCCTTCATCCCCATGTCCTTGATGGGCATCTCCTCGAACATCATGTCGCTCGCGGGCATCGCCATCTCCATCGGCGTCCTCGTGGACGGCGCCATCGTGGAGGTGGAGAACGCCTACCGGAAACTGGAGAGGTGGGAGCACGGGGGCCGGCAGGGCGATTTCCATGCGGTTCGGCTCGAGGCCCTGCTCGAGGTGGGGCCGTCGGTCTTCTTCTCGCTGCTCGTGATCGCGGTCGCGTTTCTTCCCATCTTCACTCTCGTCGATCAGGAAGGGCGTCTCTTCACACCGCTCGCCTGGACGAAGAACCTCACCCTCTTCATCGCGGCGCTCCTCGCCATCACCCTCGACCCTGCCCTGCGCATGCTCTTTACCCGGATGGATTTCGTCTCCTTCCGGCCCCGCTTCATCGCCTGGCTGTTCAACCAGGCCACGGTCGGCCGATATCACCCGGAGGAGAAGCACCCGATCAGCCGCGCTCTATTCGCGGTCTATGAACCCGCGTGCCGCTTCGTGCTTCGCTATCCGAAGTCGACCATTCTCGCGTCGATCCTCGTGGTGCTGAGCGCGATTCCCGTCTACCTCCGTCTCGGCCACGAGTTCATGCCTCCTCTCAACGAAGGCACCATGCTCTACATGCCCACGACGCTGCCGGGGATCTCGGTCACCGAAGCTACGCGTCTGCTGCAGACCCAGGGGCGGGTCCTTCGCTCCTTTCCGGAGGTGCAGAGTGTCTTCGGAAAGGCCGGACGCGCGGACACGTCCACCGATCCCGCACCCCTGTCGATGATGGAGACCACGGTGGTCCTGAAACCGCGATCCGAGTGGCGAACGAAAGAGCGCTGGTACTCATCCTGGGCGCCCGAGTGGATGAAGAATGCCGTGTTTCGCCGCATCACTCCGGACCGCCTCTCCTGGGAGGAGCTCGTGGCCGAGATGGACAAGGCGCTTCAGCTCCCCGGCGTCACCAACGCGTGGACCATGCCCATCAAGGCCCGTATCGACATGCTCACCACCGGCGTGCGCACGCCCGTGGGGGTGAAGATCTTCGGCGACGACCTCAAGGAGATCGAAGCGATAGGCCTCGAACTCGAGAAGGTGCTGCGCGAGGTGAAGGGCGCCCGGAGCGTTTTCGCAGAACGTGCGGCCGAGGGGTACTTCGTCGATTTCGAACTGAACCGCGAGGAACTGGCGCGCCGGGGCCTGAGCATCGCCTCGGTGCAGGACGTCATCCTCTCCGCGATCGGCGGAGAGAACGTCACCACCACCGTCGAGGGCCGTGCTCGCTTCCCGGTGAACGTCCGCTACCCCCGCGAACTGCGGGACGATCTCGATCGCCTCGGCCGCGTCCTCGTGTCGACACCGTCGGGCGCGCAGATCCCGCTCTCCCAGGTGGCGACCATCCGCAAGGTCGAAGGCCCGTCCATGATCCGCAACGAGAACGGCCTGCTTTCAGGCTACGTCTACGTGGACACCGCGGAGAGCGACATCGGCGGCTTCGTGGAACGCGCCAAGGAAGCGGCCAGGCGCGTGACCCTGAAGCCCGGCTACTCGATGGAATGGAGCGGCCAGTACGAGAACATGCTGCGGGTTCGCGAGCGCCTCAAGCTCGTAGTGCCGATCACGATCTTCACCATCTTCTTCCTCCTGTACCTGAACACGGGCTCGGGGGTGAAGGCGAGCATCGTCATGCTGGCGGTGCCTTTCTCCGTGGTGGGAGCGGTGTGGCTCATGTACCTCCTCGACTACAACGTCTCCATCGCGGCCTGGGTGGGCATGATCGCGCTCATGGGCCTCGACGCCGAGACCGGCGTCTTCATGCTCCTCTTCCTCGACCTCTCCTACGCCGAGGCGAAAGCCGAGGGCAGGCTCCGTTCCCTGTCCGACCTGAAAGAGGCCATCGTGCACGGCGCGGTGAAGCGCGTGCGGCCCAAGATGATGACGGTGGCCGCGGCCATGATGGGCCTCATGCCCATCATGTGGTCGATGGGCACCGGGGCCGACGTCATGAAGAGGGTGGCAGCGCCCATGGTGGGCGGTCTCGCCACGTCGTTCCTGATGGAGCTGCTCGTCTACCCCGCCATCTACCTGCTCTGGAAGTGGCACACGGAGGTCAAGGGCGAGAGCGTCCAGGTCTGACCCTCTAGGCAAGGCAACCATCGCGAGGCTGCAAGACGTGACTCTCGAAGAGTCGTGGGGTTCTGTAGCGAGCGAGAGGGGGTACCCCGGAAACGGGAATTTGAGCGGTTGCGAGACAGCTCTGCTTGCCTGTCATGGCGCCTGACGCGGGAAGAATCTGAGCACCGCAAACGCAGGTCGCTGGAGCGGCGCAGCCCGATGTAGACACCTCCGGCTCAGCTTCAGCCGGCCCGCACCCAGAGTCGCTACGCGGCCTGCGCAGCGAGTACCGGAAAGCCTCCCCGGTCCGGAGTCAGGAATGCGACCTGGAACGGAGCGACTTCGGCTGGCTCGCCTCTTCGACCTCTCGGCAGGCGACTCGTCTCGGGCCCCGACGCGCCGAGGAACGCCATCGCCGGCGTTCGGTTTCCAAGCGCGGTATGAGGCCGGTGAAACGCGTAGTACGCCAGCGCCAGAGAAACCCGGTTCTCGAGATCGTGGAGAGTGAGCGGTGGTATCTGCCGAACGCGCGAGATCTCCTTCAGTGTCTTCCAGAACCGCTCCAGCCGGGCCGTCGCGTGGATGTTGTCGGCCGAGGCGTATCGCAGCCGCACCCCGAGTTGCGCCACCGTCTTCTTGAAGACCCCCGCGATGAACTCGCCGCCGAGGTCCGTGATGAGGTACCTGGGTCTGCCAAAGCGAGCGGCCGCGTGCTTGAGGAGCCGGGCCATGGACGCGCCGCCCGGCTTCGCTTCAAATGTCACTCCGGCCAGCGGCAGCCGGGAGAAAGCATCAAATACCGCGGCAAAGTAAAGCGTATTGGCGCCGAAGAGTGTCTTGAACTCCGTAACGTCCATCATCCAGACGTGATTCACGAAGTCCGCCCTGACGGGATTCGGGCGCCTCGGCCCGAGGGGAGGCGATGCCACGGCGGGATCAACAACCCGTTCGCGCTTGATGTTGCGCACCGTCTTCTCCGCGATCCGGAAACCGGCGAGGGCGAGATGCGAAGCGATCATCTCGGCCCCGCCGAATCCGAATCGCGCCATCATGTGGATCAGATGGCGGGTGACATCGCTAAGGCGCGTCACGGGGGGAATTGGCCTGGCGAGCGAGCCCACCGTGCGGGATTCGGGCGATTGATCGTGCTCCCAGTTGCCGATGGTGTTGTCCGAGACCAGGAACTGCTCGGCCGTGCGCGACTGGTTCCAGCCGAGAAGGCTGCGGATCTCAAGGATCTCGAAGCGGGCGGCCGGAGAATAGTGCGGCCGATGACGGTCGGGAAGTTTGCGGAGGCGTGCTTGAAGAATGCCAACAACGCGCCAAGCGATGGAGGCCAGAAGCTCGGCGCGGTCGAGCTGGGCCTTTAGATCCTCGTAGCCTCCGTCGCGTCCACGGAACGTACCAAGGTGTGTTCCGGCGGCGACGCCAAGCAGGCGCGCAGCGCTAAGAATGACTCGATTGGCGAGGCGCTCGGTGGCGGGATGTCTGAGGCCGCGCACGCGAAGATGGACAGGGAAGGGAAGGCTTGCGGTCACAACGAAGCGTACGTGAGAAACCCATGCGACTACGCCGCATTTCGGGCAGTTTCTCGAGGACGTGGGTTGGTCCCGCGGGCCACCGCTACCGAGCCCGCGAGATTGCTTGCCCCAGGGGCAGGCTGCGCGCTCGGCTCCCGGTGAACGTCCGATACCCCCGCGAACTGCGCGACGATCTCGATCGTCTCGGCCGCGTCCTCGTATCCACACCCTCGGGCGCGCAGATCCCGCTCTCCCAGGTCGCGACCATCCGCAAGGTGGAAGGTCCGTCGATGATCCGCAATGAGAACGGCCTCCTCGCGGGCTATGTCTATGTGGACACCGCGGAGAGCGACATCGGCGGCTTCGTGGAACGGGCCAAGGAGGCGGCGCGGCGGGTGACCTTGAAGCCCGGCTACTCGATGGAATGGAGCGGTCAGTACGAGAACATGCTGCGGGTCCGCGAGCGCCTCAAGCTCGTGGTGCCGATCACCATCTTCACCATCTTCTTCCTCCTGTACATGAACACGGGCTCGGGGGTGAAGGCGAGCATCGTCATGCTGGCGGTGCCTTTCTCCGTGGTGGGAGCGGTGTGGCTCATGTACCTCCTCGACTACAACGTCTCCATCGCGGCCTGGGTGGGCATGATCGCGCTCATGGGCCTCGACGCCGAGACCGGCGTCTTCATGCTCCTCTTCCTCGACCTCTCCTACGCCGAGGCGAAAGCCGAGGGCAGGCTCCGTTCCCTGTCCGACCTGAAAGAGGCCATCGTGCACGGCGCGGTGAAGCGCGTGCGGCCCAAGATGATGACGGTGGCCGCGGCCATGATGGGCCTCATGCCCATCATGTGGTCCGTGGGCACCGGGGCCGACGTCATGAAGCGAGTGGCCGCGCCCATGGTGGGGGGCCTCGCCACGTCGTTCCTGATGGAGCTGCTCGTCTATCCCGCGATCTACCTGCTTTGGAAATGGCACACGGAGGTCAAGGGTCGGAGCCTGCCAGTGTGACCCCCGGCGAAGGCATACGCGGATGGCACGGTCGGGCTCGACATGGACCCCGTGCCGCCTGGCAACAAGCGTGCCCCGGCCACACTTGTGCACGATCCACTTCGCCGGCCACGATGCGCTTGCGCCTCTTACATGCTGGCGACTCCTCGAACGACCTCGGACAGCTCGGTCGCGAGCTTGAAGAGCGCCTCGTTGAGCGCCGCGACCGTGCCGGCTGCCCCGGGTTTGGCGGCGGCGATCCGGGATGTCGAGTAGCCGCGCTGGAGAGGCGTCCCATCCGCCGCCTGAAGCTCCCAGCGGACCTCCACTCGCAGATCCCCTGCACTCTGTCGCGCCGCCTCGACGAAGTCCAGAGTCAACCGGACCGCGATGGCGTGACGCGGTGGCACCGGAGCAGCCATGACCCGTCGATCGGTTAGCAGCGAGGCGAGGTTCTCCGTCATCACCCGCTGCAGCCCGCGTCCGAGCGGCTCGCCCCAACGCGCCTGTTCGTCGAACTCGATGCGTCCATCCTGGCCCCGCGCGGCAAACTGCGTGCGGTCGAGCCAGTCCGGAACGCGAACTCTTTCGACCGAGAGGACTCCCCCCTCGGGCCGCCCCTCCGAAGGCGCTCGCATGGCGACTGGGTCGAGCACCCAGGTCGTGGCCATGGGCGAACGGCCGAGCGCGCATCCCCCCAGCAACACGCAGGCCAGGGCCACGGTGAGTCGCGTCATCGCTTGTCCTCCTTGACCGGCTTCCCCCTGAGCAGCGCTTCCGGGTGTTGTTGCAGCGCTTCCGCCAGCTGGCGCAGGGCGCGCAGAAGCTCGTTCATCTCATCGAGGTTCCGCAACGCCTCGTGCTGGGTGTTCGCGGTGCGCTCCACGTTCCGATCAACCGTCGCGAGCGTGCGGTCCAGCCGGGTCATGGTGGCCTGCAGGTTCTGCATGGTGACGTCAGCCGAAGCGAGCGTCACGCCGATACGATCCGCGACGCCGTCGAACCTCTCGAGAGTCTTCTCGGCTCGACCCATCAGCTGCTGCGACGCAACGAGGCTCGAGCGCATCTCCCGCATCGCCTTCTCGATCTCTCCCGCGTCGAGCAGGCGTTGCGCGCTCGCGAGGGTTGTCTGCATCTGCAAGAGCACCTTGTCGAGGGGCACGTCGGCGATCTTGCCGATCGCTCCTTCGACCTTTTCCCGGATGAGCTCGAGGTCGGTGGGTGCGCTCGGGATCTCGGGCCAGGGCAGATCCTTGATTCCGGCAAAGCGAGGGGGGACGCTCGGATCGAAGTCGAGATCCAGATACTTCTGACCCGCAAGGGGACTCGTGGCTCGCACGGTCGCGCGCAGTCCGAGTCCCGACAGCCGGGCTGCGAGCTCGTCATCGGTCAGGCGAGAGACGGGCTCGCCTCCGAGACCGTGGAGGACCCCGCGTCGAATCGCGATGACGACCTGCACCTCCGACTCGACGCCCCGGCCGGTGAAGACCAGATCGACCGACGCCACCTCCCCGAGCGCCGTCTGTCGAAAGGTGACGGGGGCGCCCTCGCGCAGCCCGACCGGGTTGGGAAAGAAGACGACGAATCGCCGGCGATCCTCGAACCACGACCCGCCGGTCACCGCGCCCAGCACCAGCACCATCAAGAGCAGACCCACGAGAGTGAAGATGCCGACCCTCGTCGAGCGGGCGTTGCGAGCGGCCTCCTCGCTCGCCACTACAACCTCACCCACTTGAACATGAAGGTGAGCGCGAGGTCGGCGACCGCCACCGACGCGGCGGAAGCGACGACCGCGCGGCGCACCGCATCTCCCAGACCCCGGGATCCCGGACGATTGCCAAGGGCGTGCCAGCTCGACGCGACACCCACGACGAAGCCGAAAAGCGCGCCCTTGATGAATCCCGCCACCGCGTGGTCGATGGCGAGGGTCGACGTTGTCGTCTCGAGATGGGCCTGCACGGTGATCTTCGAGAGCCACGTGATATCCGTGACCACGATCCCGGTGATCGCAGCGGCCAGAAGCGCGAACGCGTCCGCGTAGGCCACCAGCAGGGGACCGGCCAGGGTGAGGGCCAGAATCCTGGGCGCCACCAGTCTGTCAAGGACGGAGTGCCCCGCCGCATGCCGCTCGGAGTCATCGACATCGCCCATGACCTGTGCGATCTCGAGCGCGAGCCGGGCGCCGACCGGCCCGGCAAGCGCGAGACCGGTCATCAACGCCGCGAGCTCGCGCAGGATGACGATTCCCACGAGTCGCGGGGCGAGCCCGGGGAGGCCCACCCTGTCGAGTTGCTGTGTTGCGAGCAGGCTGAGCGCCACGCCCGTGCTGACCGCGAACACCGCGACGATCGGGAGCGAGCCCACACCGATCCGATCAAGGCTCGCCGAGATCTCGGCCTCCGCGCGACGGCTGCGACTCCTCACCAGGCGCCCGAGGGCCAGAACGAGGTCGCCGAGGAACGCGAGTCGGGCCCGGAGATCCGCGCCCCTCCCGAGCGCCCAATCGCCCAGGGCAGCGGTCTGGTCGAGAGGATTGACGACGCCGGGCACGTCCCTATCTTCTCAAGATCCAAGCCCGGTTGGCGCAGCCTCGACCCGCGCCCTCAGTATGCTCTGATTCTTCCCGGCTGCGCATACTCACCTCTGGCGCGGTCGGTTGGCCTTCGGCTCGATCTCCGTCAAGCTCCGTCTGGTCCCAAATGACTGATCTCGGGTTTCCTCCCGCCGCTCCGACCGATGATGATGGGCGCCGCGCTCAACTCGCCGAGGTCGAAGCTCGTTGCGCCGATCTGCTGAAGCAGAAGATCGAGGCCGAGCAGGCCCTCATCCGGGTTCGCGAGGAAAAAGAAGCCCTGGCCACGAAGCTGGACCAGCTCGACGCCGAGCTTGGCGAGACTCTGGTCGTCACTGCTGCAAGCGCGGCGGCACAACGGGTCGCCCTGGACGAGCTGAGTCAGCGCGCGGCTCAGCTCGAGGCCGAAGCCGCCGCCCACAAGGAGCGCGAGGCAGCGCAGCTTCGCGAGCGTCCGGCGCCGAACGCCAACTTGTCAGGGCGCATCGCGTCTCTGGAGTCCGAAAAGGAAGCCCTGACCCAGAAACTCCGAGTCGCTGAGTCTCGGGAGGCTGCCCAACGTCGCGACAGTGAGACGGCAAGCGCCGCCCTGTCCGGCCGTGTCACCACGCTGGAAGCCGAAAAGGAAGTGTTGGCTCAAAAGCTCCGCGACCGTGACGGAGCGAGAACGGGGCTCTCCGCGCGGATCGCCGCGGCGACGGCCGAAAAGGAAGCCCTGGCTCAAAGACTCTCGGCCGTCGAGTCTCGAGAAGCGACCCAACTTCGCGACAGCGAGAACGCGAAGACCGCATTGTCCGAGCGTATCGCCGCGGTCGAGGCGGAAAAGGAGGCCCTGGTTCAAAGACTTCGCGACCGAGAGAGCGCAAGAACCGGGTTGTCCGAGCGTATCGCTGCGGCGGTGACGGAAAAGGAGGCGCTTGCCCAGAAGCTCTCGGCCGCCGAGTCGCGCGAGGCGGCCCTGCTTCGCGACAGTGAGAATGCCAGGATCGCCTGGTCCGAGCGTATCGCAGTGCTGGAGGCCGAGAAGGAAGCGCTGGCTGAAAAGCTCGCCGCCGCCGAATCCAGGGAGGCCACCCGACTCCGCGACCGCGAGGTGGCGAAAACCGGGCTGTCCGCGCGCATCGCCGCGGTGCAGGCAGAAAAGGAGGCGCTCGCTCAAGCCCTCTCCGCTGCCGCCCACGGCGAGGAAACGCAACGCCAGGCGGCCGCAGAGCGGGGCGCGCGCGCGGAACGGCTCGAAGCCGAAGTCGCTGCGCGCAGAGACTTCGAGGCCCGCAGCACCGAAGAGTGGACGCGCTTGCGCGCGGCGTTCGTCGAGCAGATCAATCGACTGGAAGCGGATGCTCTCCTCGCTCAGCAAGCTCTGGCGGAACTCTCCAAAGAGAAGAACGAGAAGGAACGATTGCTGGCCGAAGCCAGGGCCGAGGGAAAGCAGGCAACCGAGATGCTGGCGGAGCAGGTCGCGCGCACGGAGACGGCCTCCGCCGCAGCAGCGCGCGCAGAGACGGAACTGGTCGCTCGGAAGGCCGAGAGCGAACAGGCGCTGGAGGCGGAGCGGCAACGCGCCGGGGAGCTCGAGAAGGACGTGGCGGCCCTCGTCGAGGGCGAAGCGAAGCTGATCCGCGAGCGGGAGACGGCTCGCGCGGACTGGTCCGAGCGAATGGAAGAGAAGGAGCGGGCGCTGGCCGACGCGTTGAATGCCCTGGATGCTTTGCGGGCTTCTGTGGCGGACCAGGTCGCTCGAACCGAGGCGGCCTCAGCCGCAGCGGACAGCGTTCGTGCCGAGCTCGTGACCCGGAAGGCGGAAGTTGAGAAGACACTCGAGTCCGTTCAGTCCGAACGCGACGTGTTGCTCGCCAAGGTGGCCGGAATGCGGATTGATCACTCGACGGCTTTGGCTGACGCCGCCAAACGCGAGGAGATCCTGCGCGAGGCCTTGGAGAGGGAACGCCGGGCGCTGGACGCGGAAAGGCAGGCACGCCAGGCGGAGCGACAGCGCGCAGAGCAGCTCGAGAAGGACATCGAGGCCTTCTTTGAAGGCGACGCCAAAAGAACGAACGCTTGGGAAGCGGCTCGCGACGAATGGTTCGGGCAGATCCGGCTGCTGCAGGAGGCCGCGGCGGAGAACGAGACCGCACGCGCTGAATTGCTTGCCCGCAAGCAGGAGGCAGAGGACGCGCGTGATGCACTGCTCGCGCGCATCGCCCGACTGGAAGCCGGCGACTCGGTGGCCGAGAAGGCGCGCACCGAACTCCTGAATCGAAAGCGGGACGCCGATCGCGCCCTGGCCGCGGCCCGCGCTGAGGTGGCGGCCCTGCAGGAGAGACTCACGATTGCCGAGCGCGAGCGGAGGCAAGGCTAGCCCGCGACGTGGCCTGGCGCCCTGGAAGTGACACACGGAGGTCCAAGGGAGAGCCTGCAGGCGTGACCCCCGGGGTCGGGGCGCAGCGGTCAAGCGGCGGGGTTGCTACGAAGTCCTGTTCACCAGACGTTCGCGGAGCCCACGACCTTCCACACCGGGTCGGTGGCGCTGAAGGGCGAGAACACACCCGTCCCCTGGCGGGTGGTTCCGTTCATGAACCACACCGAGAAGACGCCGGTGGGCGTCGGGTTGTGCCAGAGCAGATCGGGCAGTCCATCGTTGTTGAAGTCGGTCCTGGTCGAGACCAGGCCATAGGCCTGCGTCGTGCTTTGCGTGAGGGGATAGACAATCGTACCGGTGACGCTGGCGCCGCTCACATCCCAGGCCGAAATCTGACCGGTGGCGGAGTTGTAGAGCGCGAGTTCATCGTCGCCGTCGTTGTTCGCGTCCACTGAGGCGACGACGCGCACCGTTCCCGCCCCCGGCAACAGAGTCGAGATGTCGTACTGACCGAGAACCACCGCGTTGTCGTGCCGTACAACCCGCACGACGCCCGTCCCCGAGTTGTAGAACACGATGTCGGGGGTTCCGTTTCCGTCAGCGTCGAAGGTGGTCGCAACCGTCCACGGCGGACCCATGGTGTAGGGCAGGAACTGGAAGCCCTTCAGGTTGTCCCCGTCGATGTACCAGAACAGCATTCTCCCGTCGTTCAGGTTGTGCCATAGGTAATCCAGCTGCCCGTCCTGATCGAAGTCCGCCACCGCTCCCACGGTCCAGCCTGGATCCGTCGCAAAGGGCGTGACCCAGTTGAAGGTGTCCAGGGTGTTCCCGTTCTTCATGTGCCACCGGTACAGCCGGTTCGTTACGAAGTTGTGGAACATGAGACGCGAGCGATCGGTGGACCCGTCGGTGTTGGTGATGGTGCCCTGGGCCTGCCCGTCGCCGATGGCGGCGCCCGAGGGATTGGAGAGATCCACGAAGAAGGTTTCGTATCCCTCCTTCTCGGTCTCACCCACGACCTGCACGGTGACGGTCTTCGTCTGCTCGCCGGTGTCGAAGGTCAGGGTACCGGAGGCGGCGGTGTAGTCGAGAGGCGCGGCGGCGGTGCCATCCGCGGTGGCCCAGTCAACGGTGACGGCGCCGGGCGCCGGACTGCTGAGACTGACGGTGAAACTGGTCGGGGTGAATCCGGAGTTGCCTTCGCCCGTGGTCTTGTCCGCGATGGAAATCAGGAGGCCGTCATCGGCTCGAATGGTGCCCACGCCCCGGCCATCGAAGATGGTGGCGCCCACGGCGTTCGTGAGATTGATAACGACGGTCTCGTCGGGCTCGATCGCCGAATCGCGGGTCACGGGAACGCTGACCACCAGCGACGCCACCCCGGGCGCGAAGGTCAGGGTTCCCGAGGTCGCGGCGTAGTCCGAACCCGCGGTAGCGGTGCCGTCGCTGGTGGCGTAGTCGACGGTGATGGTGGATGCGGAGGTGGCGGAGAGAACCACGGTGAAGGCGAGGTTCGTCGACCCGGCTCCGGTGCCTTCGGCGATCGAGTAGTCCGTCACGCTGATCGTGGAGGCGTCGTCGTTGAGGATGGTGCCGGTTGCGCTGGCATCGCCCAGACTGGCGCCCACCGGCGCGGTGAGGGTGACCGAAAATGTTTTGTTGGGTTCAGGAATGGCGTCGCCCAGAATGGGAATGCTGATGTAACGGATCACCTCTCCGGCCGAGAAGGTGACGGTGCCGGTGGTGGCCGTGTAGTCCACTCCCTGGAGAGCGGTTCCGTCAGCCGTCGCGTAGGCGACGTTGACCGCGGAAGCGGAAACGCCGGAGAGGCGCACCGCGAAGGTCATGGTGCTTCCGGTCAGATACCCCTCCGATACCGCCGCGTCCGCGATGGACACGGTTACCGGCGACACCGTGGTGAAGGCGGTCGCCGCGGTGTAGGCGGTTCCGATCGCATTCGTGGCCCAGGCCTTGAAGGTGTAGGCTGTCCCCGGAACCAGCCCGGAGATCGGGACGGTGAACACCCCGGTGGAGCCGGAGGCGCTGGCGGCGAGCACCCCGGACCCGCCGAGCGAAGGATCGGGGTTCACCGCGGTCGGAGCGTAGACAACGCCCCGAGCGGTCACGAGCAGGCCGCCGTCCGCGGTGATGTTTCCGCCCAGCGTCGCAGTGGTGAGCCCTATCGACGAGCTGGTGGGAGAAGCGATGGTAGGCGCATAGGCGATGCCGGATCCATGCAAAGCGAAGGTGAACGGATTCTCGTCCGCGTCGTTGCTCACAATGCTGAGTGTCGCGTTGCGGCTGCCCAGGCCCACGGGATCAAAGCGCACCTCGAAGCTGGCGCCGGCGCCTGGGATGAGCGGCGAAATGGGCTGGGAAAGGACCGTGAAGTCGCCAGCCTGCGGGCCGCTCACCGTCACACTGCCGAGGTCGAGAGGCGCGCCGCCCTGGTTGAGGATGGTGAATACGTGCGTGACGCTCCCGCTCGGGGCAAAAACGCTGCCGAACTCCGTATCGTCATCGACGCTCGGGCTCGAATCTCCATTCACGATGTCCACGTCGTGGCCACCCACCCCGATTTCGGGCACAGGCAGGCCCGTGTAGGCAAGCGTCTTCTCCACCAGACCGATCGAGCCGTTCGAAAGCCCACCCGCGGTCCAGGCGCGGGCGCGGATCAACCCGGCCGGAGGCAGGCTGAGGCCCGTGATTTCCCAGCCTCCATCCACCATGAGCGGAGCGGCCAGAGCCATGGACGTCTGGCTCGGGGCGGGCGGGGACACGATCCGCGACCCTTTTCCAAGGGGAACGAAACTGGCGCCCGTGTCCGTCGACAGTTCGAAGGTGACCTGGGTGGTTTCAGGAGAGGCGCCGCTGCGCAGCCAGGCGATGCGGCCTGGACTCGTGGGACCGAGAGACTGGTGGGCGGAACCGTTTTCGAGCCGCACCAGGACAGTACCCGGCTGCCCGCTGATCGTGGTGAAAGGACCGCCCACGAGGATCTTGCCGTCCCCCTGAAGGGCGAGGCTGTATACGGCGCCATTCGGATCCGGATGGAAGAGAGCATCGAGGCTTCCATCGGCATTGAGCCGGCCCAGTCGGTTGCGGGCCTGACCAGTAAGAAGTGTGAAGTCGCCGCCCAGCAGAATCTGTCCGTTGGCCTGAATGACGATGGTGCGCACGATGTTGTTAACCGTGGGGGCGAAGGTCGCGTCAATGGCGCCGTTGGGAAGGAGCCGGGCCAGGCGGTTGCGGGGCGCGCCCGCGATGGTGCTGAACTCGCCGCTCACGACAACCTTCCCGTCTCGTTGCACGGCCAGCGCATGCACGGCGCCGTTGGCCCCGGGATTGAAGGTCGCGTCCAGGGTTCCGTCGGCGTTCAGCCGGGCCAGCCGATTGCGGGTGAAGCCGCCCATGGCCGTGAACGCGCCGCCAACCAGAATCTTCCCATCGGCCTGGACGGCCAGCGTATTCACGGCCTGATTGGCGTTGGGGTTGAAAAGGACGTCGAGCGTCCCGTCCTGATGGAGACGCGCCATGCGATTCCGGCGCACGCCGCCGACGTGGGTGAACTCGCCGCCCACGAGCGTCCGGCCATCCGCTTGCGTGGCCAGGGCGTGGACCGCTCCGTCCAACTCGGGATCGTAGTCCGGGTTGAACTGGCCGTCGTCGCCAAGCTGGGCCAGGAAGTTGTGCGGCTCACCCGCGACCTGGCTGAACATTCCCGCCATGAGAGCTCGACCGTCCGCGGCCGCGGCCACGCCCGTCGGGGGGCCGTTCGTACCGCGCTGCGCAACCGTCGACCCGTTCGGATTCAGCCGGCGGAAAGCTCCGAGGGGAGCATCAGCCACGAAGCCGCCGGCGGTCAGGATCTTCCCGTCCGGCTCCACCGCCGCCGCAAATACGCCGAAGCCCGGCAGAACGCCCGTGAGGTCGACTTCGAAGTCGGGGTCGAGGTCCCCCGGCGACGGGGCCTCGCGCACGATCGTGATGGTGTAGGTCTTGCGGGTGGTCGTGTCCTGGGCGGTGACGATCGCCTCGACGGTATTGGCGCCCACGAGGAGCGGGAGATTTCCGCTCGCCGCGCCGGAAGAGACGGCCTCCGCGGGCCCCGCGTTGACACGCACCTCAATGGTCGCGTGAGCCTCGGCGCGGGTGGGGATCAGGGTCACCTTCGACGCGCTGAAGGGCACGGTGGCGGAATAGTCGGTCGTGGCGGCCGTGAAGCTCGGGGTGAAGTCGTGTCCGTTGAGGACCAGATCCGAAAGATCGGCGTTGGTGCTGGGGATGATCCCCGTGCCTTGAATCGCGAAGGTGAACGGGTTTTCGTCGGCATCGTCATTCGTGAAGGAGAGGGTCGCGCTGCGGACCCCAACGCCCGCGGGGTCGAAAGAGACCTGAAAAGTCCGGCTGAAGGCCACGGGCGATGAGGGTTGAGCCACCACGGTGAATTCGGAAGCGTGGGGCCCGCTGACCGTGACCGTTCCCACCGAGAGGTCCATGCTGCCCGTATTGGTGATGGTGAAAGTGCGCACGCGGACGCCAACCGGGATATTCACTTCTCCGAAATCGGTGTGGTCAGCCGGGCTTGGGGCGAGGTCGCCGTTCGCGATCTCGACGCCGTGGCCGAACACGGCGATCTCCGGACTGAGCGAAGCGCCGATCGAAACCGAGGATTCCACGAGGCCGCCCGAATCTCCGCCGAGACCGCCGAGAGTCACCGCGCGCGCACGCACGATTCCGCTTGCGGGAAGGCTGAGCCCCGTGACCTCCCACCCGCCCGGGGAGCGGACGCCGAGGCCCAAGGGCGAGTAACTGGCGCCACCGTCCGTGGACAACTCGAAGGTCACGCGCTGGGCCTCGGGCGATGCGCCCTCGCGGAGCCACTCGGCTCGATTGGGACCGGTCAGGTTGAGCCTCTGAGGGGCCGGGTCATTGTGGATTCGAGCCAGATGGGCCTGAGGCAGGCCGGACACGAAACCGAACAACCCTCCGATGAGGATCTTCCCATCCGCCTGAACGGCGGCGGCGGATACCCACGAATCCGGACTCGGGTCGAAGGCGGCATCGACGGTGCCATCCCCCTCCAGGCGTGCGAAGTAGTTGCGCGGGACGCTTCCGATGGTCATGAACTGCCCGCCCACGAGGAGCTTTCCGTCTGCTTGCGCGGCCAGAGTCAGCACCGTTCCGTCCGCCCCGGGATTGAACGCCGTGTCGAGGGAGCCATCGGGATTGAGACGCGCAATGCGATTCCTGACCTGGCCGCCGACGGCGGTAAATGCTCCGCCGATCACGATCTTCCCGTCTTTCTGAAGGAGGACGCTCCACACCGCCCCGTTCACATCCGGATCGAAATCGGGATCGAGGGATCCATCCGCGTTGAGGCGCGCGACATGGTTTCGAAGGTCCACTCCGATTCCCGTGAAATCTCCGGCGATCACGATCTTCCCGTCCGGCTGAAGAGCCAGGGCCCGCACAGCGCCGTTCGGGTTCGGATTGAACGACGACTCGAGGGAGCCGGCGGCGCTGAGCCTTGCGAGGTTGTTGCAGAACCCCAGCCCCACGGAGGAGAAGTTTCCACCGATGAGGATCTTCCCGTCCGGCTGCAAAGTCGCGACCATGACGTCTCCGTTGACGTCGGGGGTGAATCCCGAATCGATCGACCCGTCGGCATTGGCCCGGAAGAGGCCAAAGAAGCCCATGCCCACCAGTAGCTTCCCGTCCGAAAGTGCGTTGATCGAATGAAGCGGGATCCCCCCTCCGAGCACGGACTGGAATCCAGGATCGAGCGCGCCCTGAGGATCGAGGCGCTGCAAACCTGCGTCGAGCGTGGCCAAGACGATCTTGCCGTCGGGTTGCACGACAATGGTCGAAACCGGTGCGGAGGCAACGGGCGTGAACTCGGCGTCGAGTTCCCCTGGTTGGGGGGCGAGCCGCACGACCGTGATGGAGTAGGTCCTCGTGGTAACCCCGTCCTGGGCGATGACCCGCACATCAACGACGTTTTCACCGGGATTCAATGGCAGCGGATCGTTGAGACTCTGGTAAGGGCCGCCGCCGATGCGAACCTGGATCGAGGCGTGAGCCTCGGCGGGTGCTGCGCCGACGGCAGTGGAGAGGACATTGTTCGGGACTTCCACGAAGTAGTTCGAAGTCGCGGGATCGAAAGGCGGCGCGAGCGAACCGCCGCTGAGCGACAGATCCGCGAGGTCCGCGTTGCCGGAGACAAGTCCGGCCCCGGAAACCGCAAAAGTGAAGGGGCTTTCGTCCGCATCGCTGTTGGTGAAGCTCAGCGTGGCCGCGAGGAGGCCCGCGGTCTTGGGTTCGAAGGTCACCTGGAAAGTCGTGCCAAAGGCGGTGGTCGATGGGGGCTGAGAGCTCACCGCGAAGGCCGCGGCGCCCGGGCCGCTCAGGCTGACCGCCCCCAGGCTCAGGTTCCCGACGCCCGTGTTGAGAATGGTGAAGGTGCGGATCACCGTCTGATCCGCGATGTTGGCGGAACCGAAGTCGGTGTGATCGGCGGCGCTCGGAGTGGAGTCTCCGCTCACGATGTCGACGCCGTTACCGCTCACCGAGATTTCGGGGACATCGGTGACGCCAAAGGCCGCCACCGATTCCACGAGACCGCTCGATCCGCCCTGCCGGGCGCTCGGAATGCGGGCCCGTGCCCTTATGTGGCCGCTCGCCGGAAGGCTCAGCCCCTCCAGCTCGAAGCCAGACGCGATCCGGGTGGCGGAGCCCAGCGTCGTGTAGCTGCCGCCCTGATCGGTGCTCAGTTCGAACTCCACCCGCGTCGACTCGGGCGCCGTTCCCCCGCGCAGCCACTCGACGCGCGATGACGAGGGCGCACTCAAGGTCTCCGTCGCCGGTCCGTTTCGCAGCCTGGCGAAGACCGGCCTCGGGAAGTCGCCGACCGTGATGAAGGCGCCCCCGACGAGGATCTTGCCGTCCGATTGCAGGGAGAGCGCAAGCACCGTGCCTTCAACCATGGGCTGGAAGTCCGGTTCGGGAGTTCCATCGGAACCGAGCCTGGCAAGACCGGCGCGACTCGCCCCTCCGGCGAGGCTGAACGATCCGCCCACCAGAATCTTCCCGTCGGTCTGGGCGACGATCGCGGAGGGCACGGCGTTGAGGTCGCCCTGGAAGCTCGGGTCGACGGCGCCGCTCGGGTTCAGGCGCGCCAGGTTGGAGTGCGGGGAGCCGCTGGCGTTGGAGAACACCCCGCCGGCCAGGATCTTCCCGTCGGCCTGCAAGGTCATCGCGTAGAGGGGGCCGTTCAGGGCGCCCTCCAGGCTCACGTCCGCCGAGCCATCGGAGTTGAGGCGGGCGATGTACGTTCTCGCTTCGCCGCCGATGAAGCTGAATTCGCCTCCCACCAGGAGCTTTCCGTCGTCCTGGAAGGCGAGGGCTCGAACCATCCCGTCCGGAGAGGGCGCAAAACCGGAATCGAGCGCGCCGCTCACCGTGAGCCGGGCGAGGTAAGCGTTCGGCCCGCCGCCAATGAACCCGAACCCTCCCGCCACCACGATCTTCCCGTCGGGCTGGACGGCGATCGCTTCCACCTGACCATCGGCTCCGGCGTCGAGGAAGGTCGCATCCAGGGCTCCATCCGCGTCGAGCCTGGCCAGACTGGCGCGCAGCTCTCCTCCGATGGCGGAGAAGGAACCGCCGATGATGATCTTCCCGTCCTTCTGCACGGCGATCGCGAGGACGGGTCCGTCGATCTGCGGGTTGAAAGTCGCGTCGAGGCTGCCGTCGCGATTGAGTCTCGCCATGTTGCTCCTCGGGACTCCTCCCACCGAGGTGATGCTGCCGCCGATGAGAATCCGTCCGTCGGGCTGCTGAGCGGTCGCGAAAACCACGCCCGCCACTCCTGGGTTGAAGCCGTGCTCGACATCCCCGTCGAGGGGCCCCCGAGTGACCGCGATGGTGAAGGTCTTTGTGGAGAGCAGATCCGCGGAGGTCACGCGCACCTCGACCGGGTTGAGACCGGGAAGCAGTGCGAGCGTGGGCGACGCGGCGCCGGAAGTGGTCGGCTGGAAAGGCCCTCCATTCACGCGCACTTCCAGAGCGGAAGTCCCAATGGCGGCGGTGGGGGTCAGGGTCAGGCTCGCAACGTCCCCCCCCACGTTCGCGGAGTAGGAGAGCACCGCGGGAGAGAAGACGGGAGAAAGCGTTCCTCGACTCAGGGTCAGATTCTCGAGGTCGGTCGATCCGAGAGTCGAGAAAGTTGCGACCTCCGAGCAACCGGTGCCGCCGGGATTGGCGGCGCAGGCTCTGAATGAATAGGCCGTCGCCGGCGCGAGATCGGTTGCCTGCAGCAGGAACGGGCCCGGATCCCCTCCCGCCGCTTGAAAGACGAGGATTCCCGGGTCCCCCAGCTGAGGATCCGGATCGACGGCGGTCTCCGACACGACAACGGCCCGTGAGAGGAGGCCGCCGTCGGATGCGATGGTCCCGCCGAGGAGCGCGCCGGAGGCGGTCCATGCCGTGCTCGTGGGGGAAACAACGGTCGGAGGGTTGACCGACGTGGTGAAGGTCGCAACGGTCGAATACCCCGTGCCCGCGGCATTCGTGGCCCAGGCGCGGAAGGCGATTTCCGTCGCAGCGGGCAGGCCCGTGAGGTCGACTGTGAAGGGGCCGGTGGTTCCCGTGGTCGGGACCGACGTAACCCCGGGACCCCCGAGTTGCGGGTCAGTGTTGGTGGCGGCCAGAGCCCAGACGACCCCCCGTGCCGTGACTTCGAGGCCTCCATCACTCGCCACCGTCCCGCCGAGCGTCGCCGAGCTGGCGCCGATGTTCCCGTAGAGCGGGTCTGTGACCAGCGGCGCAGAGCCGTCGCTCGTGATTTCGATGTCGTCGAGGTTCCAGCCGCTGACCGAATAGGCACCGGATGCGCCGATAGTCGTTCCGAACCGCACGCGCAGTTGAGAATTTGCGTATGGGGTGATGTCGAACTGCTGCAGCGTCCACGCATCATCCGTAACGGCCGTGCTGCCGTTGCTCCAGACAAGCGACCAGAAGGAGCCGTTGAAGACCTCGATCTGGCTGGTCATATAGGGCGAGTAATCGGAGTTGAGCCACCGCCTGAATTTCAGAGTCAGCCCCGTCCGCCCGGCCGCGTCGATCGCAGGTGAGGTGAGGTATCGGGGACCGTGAAGCGTCGTCGACAGGTTGCCGCCGATGATCGTGCCCGCAATCCCATTGTCGCTGGTCGGCGTGAAATCCAGGGCAGGGTCGGGATTTCCAAAGCCGTGACCGGTGCTTGACGAAGCGGCGCCGATCTGCCACTCGGGGTCGAGGGTCCATCCCGCGGCGTTGCTCGCGAAGGACTCGGAGAACAGTGTGGCCTGGGCGCGGGCGGAGACGGGTGCAGCGAGAGCAACGGCCACAACCAGAGCGGGACGGTGGAACCTCCCAAGGTTTCTTCGAACGCAGCGAACAACGGTGCTGAGAGTGGCTAGAGCCGACTGGGGCATGGCTGCTTCCTCTTTTTGCCGCGCCCCTTCTCTGGCCACGCCGTCGAGCCCCAACGTGCTCCAGTCGTCCGGCTCGACCAGAGCGGCGCGCAATGTTGCCGAATCGTAGGCGCGTCAAAGCCGGCCGTCAATGTCTGCGGAGGGCTCTTCGACGTCTGGGGAAATCTCGCGCCCGGGCGAGCTGGTATCGCTCAAACCCCGCAATCCGCCCGGGTGATGTCGAAGGATGCGAGTGCCCGGCCCGACTTGTCCGAATAGGAGTAGCGGAGGGTGATGTCCCTCCGGATGAAGTTGTTCAGGGTCCCCTCATTGCCGCAGGACGATCTCATGACCGTGGGACGGAGCCTCGCGAGGACCGCTCTCGGCACGTCGGCTGAGGCGACGTTGATGAAGCGATAGTGGTAGACGAGGATTCCGTCGAGGGCGGACACCCGCGTGATCTCGGTCTCAGCGTCGACCTGCCGGGGAAAAAGCGGGTTGATGTTCGCCGCAACCCTGTTCAGAAAGCCCGCGGAGCGTGGGTCGTCCGGGGGCGGGCCCGCGACCAGACGAACGGCCAGCCGGTATCCGGGGATGCCGGCAAGCAGCACTCCCAGGATCGCAACGACGAATCCTCTCGACGGGCGCGATCGGCGGCGGATTTCCATGATTCGTGACCCCCGCTCGTACCATAGCGCCGTGTAGTGTGCTGGCCCGCGACCCGGCCGCGCCATCCGCTTCAACATCTCTCGCGGGCGGGTCTCGGGTCGCTCTCAACTCCGACGATCGACCCGACTCGAACTTTGTAAATCGTGGGTGCGACGTTCGTGTGCGGCGCTGTGGAAGAATCTCTCCCCGTGAAGACCAGGGGAGACCGGCTGGGGTGTTGATGGTGGGTCGAGCGTGGGATTAAAAGGGGCGTCCGAGTCGCCCCGGGCGCGAATCCTTCGAACCGGGCTCTGCCTGGTCATCCTGTCCATCGCGGTGGCCGGCCTCTTGTGGCCCACGCTCCGGGGCTCGTCGGTCCTGGTCGCAGCCGACTTTCTCAAGGTATGGCCCCCCTGGGCCGAGGGCCTCGGAGACGGCTCCCGAGTCCACAACCAGGACCTGAGCGACAGCATCCTCTACTACCTTCCCGTACGCGAGTACGGCGCCTCGTCCATCCGCCAGGGCCGGCTGCCGCTCTGGAACCCCTACCTCTTTTCGGGAACTCCATTCCTCGCGAACGGCGAATCCGGGCTCCTCTCTCCGCTGAACGTCTTCTTCCTGGTCGCCCGCGCACCTAAGGCGTTCGGTTACTCGGCGGCGCTCCAGCTCCTCCTCGCGGGCGCCTTCATGTTCCTGCTGCTCCGCCGCATGGGCCTCGGTCGCGCGGCCTCCACCTTCGGCGGCCTCGTCTTCATGCTGAACGGCTTCTTCATCGTATGGCTCGAGATGCTGAACCTGGTGGGCGTGGCACTCTGGATTCCTCTCGCCGTCCTCGCCGCCGACCTCTGGATCGAGCATCGAAGCCGGGGGGCGGCGGCGTTGTTCGTCGCCGTCATGTGCCTGCAGTTTCTGGTGGGCTTCCTGCAGATCTCCCTGTACCTGATCGCCGCGACGATCGCCTATGCCATCTTCCGGGCGACGCAGTGGCGGAGGGCTTCGCTCGAACTCGGAGGCATGACACTGCTCGCTGCGGGCCTTTCGGCCGTGCAACTCCTGCCCCACATTGAACTGATCCGATTGTCGCACCGGGCGGAAACGCATCCCTCCTTGGCCCTGGTCAATGTGAACATCCTGCGCCACCTCATCACGCTCATCGCGCCGGACTACTTCGGCAGCCCCCTCGACGGCAGCTACCGAGGCGCCCTCAACTACACGGAGTTGTGCGGATACGTCGGGGTGGTGCCCCTGGCGCTCTGTTTCCTCGCCCTGGCCCGTGTGCGAAGCCGGGCGTCCGCCTATTTCGCGGCTCTCGGGATCGGGGCGCTGCTCGTGTATCTCGAGACGCCTCTCGACGCGGCCCTCTGGTTCCTGGTCCCCGGTTATCGGCTGGGGATCGGCTCGACGCGGATTGTCTGCCTGTTCACTTTTGCGGCATCGGGCCTCGCCGCCCTGGGTTTCGACTGGCTTTCGGGACAGGCACGGCGACTCCCATGGCGACAGGCCGGCATCGCGACCCTGTTCATTCTGGGCGCCCTTGATCTGCTCCACTTCGGTCGCCGGCACCTGACCATGGCCGACGAGCGCCTGGTCTATCCCCGCAACGACGCCATCGAGTTCCTCAAGGGGATCCCGGGGAAGTGGCGAGTGACGGGCACTCCCGGCGTGCTCCCACCGGACAGCGGGATGGCCTATGGGCTCGATAGCGTCGGCGGATACGAGTCCCTCTTCAACCGTCGGTATCGCGAATACATGGCGACGGCCGACCCGAGTGTGGGAGCTGATCCCGATTATCACGGAGTCGTTCTCTCGCGCGTCGAATCTCCCTTGCTTGATCTGATCAATCTCAGGTTCATCGTCACGGATCGCGTGCTCACGGACCCGCAGTTGGTGTTGCGCTACGAAGGAGGCGCCCGCGTGTACGAGAGAATGAGCGCGCTGCCGCGCGCCTTCGTCGTTTGGCGCTACCGAGTGATGCCTGACGCCGCGGCCGTCCTGGCGGCTCTCAGGGAGGGATCGGTGGACCTGGCGAACGAGGCGCTCCTCGAGCGGACTCCCGGCCTGGCCCCGATGAGCGAGCAGGGCACGGCGGAGGTGCGCATCGCGCTGTACGAACCCGAGCGAGTCGTCCTCGACGCCCATTTGTCGCGGCCGGGACTGCTCGTCCTGGGCGACGCCTGGTATCCGGGATGGGAGGCTCGGGTGAATGGAGAGCCGCGAGAAATACTGACGGCCAACTACGTGGTCCGCGCGGTGGCGCTGGGCGGCGGCTCGCATCGCGTGGAGTTCACGTTCCGGCCCGTGTCCTTCCTCGCGGGGCGCGCACTCTCCATTGGGACTCTCGTGGCCGCCATGGCCGCCATCGCCTTGTGGCCACGAAGACCTGAAAACACCTGAAGCCCATGGCCCATCCCGAGAACCGGAACGGTCGCGGCCAGGGACACGGCTTCGTCGCCGCGCTGCTCCTCGTCCTGACCGTGGCGGCCACCTGGCCCCTCGCGCTGCATCTCGGCACTCACGTGCCCGGCGACCCCAACGACCCCGGAGACTACTGGGCCTACTACTGGGATTTGTGGTGGGTAGAGGACGCGCTCCTCGGCCTGCGGAACCCGTTTCACACGTCGCTCCTGCACCAACCGGATGGGGCCGATCTGTACTTCCACAGCCTGATGCTCGCCCCGAGCGCTCTGATGGCCCCCGTCACCGCCCTGCTCGGGCCAACGATCAGCTACAACATCCTCGTGTGGCTCTCGTTCGCGGGCAGCGCATTCGGCATCTATCTCCTCGCGCGGCGCATTCTCGGCCCCGGGGGCTCGCGTGAAGCGGCGCTCCTCGGCGGCGTCATGTATGCGTTCAGCGCGTACCGCTTCAGCCGGATGATGGGGCACCTCGACCTGCTCTCCACCGAGTGGCTGCCTTTCGCCGCTCTGTTCCTGCTTCGCTGCGCCAGGGAGGGGGGCTGGGCGAACGCGGCCGGCCTTGCTGTGTTCACGATGCTGACCGGGCTGACCAACTGGTATCTGACGGGAGGCCTGGTTCTCCTCGTCTGCGTCTTCCTCTTCGAAAGATGCTGGTCCGAAGGAGGTGCCGCAGGGGCGCGGATGTTCACCCGCATCGCCCCACCCTTGCTGATCGCGGCGGCCGCGACGAGCCCTTCATGGCTCGGGATCTTCCGCGCGTCCGGACGGGGCGGGCGTCTGGGTGATCCCTTCGGGGACACCCTCGCCAATTCGGCGGACCTCCTGGGCTTCGTCCTTCCGTCGTCTGCTCATCCCTTGTGGGGCAGGGCAATCGACGGAATCCGGACCGCTCTCTTCGGTCCAGGCGACAACGTCGTGGAGAACACCGTGTTCCTCGGATTTGTGCCCCTCACCCTCGCCCTGCTCGGCTGGCGCGATGCGCGATCATCCGAAGCCCGCACCTTCCGGTGGGTGTGGATCCTGTTCCTGCTCCTGTCCCTCGGGCCCCACCTCAAGGTTTTGGGGCACACTGTGCGCATCGGACCGTGGGCGGTGTCGATGCCCTACTTTCTGCTGTATCAGCTGCCCTACGGAACGCTCGCGCACGCGCCTTCCCGGTTCGTTCTGATCGGAGGCATCGGACTCGCCGTGCTCGCGGCGCTGGGCGCGCAGCGTCTGCTGGTCCGCAAGGGCGCGCTTGCCGCCACGTTCCTGCCCGCGGCCGGCTGCCTCGCTCTCTTCGAGACCGCGGCCGTACCTTATCCCCTCGCTTCGGTGCACATTCCGGCTGCCTACGACCATCTGACGGGGCCCGCCAACAGCGTCGTGCTGGAAGCGCCGATACCCGACTCACCGGCGCAGCTACCCCAGAGAATGCTGTATCAGACGCGCCACGGGCGCGCCGTCTTCGGGGGCTACCTATCGCGAGGCGTTCCGCCCCAGCCTTTCGAAGCGCTTCCGGGCTTTCGCGAGATCAGGAGCCTCACGCTGGACGGCGCCGATATTGATCACATCAGCGGTTCGATCCTTCCCGCCGCGGCACGGGTGGTGCTGCGCGCCTACGGGGCGGCCGATGTCGTTCTGCTCAAGAACGACTTCAGGTACCTGCCAGGACTCAACGACGCGGCGCCGCGGGCGCGCGTGGTTCTCGCCGACCTGCTCGGCGCACCCGCATACGAGGACGATGAAGCCGCGGTCTTCTCCGTCGCACAAGCAGAAGCCCCCGCTTTTGCCTCCCCCGAACGGGGCTTTCTTCCTCTCGAGCAGGCCTCCGCAAATCCCCAGCGGACGGTGCTGTCCCACGCGCGCATCGGATTGTGGGCGCCGCGAGACGGTCACTACGAAATCGGATTCGCCGGGCGCGCCCTCACCGAGTCCCGGGGCGTCGAACTCCGATTTGTCGATGGAGTCGTCGCCCCCCTGTTTTTCGCGGCCAACGCGGGGGAAGTCCGCTACTCTCGCGAGCTGAAGCGCGGCTGGCAGTTGGTCGAGCTCACCTGTCTGATGCCGGGCCTGCCCGGCAGCGCGATGGAGGGCGATGCACCCTGCCTGGTTCTCTCGGGCCTCAGGATGACCGAAGACCCAATGTAACTTGCCCGGCTGTCTCGTGCCCCCGGCTCGCTATTCCAGTCGCGGGCCGGGCGCATCGAGAGGCGCGGTATCGGCGTTTTCCAGGCCCAATCGAAGGAGAGCCACCTCCTGAGCCAGATCCTTGACCTGGTGGGTCAGGGCTGAGATGCGGATCGAATAGTGAAGACAGAGCAGGGCGAGATACAGGATGCAGAGGAAGAACAGGACCGAAGTCGGAACCACGCCTCCCACGAAGTCCGTCAGCTTGACGAGAAGGTCGTAGCGAAGGATGAAGAGAACGGTCGTCAGGCACGACGCGATCCACAGCCAGGAGTATTCCACCCGAAGAACTCGTCGCCGGGCCAGTTCAAGGATGGCAACGAAGAGGATGAGAACGAGGGCAAGGAAGACGACGATCTGTCGCGTGGGCACCGTCACTCCTTCCGATGGAGATCACGGCCGGTCGTGGCCACGAAGAGCGAGAAGAGCATATTGAATACGTAAGCAACCGCGCCCAGGCCGCCGTGCATGCTCCGGCGGTTGCGCGAGGGTCTCATGCGGGCCGGTCGCTCGGTGATGGTGAGCCGTGCCCGCCGCGCCAGTACGAGAGCGTCGGCGTCGGGGTATCGGTCGGGGAAGCGGGAGAGTGCGAAGAGCGCCTGGCCGCGCGGGCCGAGGGCTTTGAGCCCGGAAGTGGGATCGGTGATGCGAAGGCCCGTGAGTCCGCGCGCCAATCCGGCAAAGAGGCTGCGGCCCCACTGCCGCGCGAAGCCTCCGCGATAAGACTCGCTCGCCAGCACGCGCGAGCCGATCGCAAGGTCGGCCCCGCCTCGAACGGCCTCGACGAGGGGACCGATGTCCAGGGGATCGTGCTGACCGTCCGCATCGAACGTCACGACTATCGGGAAGCCGTGCCGGAGTCCGTACTTGATCCCAGCCTGAACGCCGCCGCCGTACCCGAGGCGGAACGGAAGCGTGGCAACCAGGGCTCCATGGGAGCGGGCCACGGCCGCCGTGGCGTCGGTCGAAGCGTCGTCGACCACGAGCAAGACCGCCTCGGGCCACGACACCCGCAGCGCGCCAAGGACCTCGGACAGATTGTTGGCCTCGTTGAGGGCCGGCAAGGTGATGAGGAGTTCGGATCTCACGAGCGCATTTCGCGGGCAGTCTAACCGCAGCCAACGGGAACCATCCGCGCTGCAGCGAGGGCCGGTTGGGTCACGGGCTGGAGGGGCGCTCCTCGAGTTCGTAGATGAAGATTCGCTCTCCCTCTTCACTCAGCTCGGCGACCAGCCGGAGCCCCGGGTGGTTCTGCTCCGGCCGGAGGAGTTCTTCGGCCGCGGGATGGCCGGTCACCCTGAGGTGCCACTCCGGAACGACGATCAGGCTCGCGCCTTCGTTTCGGGCGACCTCGAGCACCCTGGGATAGCCGGCCCATGGGATCGATACCTCGAGGTCAGAATGGGCCGCGTCGTGGAAGTAGAAGCCAACCAGCACCGCCGACGTCATGAAGGTCGTGTCCTGCGGGTAGTGGGCGGCGAGCCACTCACCGGTGGTTCGCTGGACGACGGGGTCGGAGGAATAGTCCAGGGCGGGCGCGTGCCGCAGCCCGAGCACCGACAACAGACCCAGGAGGCCGGCCACCACGGCGAGGCCCAAACGACCGCGCGCGCCGGGAGAAGGCAGCCATTCCGTTGCGCGAGCCAGCCCGTGGGCCAGGAACACGAGGAAGAGGGGGACGAGGGGCACCACCAGCCTGTCATGGATGAGGAACAGCATCAGTCCCGCCGCATACAGGGTGGGGGTCAGGGCGAGCAGCCACGGGGGACGTGGCCCGACCAGACACAGCCCTAGACCAAGGAGCGCGATCGCGCAGAGGCCGATGGAGTGGGCCGCCAACAGGGGAGGCCACCCCCCCCTCCCACAGCGGCGGTCGACCGCCAACGAGGGAAACGAAGGGAAACACTCTCAGGGCGGAGGCGGTGAACTCGTTGAGGTTTGCCCGGACGTGACGAGCCACAAGCTCCGGGTTTTCCGATGCGAAGCCGAGAAGTGTGGTTTCTTCCGCGGACTTGGCGAGGGCATTCTGTCCTTCGGAAGTGACTTCCGTCGCCACCCGCTCCTTCTCGGCGTCCGTCCTGGCGAGCCCCACGAACAGGTTGGCGGTGCCCTTTGTTCCGCCGAAATCCCACAGGTCGAAGTACTGGTGAACGACCAAGACCCTGGTCAGCAGAAACGCGAGGACGATCGTCACGAAGAGGGCGGCCCCGGGAAACACCGCCTTGTATCCGGCAGCCCGCGCGCGTCGCAGGAACCCCAAGGTGATTGCGGCGATCACGGCACTGGCCTCGGGACGCGTAATCAGGGCCAGGCCGGCCCAGGCGCCGGCGGCGGCCCCGCCCGGCCCGTCTTCGCGCCTGACCGAGCTCAGGAGCGCCATCACGAGGAGCAGAGCGAAGAAGGACTCGGTGAAAACGAGAGTCGAAAAGTGGATGAGCCAGGGATGGCCCGCCACCAGCAGGCCGGCGATGAGGCCCGTTCGTCGCCCCAGAGAATGGCTGGCCAGAGCGGCGGTGGCCGGAGCCAGGGCGCTGCCGGCCAGCAGCGAGGCCGTCCGCCCCGCCATCACGACGTCGAGGTGGGTGATCCAGGCCGTGGCCGCGATGATGCCCGGCCACAGATTCGACCAGTACGGGTTTGCCAGGCCGGAAAGATCGCCTTCCAGGATGGCTCGAGCCAGGGTGGCATAGTGGACGCCGTCCCCTTCCACCAGGCGGCGGACCGGGAGCATGGGCAGACGCAGGACAAGGGCGAACAGGAACAGAGCCGTGCTCACGCGAGCCGTCAGACCCGACCCCTCCACGGGGAGGGCATGCGCCTCGTCCGGCCGTTTCTGAATCAAGCGGCGCCGCCTTCGTCGCGGCGCGGGTGCGACTCGTTCTCTGCGGCGGGGCCGAAATCGGACAGGCTCATCGCGGATGCCGCGGCGGAGAACCGGGGGCCAAATCGTCCAAGGCGCGCATCGCGGAGGCCGGCCAGGACGGCGCGGGCGGCCTGCCCGCGGCGGGCGTCTGTCTGCCTCAGCGCATGCGACAGTTCGAGAACCGCGACCGCGCCGATTCGGAGCGATAGCGGGATGGGAGCAGGGGATCGATGCCGACTGAGAAGGCGGGCATGATTCCGGGCCGAGTAGTAGAACCGATCGGACGAGGCACGACCGATGGTACGGCTTCCGGCGTGGCGCGCCCGTGCTTGGAGCACGACGGCCAGAGCAAGGCCGGCCCGCCCTGCCCGGACGCACCAGTCGATGTCTTCGAAGGAAAAGAAATACGCCTCGTCCAGCAGGCCGACCCGTTCGACTGCGCGGCGATGGAGCATGAGGACCGCGCCCGAGAGCGCGTCCACGGGAACCACGCCCTCTTCATCGCGCGGGATCTGTCCATGGGCTTCGAGCCGCACGCGGCCAAAGCGCAGGTCGACACTCACGCCGCGTGACTCGACTCGGCCGTCTTCCTCACGCAGGATCAACGGCCCGACCGCGGCCAGAGCGGGATCGGTAAAGGCGTCCGCGAGGAGCCCGAGGCAACCGGGCTCCAGCACCGCGTCGCTGTTGAGAAGGAGCAAGCGGTCGCAACCCTCCGCCAGAAGCTGCTTCAGTCCCGCGTTCATGCCTCCCGCAAAGCCCCGGTTCTCCGCAAAGCGCAGGTGTCGATCATCCGAGGAAATCCCCGGCCCGACGCCGTTCTCGACGATCAGCACGCGGTCCGCGGAGCGCGCCGAGGCCGCGGCCCGAGCCGCGTCTTCGGGGCGCCCGAAATCGAGAACCACGACCCCCACACGCTCGCGGCTCATCGCGCCGCCTCGTCGTAGAGAGCGGAGAGCTCGAGCGCGCCCTCCCGTGCGGTTTTCAGAGGCAGCGGGTCAAGGGGGCCATCGAAGAGACGGCCATCGATCACATCCTCCAACACGCCGCGGAGGCCGGCGACGTCTCCCGGAGGCACAAGGATTCCCGCCCCGGACGGGAGGATCTCGGGAACGCCCCCGGTCCGGGAGGCGACGACGGGAATGCCGGCCGCGAGCGCCTCCAGAACCGCGAGCGGCGAGTTCTCCCACCAGAGAGAGGGCAGTACCAGCACGTCGATGGAGGACCAGAGGCTTTCGTTCTGGGCGGGAGGAACGGGGCCACGGAAACGGATCCGTTCGTCACCTTGCGCAATCGCCCAAAGCCGTTCCGTGTAGGCGGGATTGATTGCCGGATTGCCGATGATGTCGAGGCGCCAGTCCCGCTTCGGCAGGCCCATGAGCGCTTCGAGCATCACGTGCAGCCCCTTGTGTGGCGCGACGGTGCCAAGGTAGGCGAAGCGGCGCCGCGAAGCCGCCTGGCGCTTTCGGGTCGGACCTGTGATCGCGCCCAGAGAGAGGACCCGCACCTTGTCGCCCGGCGCACCCCATTCGATGGCGCGCTCCGCCGCGAATCGAGTGGGCGCGAGAATAGCCGTGGCGGTCGCGACGCGTGCTCTCAAGTGATCATCGCGAAGGTCCAGGTCCGAGGCCAGCGGCAAAGGCCTGGCCGGGCTCCGGTGTCGCACGGCGGAGAGGATTCGCAGCGTGGCACCCGGCCACCATCGGCGGGAGAGATGCAGCAGACGGCCAAGGCCGGCCCGCTGAAGGGCCTTCACCGCCCCCCGTTGGAGCGGCGGCGGCAAGTAAGGGCTATCGGCAAGGCACGAGGCGCAGGTGCGATGGTCCACGGAAACGCACAACGTCCCGCTCGCCTGTATGCGCAGACCATCACGGGGACAAGACAGCCAGTAGTCGTGGAGAGTGAGGAAGATCGGGAGCCCGCGCGAGGAAGCGGACACGAAGAGGCCGCTCGAGAGGTTGAGCAGATGCTGCGCATGAAGGCAATCCGGGCGGAAATCGCGGATGAGCTCCTCGAGAATCCCGTCGATCGCCGAATTGCGATACGTCGCCTGCAGGGTTCCTTCCGCATGCGTGTTGACGACCTCGACCACATCCAGCAGCCCGACCTTCCGGCGGCGAACGGTGTGGGGAGCGGCGGCGAGGTCGTGGACGGCGGTGACCACGGCCACTGCGTGGCCAAGCTCGACGAGAGCCGTGGCCAGGCGGAACGTGTAGACCTCGACCCCGGCCACGGAGTCCGGGAGGAAGGCATGCGTCGTCAGGAGGATGCGCATGGAACCGGTTCGGCCGGAGGAGCTGGCGAGCGAACCTCGAACACATCCACGGTTTCGAGGGGGGCGTCGGAAACCGCCCAGGGAAGATAGCCCCAGTGGTGAGAGTAGTAGCCGGCTTTCGCTTCGAAGTTCATGAGGCGGATCGGCCATCGGCTCGGCATTTGTCGTTGCTCGACGAGCGCCGATCGCGACCGAAGCGAAGGGGAGATCTCATGCATGCCCGCATTGAAAGGCCGCACGATGATGTCGCCCGGCTGCGGGCCGTCGTCGGTCGACCTGAGGTACTTCCCGTGTGCCTGGGACATGTAGTACCGAAACCCCCACTCGCCGACGAACCACACGTTGCGCCTGGGATACGACTCGCGGATGCGGACCGAGAAGTCGCGGTAGCTTCCGGCGTACTCCTGGTCCACGGCGCCCAGCACGAGGCTCAGCACAACCCCCTGGGCGATCACCAGCCCTGCGGCCGCGCGGACGCGAGGCGGACCGGACTCGCGGCTGCCGAAACGCCTGACCAGGAGGATCCAGAGCGGCGGCAGAACCGAAAGCATGTAGCGCGCGGTGCCGAAGGGCAGCAGGAAGAGGGCGACCCCGATGGCGAGTAGCAGCCATGCGGCGAGGAAGAGTCCGTCGCGCTCGGCCTCGGCGCCCGGCGGCGCCGCTTCGGAAACCGGCCACAATCCTTCGACCAGGAGCAGGGCGCCTCCGGCGAAGGAGAGGGCCACCGTGGTGATCTCGAGAGTCGTGTAGAGATCCAGCCGCTCGATGCCCGCGGGGCGTACCACGAAGACCAGCGCCGCCGCGAGCATGCTCAGTCCGAAGGTAGTCGCCCGGCGCCGGAGGCCCGTGGCGAGGAGAAGGCCCGCAGCCACAAACGACGTGCCCCCGAGGCCGCTCAGGTCGCCGAGGGTCTTTTTCACGAAGCCCACCCAGTCAAGCCCTCCTTCCGCGAAGAAGAGGCGATAGTGACGGGCGCTCGCGACGATGTGCAGCTGGCCGTGGACGGCCATGTTCTGAGCCGCCCATAGGCCCAGGACCATGGCGGCTCCGGCGAGGGCAGGCCACGCCCTTCGCGCCCGGCCCTGAACGAGCGCATAGGCGCAGAACAGGGGCAGCAGGAGAAAGGCCGAGTATCTCGTCATGATGGCCAGCCCGGCCAGAACGCCCGAGAGAAGAATCGTTGGACCAAGACGGCGATCGCTTCCACGGATGAAGACCGCCAGGGCGGTCAGAGAGAGGGCGAGGGCGGGCATGTCCGTCATGAGGCCCTGGGCGCTGATCGCGAACACCGGCGAGGACACGAGGAGAAGGGTGGTCACGAGCGGGCGCGGGGTGAAGCGCCTGGCGAGGTCATACATCGCGAATGCCGCGACCAGGGCGAACAGGTCGAAGGCGAGGTGCAGAGGCAGCTCGCGGAACCCGCCGGCCAGCCAGGCTACGAGCGCCATGACGTACGAAACCAGGGGCGGATGCGACATGCTGGCGAAGGTGGTCGGGCATTTTCCGGTTCGTGCGAAGACGCGGTAATCGATGTCTTCGAGCGCCACCGCCCCCGCGAACGGCTGCCATGGATCTCTCAGTACATTCGCGGCGACCTCGAGAAAGTACACGTCATCAAGGTGCACGGCCCTGGTCGCGAAGGGAACGGTCAGGAGGGCGACGACGGCGCCAACCATCAGGAGCTGTCCCCTGGTCGACGCCTGCCGAAGGGGCATCACGGTCGACGAAGCGCGGTGGGCATCAGGCAACCGGATCATCATAGGCTCGGGGCGGAGGCGCGAGAAGCGGATCCGCTTGGCCGCGTGAGAGGATAAAGAGGCGTCCCGATGCACCTCGCCTTCATCAACAACCTGTACCCACCCTACGTGGTGGGTGGGAACGAAATGCTCTGCGACGAGGTCGTTCGCGCCTTGCGGGCTCGAGGGCACCAGGTGTCCGTCCTGTGCGGCCGAGGCGTCAACCTGCCGTCCCACAAGGATCTGACGGGCGGTCTCGAGATCGACCTGGACCGCAAGGAAGAGACCTTCCTCGGGGGCCGCCTGCCATCACCATGGGAGGCCGTTCGTCTCCATCTTTTCAGTCCGTACAGCTACGGCGTAACGCGCCGCTGGCTGGCCGCGAAGCGTCCCGACGTGGTCATCGTCTGGAATCTCTACATGACTTCGCTGTCGCCGCTCGTGGCCGCTCTGTCCGGCCACGCTCCCGTGGTGGTTCACGTGTGCGACAAGTGGCTCTACTACAGCCTGTTCGATCTCGAGGCTCTCCTCAAACCCGTGGCACCCTGGAAGAAGCTGCTGCTCCGGGCCGCGCGCCGGGCTTTGCAGCCCGTCCTGCGACATTGGGCGCTTCCGCATCGCCTGATCGCCATCAGTGAGTTCATGAAGTCCGTCTACGTTCGCGCCGGCCTGTCCGCATCGGAGATCGAGGTGATCCACCTCGGTGTTCCGACGAGCGAGTTCGCGGCATCGCCGCGTGGACCACGAACCGCCAGCGAGCCCTTGCGTCTTCTCTTCGTCGGCTCGCTTTGGGAGGGCAAGGGGCCCCAGACGGCGGTTCGCGCCCTCGGACGCCTGCGTCGCAGCGGCATTCGGGCGCATCTCGACATATGCGGGGAGGGCACGGGCCCCTTCATGGACTTCTTGAAGCGTGTGATCGTCGAAGAAGACATGGTCGAGCACGTCACTCTCCAGGGCAAGGTGCACCGTGAGGTGGTGAGAGACTTCTGCCGGTCCCACGACGTGCTCGTCTTTCCGAGCGAGTGGGACGAGCCGTTCGCCGCGGTGCCCGTCGAGGCGATGAGCAGCGGAATGGCGATCGTGGCCACCAGCGCCGGTGGAACCCCTGAAGCCATCGTCGACGGCGAGACGGGGATCGTGGTTCCCCCGAGGGACCCGGAAGCGCTGGCGGGAGGACTGCGCAAGATCGCGGAAGATGACGCGCTTCGTCTCCGTCTCGGCCGGCGCGCGTCCGAGGTCGCCCGGGAAGAGTTCGATCTCGACCGTTACATCGAACGTCTGGAGGCTTACTACCGGCGGTGCATGGCGACGAATTGAGTCGGTCGCAGCGAACCGCAATCGGATGGAGAAGAGCCGGCGCCTTGCTCGGCTACCTGGGCGCCTCTCTCTTCGCGGCCGCGCTCTGCAGCGTGTACGTCGGATCCGAGCGCACCATCTACTGGTGGGACTACGCCGGCTACCAGGACCTCGCCGCGCGGACCGTGCGGGCCTTCGAGCAATCGAAAGACGCCGGCATCGAGTTTGTCCGCGGCACACTGGGGCAGAGCTACAACGCGCTCTTCGCCCTCCCCCTGGCGCCGTTCCTGACGCTCTTCGGATCTACGCGTCTCCCCTACGTGCTGGCCGTGGCCCTCATCTATCAGGTCCCCTATGCCGTGGTACTGGGTGGGATCGCGGCGCGCACCCTGCGGGCCCCGCGTGGCCGGATCACCTGGATAACCGCGGCGGTCGCATTGTTGTTGCCGGGCCTTTGGCTTCCCGTACTGCGCGGATACCCGGACAGCGCCGCGGCCCTCGTGTTCGCCCTTGCCATCGTGATGTACCTGGCCGACCCGACGCTCGAGCGGTGGTGGCAGCCGCCGGTCATCGGCATATGCCTGGCAGGCGCCGTTCTCATACGGCGGCATTTCCTCGTGACCGTGCCGGCCTTCCTCGTGGCCATGGCAGTCGTGTGCTTCCTGGAGCGGCGTCGCCGGGAACCTGCAGTCGCGGCGCGGCACGCCGCCGCACGAACCGCCTGGCTCACGGGCCTGAGCGCCGCGGCCGGGCTCGCATTCGCCATCGTCGTAGCGGAGCCTTTCGTGAGTCTTGTCGCCACGCGCGACTACTACGACCTCTATCGAGGCTACATGCTTCCGATCTCCGACGCGGCCTATTCACTCGTGGTGCCTTACGGCATCCCGATCGCCATCGCCTCGGCCACCGGACTTGCTCTGGGCGTACGGTGGGGCATTCTGCAAGGGCCCGCGGCGCTCTTTGTGGCGACCGAAGGTCTGCTCGCGGCCGCCGTGTGGAGCATCTTCATCCGTCAGGCCGGTATGCAGTATTGCTTCCATGTCGCTCCGGCCGTCGTCGTCGGTCTCGTGGCCTGGGGTTGGAGACTATGGAGCAGCTCTGCGCGGAGCCGGACGTGGGTGCTTCCAGCCCTCGCCTACCTCGTGGTCACGTTCGGCGTCAGCCTGTCGCGCCCGCCGAGGGCTGATACGGTACTGATGGAATCGTTGCTCCCGGTCTCCGCGTCTCCTCCCTTTCGAGACGACCTTGGGGCTCTTCGCTCCCTGGTCGACCGCCTGCGCGCGACATGCGGACGGGACCGACCGGTCTACGTCGTCAGTTCCTCGTACACCCTCAACTCGGACCTCCTCGTGCAGGCGGAGCGGCAGTTCTACGGTCGATGGAACACTCGACTCGACGTTCTCAAGACCCCCGAGGTCGACACCCGAGACAACTACCCGATCTCCATGCTGGTCAACACCAGGTGCGTGGTCGTGGCCATGCCGATTCAGCTCCACCTCCAGCCCGAGGAGCAGGACCTTGTCTCGGTCAGCTACGCGATGTTCCGGGACCGAGTCGGAATCGCTTCTGACTTCGAGCCGGACCCGGAGACAGTCGGCTTGCGCTGGCGCGTCAAGGTCGTGCTGTTCCGGCGCGTGCGTGCGACCGCTCTCGATCCGGGGCTCAAGACACTGCAGATGTTCGAGCGCGCAGTCTCCGAGCCTGCGTCGACCCAACCCGACTGGGTCGTCGTCAGCGGACACTTCCCGGCCTGGGAGAGCGCCCTCGGCGACTCCGCGACCCGCGTCGTGCTCCACCCCGCGCCGCGCGACGCGGGTGCGCCGACCGTGGCCGTCCATCTGGGGCAGGGCGATGGTCCGGTCAAGGTCCAAGGCACTCTGGACTTCACCGACCCACGCTGCCGTGGCGTCGAGTTGCGCCTGGGGTCGGTAGCCCTCGGCCGCGGTTTCGAAGACGCTGCCCGGATCGTGCGCCACCCTGGAGGATTGCCCGGGTTCAGTGCCTCGGTGAACGTGCCCGAGGGTCGCCGACTGGCCCTGCTGGTGACGATCCCGGAGGGGCAGGCGTCAATTGACTACTGTCTCGTTCGCCTGGATGCGCTAAGCGTATCGAAAGGGACCGGCGGCTGATCATCGTAAAGCCGTCGGCTAGCCTCGCCGGCCGTGCAGAGCGAGACGCGCCCGAAGCCGTCTCGCCAGAAAGCCTGTCGAAGAAGAGACAAGAAACCGGCCCAGAAGCGAGGCCAGGCGGGACTCGGCCCACGCGATGGGACGTGAACGCCGCAGCCGCCGTCCGAGCCTGTTCAAGGTATGACGGAAATGGGGCGGCCTCCGCCCGCGCACGCGGTCGATTTCGAAACAGATCCGATCGAACTCGGGCCCGCCGGGCCATGATGGACGAGGATCGCCACGCCGCCGCCGAGCCCCGCTGGATAGGACATCCCTGTAGACACCCTCCACCGTGGTGTCCACCTGGCTCCAGCGATATGCGGCCGCGCGTTTCGCGCCCTCTCGCGCGAGAGTCGCAACGAGCCCCGTGTCCCGGCTCAGGCGAAGGAGAGCCTGAGTCATGTCGGACGCGGTTTCGGCAAGCAGGAAGTCCCGTCCGGGGACGAGACCCAGGTTTTCCACGCCGATGGCCGTGGAGACCACGGGCATGCCGCACGCGAGCGCCTCCAGGATCTTGGTGCGCGCGCCGCCGCCCACGCGCACGGCCACGACCAGAGCGCCGTGGGCCTGAAGGACAGGACGGGTGTCGGGCACAAAGCCGATGACCTCGACCCCCGAGGCTCGAGAGGGCGGCGGCTCGGCGGCGAGAGGGGGCCGCCCGGAGCCCACGATGAGGACCTTCATGTGAGGCGCGGCAGCGCGAAGATCCGACCAGACCTCCCGGAAGAACCACTGCTGCGCCTCGACGTTCGGACCGTAGTCGAGTGCGCCGTAGAGAAGCACATGGTCGACTCGGCGCGAGACGCCCCGGGGGGGCTGGAGGTCGTCGCTGATCGCGATGGGCACAAGGCTCACGGTTCCGGGGCCGTGAAGCGGTTCGAGAAGCTCGCGGTCTCCCGCGCCCGGAACGAGGATGCGATCGAAGCTCCCCGCCAGTTGACGCTCCCACCAGAGGAAGCGAGCTGCTTCCTGCAGGTGCGGAAGGGCCTCCCCCGCCCCGACTCGAGCCATGGCTTCGTGGTAGGCCCAGTCGACCTTCTGCCGGTCGATCACCATCGGGCAGGGGAGGTTTCCGAGGTACTGCGCCATGACGACTTCCTCGAAGTGAACCACGTCGAAGGCACGCAACGCGAAACGTCGCTGGAGATCCGCGGCGAGGCCCGGACTTCGGAAGTGCGAAGCGGCATCGGGCGCGCGCTCCGTGGCCCCGGGATCGTCCTCGGAAGGGCCAGGGCCCGTGGGGGCATGGACATCGAGCGTCACACCCAGTTCCTCAAAGTGCCTCCGCGCGAGCGTGGTGCGGGGATCGCCGGGAAGGCCGATGGCGAGAACCTCGACCGTAGAGAAACGAGAGAGGGAGCGTATGAGACCCAGGTTCCGATGGTGACCGCCGTTGATCGCCGGGTAGGGGACGTTCGGTGAGAGAAACAGCGTTCTCACCTTGCCATCACCAGACGCAGGATCTCCCCGTCCGAGCGCGCGGCCGCGGGCGTCCCCGCCAGCGGAACGAAGCCCTCGATCGCCTGGACCAAGCCCCCGAGCACCGCAGGCCGATCTTCGAAAAGGGCATAGGCAACCCACGCTCCCAGGCAGGCCGCGCGCTCGCGCCGGTCCCGAACGTTCCGGAGGTGAAACAGCGCCCAGTTCCTGTGCCAGACCCGGAGGCGCTCGTCCATGGAGCGTTCTCCGATGGTCGCAGAGCCCTCGTGATGGCAGACCGCCGACGGCACATGCAGGGACGCCAGACCTCGTTGCCAGGCGCGGTAGCCGAGATCAACGTCTTCCCAGTAGAACGGCGCGTAAACATCGTCGTAACCGCCGAGAGCTAGGAAGGTCGTTTTGCGGCACAGATAGCAGCATCCGACCGAATAGAGCGTGGGATGGGTCTCGGAGGCGGGCGCCTCCTCGATCTCCAGCAAGCCGGCTCTGAACGCTCCGGCCTTTCCACCCTCGTCGCCACATCTGGCGAGAGGCGACACGATCCGGGGCGCGACCGCGAACACACCATCGGAGGGAAGCGCCTCAAGCAGGCGGCGAACCGCAGTCTCTTCCAGGCTCACATCGTCGTTCAGCACCAGGAGGAGGTCGCCTCGAGCGGCCGCGACCCCGGCGTTGACGGCGGGGCCGTACCCGCGAGACACCGAGAGGGGGAGCACGCGGGCGTTCACCGGTGTCGCTTTCAGCGTATCACCGTCATCGACAACGATGATCTCCCAGGTGTCGCCGCTCGAGACGAGCGCGGCGACGACGCTCGGCAGATGGCGGGCGAGACGGCTATCGCCGCCGCGGGTCGGAACGACCGCGCTGATCAACGGGTGTCCACGCCCAACAGATCGGCGAGCGCGCGCAAGCGGCGGCGGACCTCCTGGGCTCGGAGTGGCGAGAGAGACGCGATCTCCCTCAGCTGGCCGGCGATTCGAGCCAGGAGGTCCCGATGATGGGTGAGAAGCGACTCATGGGCGACCGTGGCCTTGCGTCGCTCCTCCTCCGCTTCACCAATCGCTTTCTGTCGCAGAGTCGCTTCAGCCTCGAGAGTGCCGATGGTTTCTCGCAACCGGACTCTCTCGCCTTCGAGAGCGCCGAGGGTCTCGCGCAACCAGTCTCTCTCGCCCTCGAGAGCGCCGAGGGTCTCGCGCAACCAGTCTCTCTCGCCCTCGAGAGCGCCAACGGCCTCCCGCAGCCAGTTCTTCTCTCCCTCAAGCGTGTTCATCGCCTGGCGCAAGCGGGCTCCCTCTTCTTCGAGAGTGCCCGTGGTCTCGCGCAAACTGGCTCTTTCTCCCTCAAGAGCGCCAACGGTCTCGCGCAACCAGTCTCTTTCTCCCTCGAGAGTGCCAACGGTCCCGCGCAACCAGTCTCTCTCTCCCTCGAGAGTCCCAATGGTCTCGCGCAACCAGTTTCTCTCTCTGTCGGAGCCCGCCAACGCATCCTTTTGCGACTGGTTCTCGGTCTCCAGCTCCCGAAGCCTCGTCTCCGTCCGGCCCATCCGGTCCGTGATGATCCGGTCGGCGCGCTCGCGCAGGCCGGTCAGGAAGGCGTCAAGACCGTCTCCTTCGAGGGCACCCTCCTGCCGGGCCAGCTTCAAGAACCCGGCCAGCGGATCCGCGTAACCCGGGACCGGTCCGGGCCCGGGTGGCGGCTGATCTCCCGTCATCGCGCCTCGTCGAGGCGACGCACGTCGAACCTATGAGGCAGCCACACCAGACCGTGGTCCGGACGCTCGGTCAGCACGGTAAAAGGATACAAGCGATGGTGCCATGCGTAGGCGTAGACGTGTTGCTTGTCGTAGAAGGCGACCGAGGCTTCGTAGCGGCCACCCAGCAGGGGTAGACCTTCGAAGGACGCCACGAGGACATAGCGGCCATCGTAGCGTCCGGTTAACTGTCCATCGAAGAGAGTGTTGGGCCCGTAGCAGTAGACCCCGTCGTCCCGGAAAAGGGCGACGCCCATGACGGGTGAATCCAGCGGCTCGCGTGTCTCGAACTCGACCTCAACGCGTAGGGTTTCACCGCTGCGGAACTCCGCCCGGGGGGCGCCATGGGCATCGGTCAGGCGCACGCTTCGGATCACCACCTCGCCGGTCCCCCCTGTCCCCGGGGCCTCGGCGCGGACGGCGCCTCTCTTGCGCAGGTGATCCTCGTAGGCCGAGAGCACGACATCGACCGGCCCCAGGGCCGCCGTTCGTCCATTCCGGAGCCACAAAGCCTGGTCGCACAGGCCGCGCAGAGCATGCAGGTCGTGCGCCGCGATCACCAGGGTCGTCTGATTCCGCCGCATCTCGACCAGTCGATCGATGCACTTGCGCTGGAAGTAGCCGTCGCCCACGGCCAGGACCTCGTCGATAATCACCACGGGGGCCTTCAGGTTCGAGGCTATGGCGAAGCCGAGGCGCATGAGCATGCCCGCCGAATAGGTGCGCACCGGACGCTCGAAGAAATCGCCGAGCTCAGCGAACTCCGCGGCCCGCTCCGCCAGGGCCCGAGCCTCCGACGAAGAAGCCCCCGCCAGAAGGGCGAGCTGCATGGCGTTCTCCCGCCCCGTGAGCTCGTGGAAGAACCCGGCTCCCAGTTCAAGAAGGGCGGCGGTCTCGCCTTGGATGCGCACCGACCCCGAGGTGGGTGGGGTCAGGCCCAGGAGGGTGTCCAGGAGAGTGCTCTTCCCCGACCCGTTCTCGCCTACGATGGCGAGGGCCGACCCGGACGGCACATCAAACGTCACGTCGCTAAGGGCCGCCACCTGACCACGACCCGCCCCGAATGTCTTCACCAGGGACCGGACCTCGATGGCTGGTTTGGAGGTCACAAGACGTCCCGCGCCTTGAAGCGGAGACGCGCCTGCACGAGGGCCCCCACAACGCAGAAGAGGAGGACCGAGGCCAACCCCACGACCACGGAGAGGAACGCCGAAGGCCAGGCCAGGGGTTCGATGGGACTCCGATACAGGCGGAGAGCGTGGCTGAAAGGGTTCCAGAGGAGAGCGGTCGCGAAGGGCGGCTGAACCATGGTCTCTGGGTAGAGCACCGGGCTCGCGAAGGTGAGCAGCGTCAGGCCGGAGACGAGTGTGGGGCGCAGATCGGGGAACAGAGTGGTGAGCGGCGCAATGGCGAGGCCAAGGCCGAACGAGGCGAGCCCCTGGAGCCCGAGGGCGATGACGGGCAGCGCCCACGTTCCAACGGACGTTCCCGGCCCGCTGATCGCCGCGTAGCCGAAAACCACGATCAGGCCGACCAGAGCCCGGGGACACGATACGAGGAGGACGCGGGCCACGAGCAACTCCGGGGGAACCCGTGAGCGCCGTACCCAGCGATTGTCGATGAGAACGGTCGAGCAACCCTCGACCGCCTCGCGAAACCACATCCACGGAAAGAGACCGGAGGCGATGAGGATGGCATAGGGCATGCCTGAGCCACGGCCGGCTCCAAGGATCCAGCCAAAGACGATGCCGTAGGCCGCGACCTCGAGAAGCGGCGACAGCAGCGCCCACAGCCCGCCGAGAACCGATCCCGCGTAGCGGCGGCGAAGATCCGCCACCACGAGCGGACCGAGAGACCGCGACCATTTGGGCAGCAAGGACATGCGGTTTGGCGGAAACTGTAGCATCCGGCATCGGTTGCGGCCGCTATGCTGGCGGCCGCCGATACCATGAGGATTCTGCACGTAACGCCTTTCTATGAACCGTTCTGGGCCTACGGAGGAATGGCGCGTTCGTCCGCGTCCCTGTGCCGGGCCCTCGCCGCGCGGGGGCACCAGGTAACGGTGGTGACCGCATTGTTGGGGGAGGGCGTGCCCAGGGAAGCCGAGGAGGAGAATGTCCGCGTCCTGCGCTTTCCCGGCCCGGCGCTTCCGGCCCGCTTCCTCTTTCCCCTTGCCAGAGGTCTCCGTCGATTCCTGGGCGCCGAATTGAAGTCGTTCGATGTCATGCACCTGCAGGGACACCGGAACGGGCTCGCCGTGACGGCCTGGAAGGCCGCCACGGCCGCGCGCGCGCCCTGGCTTCTCCAGACCGCGGGGACTTTTCCCCACCACGGACAGCGCGCCATGGCGAAGTCGCTGTTCGACCGCGTGGTTGGCAACCGTCTGGTGCGCGATGCAGGCGCGCTCGTTGCGGTGAGCGCGAGTGAGGCCCGGGACCTTCCGCGTCCCGCTCAAGTCATACCGAATGGTGTCGATGCGTGCGGCTCGCCATCTTCGAAGCTCCCCCCGAGCAATCGAATTCGGCTTCTCTTTGTAGGGAACGATCGTCCGCAAAAACGCGGTCACCTTCTCGTCGAACTGCTCGCACGGCTGCCTGAAGCGGATGTCGAACTCGTGGGCCCTCTGGGGCCGTCATTTCAACGTCTCTTCGCTGCCATGAAAGGCCGAGTTGCGTTTCGCGGCGTGCTCTCGGGGGACGATCTTGCCCGGGCCTACGCGAGCGCCGACATCCTGGTGCACCCCGCGGTCGGCGAGGCCTTTGGCCTGGTTCCCTTCGAGGCCGCGCTCGCTGGAACCGCGGCCGTGGTCGCCGGCGGCCACGGATGCGGCGAGTGGTACGGACGCGCCGGCGGCTGCGTGGTGCCTCCCGATGACGTGAGCGCGCTCGCGGACGCGACGCGCTCGCGATTTCGGGATCGCGGCCTGGCCGAACAGGAGGCGCGGAGCGTGGCCGATTTCGCGAGAATGCATCTCACCTGGTCCGCCGCCGCCCAGGCCTTCGAGTCCGCTTACAGGGAACTGGCGGGGCGCGCGTGACCCGACCGCGAAAGAGAAAGCGCGATCCGAATTCGATCGCGCAGGACACAAGACAGGGAGAGCGGGATCAGGCGTGGCTCTCGTGGGCGCCGCTTATCGCCGCCGCCGTCGGCCTGTCCGTCTACCTGCCATCGGTGGCGGGCGGCTTCGTGTTCGACGACGGGGAGCTCATCCTGAGAAACCCGTCGATCCGCAGCCTCCAGAACATCGGCGTGGTGCTCCGGTACGAACCGGCCCGCCCGCTCTTGAACGTCACCTGGGCTCTCAACTACGCGTTCGGCGGCATCGCCCCCTGGCACTACCACCTTGTCAATGTCCTCATACACGCAGGGAACGGGGCCCTCCTCGCGTCGCTGTTCCTGTGGATGGCGCAGCGCCTGCGGCTGGCCCAGGCGAAGCCCATCGCTCTGCTCGGAGCCTGCCTCTACGTGGCGAGTCCGATGGCCGCCGAAACCGTGGCCTACGTCGCCAGTCGCTCCAGCGCGCTCTCGGCGTTATTCACCCTGGCGAGCCTTAGGGTGGCGGTGAGCGTCCTTTCCGGCGGACCCCGGAGGCGCCTTGGCGCCGCGATGGGCTTCTTCCTCTTTGCACTTGCCACCAAGGAGGAGGCCGCTGCTCTGCCGTTGATGCTGATCCTCCTGGACTACTTCTTCGTTTCCGAGCAGCGAGCCGCGGCCATCAAGGGCCGGCTCTGGATTCACGCTTCCTTCCTCGCCGTGTTGCCCCTTGGTCTTCTCGCCCGGCGACTGGCCACGGGGGCATGGCTGCCTCCGCCGGCCATCGATCCTGGTCTCTACCTGCTCACGCAGGCCGCGGCATTCCCCCTTTACTTCTTCAGGGCCGTGATCCCCCTCGATCCGGCCCTGTACCGCCATCACCCCCCGGCGACGTGGCCGCCCGATGGCGCAACGATGGCCTTCCTGTTCCTGGTGACGGTGATGGCCATCGTCACCGTGGTCAAGCGGAGGGAGCGGCCCGAGTGGTCGTTCGCGGTCGTGTGCCTGGCGGCGGGGTTGTTGCCGTCTTCCTCGATCGTGTCCCTCAACGAGATGGTGGTCGACCACCGGGCCTACCTGGGCAGCATCGGGGTCGCGTTCGCCCTGGGAGGCCTCCTTTGGCGAATCGGTGGATTCCGTCTCGGCCTGGTCGTCCTCGTTGTGCTTTCAGCGCGCAGCCTCTCGTATCAATGGGTGCTCGGCGACCCCGTTCGAGCCTGGGAGGACGCGGTCGCCCGGTCACCCAACGCTCCCGACGCGTTGTGCGCGCTCGCCGAGTCGTATGCGGAGCGCGGGGACCCGCGGGCCGAGGATCTCTTCATACGGGCGACGCGATTGGATCCATCGAATTACCGCTACTGGGCCAATCTGGGCCTCTACTACGGGGAGCGCGGTCGCCCGGCGCAGGCGGTCGTGGCGCTCCGATCGGCCCTCCAGAGAAAGCCGGGCGAGGCTTCGGTTCACGACTACCTGGGACAGATCCTGCAAGGGCTGGGACGCGACGATGAGGCGGCCCTTGAATTCGAAGCGGCCATCAACGCCGAGCCCACCTTCGCCACCGCCTACGCGAACCTCGCGGCGCTCGTGTTGAAGCAAGGAGACGATCAGAAAGCGCGCAGACTTCTGGAGGCAGGCGCCCCGTTCGTCAGCGACTCCGACGAAGCTGAAGCGTTCGCCCGGCTGCGGGCCCGGCTCCGATGAACGAAGCTCCGGCGGTAACCGCGATCGTACTCAACTTCAACGGCCGAGGCTTCGTAGACGAGTCCGTGAAGAGCCTCCTCGAGCAGGAGTTCGATGGGCTCGAAGTGATCGTGGTCGACAACGCATCGGTCGATGGATCGGCGGAAGAGATCGAGGCCGCATTCGGCAGCCGCGTGCGCCTCCTGCGGTCCGCCCGCAATCTGGGGTTCGGAGGGGGAAACAACCTGGGGATCCGGGAGGCCCGGGGGCGCCACATCGTGCTGCTGAACAACGATGCGGTCGCGGCGCCGGCGTTCGTGCACGAGCTGGTCAAAGCCGCGGAGGCCGACCGGACCATCGGCATGGTCGCGGCGAAGGTGCTCCTCTTTTCCGAGCCCGGGGTGATCGACACGATGGGGCACCTTCTCTACCCGGACGGACTGAACAGGGGCCGAGGCCGGCTGGAGCGCGATGAAGGGCAGTACGATCAGTGCTCGACCGCACTCTTCCCGAGCGGCGCCGCGGCGCTGTACACCCGCCGCATGCTCGACGATGTCGGTTTGTTCGAGGAGTCCCTCTTCCTCTACGGCGACGACACGGAACTGGGGCTGCGGGGGCGGCTCGCGGGATGGGGGTGCGCACTGGCGCCCGGAGCCGTCGCATACCATCACTACTCGCGAAGCGTCGGGGCCTACTCGAGCCAGAAAGCCTTCTACGTGGAGCGAAACCGAGTCCTCGTGCTCTGTCGTACGTTCCCCGTGGCCCTCATCGTCGTTAGCCCCGCCTTCACCGCGGGCCGGCTGACTCTGCAGGCCTGGGCCGCTCTGACCGGACGCGGCGCTTCCGCCCGGCTGGCCGCCCAGGCGGGCGTGTTCCACCTGGTTGGCGTGACCCTCCGGGCCTACGGCTCGGCCCTGGCCGCTCTGCCGCGCATTCTCGGCGAGCGGTGGCGCAACCGGCACCGGAGACGGATGAGCACGCGGGAGTTCCTGGCCCTCATGGCCGAGCACAGACTTCGCGCGCGCGACGCGGCGTTCCGCGACTGAGGAACCGGCCGACCGATCCCCCGTTTCTGTCCATGAACTCAAACGCGGCGAACCACGGCATGAAAAGATCTGGATGCGCGACTGTAAGGAAGCGATTCCCCCCGCGTTCTCAGGAGTGAAGGAGACACCATGAATCAGCATCCCCACTCCACGTCCGATGCTTCCCGCGACGGCGCTCCGCCCAAAGTCACCGATCCCGTCTGCGGAATGAAGATCGACCCGGCCAGGGCCGCAGGGTCGGTCCGCCACCGCGGCCGGCTGGTCCACTTCTGCGGCAAGAGCTGCCAGGCGAAGTTCGAGGCTGACCCGGATCGCTATCTCCCCGCGAAGTCAAAGGCCCTGACCATGGCCGCCCCTGCCGTGGCCGATGCGACGCACCTGGCTCTCGACCCCGTCTGCGGCATGCGCATCGACCCCGCCAAAGCCGCCGGATCGACCGAATACCAGGGCCGGACCATCTACTTCTGCTGCCAGGGCTGCCTCAGGAAATTCGCCGCCGACCCAGGCAGGTACATCGCTGCCGACGGCTCGGTGGTACCGAAGGACAAGCCCAAGGAGCCGGGCCCTACCGAGGCGGGGCCGGCCACCGCCTACGTCTGCCCGATGGATCCCGAGGTCCGTTCCGACCGCCCGAGCGCGTGCCCCAAGTGCGGCATGGCTCTCGAGCCGGAGACGATCGCCCCGCCCGCCACCAGGACGGAATACGTCTGTCCTATGCATCCGGAGGTCGTGCAGGATGGGCCCGGGAGCTGCCCGAAGTGCGGCATGGCCCTCGAACCCCGCACCGTCACCGTCGACGAACCCGACAATCCCGAACTCGTGGACATGACCCGCAGGTTCCGTGTCGGGCTCGCTCTCACTGTCCCGGTCTTCCTGCTGGCCATGGGCGACATGCTTCCCGGTTCGCCGCTGCAGAACCTGATGTCACCTCAGCTCCAGGGGTGGATCGAGATGACCCTCGCAACGCCGGTGGTCCTCTGGGCCGGGGCGCCGTTCTTTCAGAGAATGTGGGCCTCCTTCGTGAACCGGAGCCTCAACATGTTCACGCTCATCGGCATCGGCACCGGTGCGGCGTATTCGTTCAGCGTGGCCGCCACTTTGTTTCCCCAGCTCTTTCCCGCCTCGTTCCGCGGACACCACGGCATGGTGGACCGTTACTTCGAGGCGGCGGCGGTCATCACCGTGCTCGTTCTCCTCGGCCAGGTCCTCGAACTCCGCGCGCGCAGCCGCACCGGAAGCGCCATCCGCGCCCTTCTGGGCCTCGCGCCTCGCATCGCGAGACGCATTGGGATGGATGGAAGCGAGACCGACGTTCCGCTCGAGGACGTCATGGTCGGAGACCGCCTCCGGGTGCGTCCTGGCGAGAAGATCCCCGTCGATGGAAAGGTGCTCGAGGGAGCGAGCTCGGTCGACGAGTCGATGATCAGCGGCGAGCCCATTCCGGTGGAAAAGCAAAAAGGCGATCCCGTCACCGGCGCCACCATCAATGGCACCGGCGGCCTGGTGATGCAGGCCGAGCGGGTGGGCAGCCACACTCTCCTCGCTCAGATCGTGAAGATGGTGAGCGAGGCCCAGCGCAGCCGGGCGCCCATCCAGAGGCTCGCCGACCGGGTGGCGGGGTGGTTCGTGCCCACGGTCATCGCCGTCTCGGCTTTGACCTTCTTCGCGTGGGCCCTGTTCGGGCCCGAGCCGAGGCTGGCGCACGCCCTCGTGAACGCGGTGGCGGTGTTGATCATCGCCTGTCCGTGCGCCCTTGGGCTCGCAACTCCCATGTCGATCATGGTGGGCGTGGGTCGCGGAGCGTCCGCGGGCGTCCTGATCAAGGACGCGGCGGCGCTCGAGGCCATGGAGAAGGTCGAGGTCCTGGTGATCGACAAGACGGGGACTCTCACCGAGGGCCGGCCGAAGGTCGCATCGGTGGCCGCCTTGCCGGGCTTCAGCGAGGACGAGGTGCTGCGCCTCGCCGCGAGTCTCGAGCGCGGGAGCGAGCATCCTCTCGCGGCGGCCATAGTCGCGGCCGCCGAAGCGAAGAGGCTCAATCTAAGCGCGGCCGCCGGCTTCCGATCGATCACCGGCAAGGGCGTGATGGGTGACATCGACGGCCGGAGGGTGGCGCTTGGAAACCCGGCGCTGTTGAACGATCTCGAAGTCGATTCGACCGCGCTCAACGCGCGGGCCGAGACGGCGCGCGCCGAAGCCCAGACCGTGATGTTCCTGGCCGTGGACGGAAGGGTCGCGGGATTCCTGGGCGCGGCCGATCCGATCAAAGCCTCGACGAAGGAAGCCCTCACGCAGCTGCGCGACGCGGGACTTCGTGTGGTCATGCTGACCGGCGACAGCCGGGCGACCGCCCTGTCCGTCGCACGCACGCTCGCCTTTGCCGACGAGGATGTGTTCGCCGAGGTCCTGCCGGCGCACAAGGCCGACGCGGTGAAGAAGCTGCAGATGAACGGAAAGGCGGTGGCCATGGCGGGCGACGGCATCAACGACGCCCCGGCCCTCGCCCAGGCGCAGGTGGGGATCGCCATGGGAACGGGCACGGACGTGGCGATTCAAAGCGCGGGAATCACCCTCGTGAAGAGCGATCTCCTCGGACTTACGCGGGCGCGAAACCTGTCGCGCGCCACCATGAAGAACATCCGCCAGAATCTGTTCTTCGCCTTCATCTACAACTCGGTCGGCGTCCCCATCGCGGCGGGCGTGCTGTACCCGTTCTTCGGACTGCTGCTTTCGCCGATGATCGCGGCGGCGGCCATGAGCCTCAGTTCGGTCTCCGTGATCGGCAACGCCCTTCGGCTGCGCCACGCGAAGGTCTGAGCCGGGGGGGCTAGTCCCAGCCGTTCTCTTTCACAAACGCACGCACCCGTGCCTCGACTTCGTCCCTGATTACGCGCACCGATTCGATTCCCTGCCCCTTGGGGTCGGGGAGCGGCCAGTCGAGGATCGGGACTCCCGGGATGTAGGGACAGCTTTCGCCGCACCCCATGGTCACGAGAAACGCCGCGCCCTGCGCCAGTTCCGGCGTGAGCTTCGTCGGCCTGGCCACGGAAAGGTCGATGCCCCTCTCCTCCATCGCGTCCATCACCACGGGATGCACGTGATCCGCGGGCTGGGTTCCGGCGGAGACGGCGTGAGCCTTCCGAGGGTCGGCCACCCGGTTGAACCAGGCCGCCGCCATCTGCGAACGGCCGGCGTTGTGGACGCAGGCGAAGACGATGCGCTTCATCGGATCAGGCTCCTCCGGCCCAACATAGTCGAGGCCGGAGGAGAACGCGCAAGTCAGAAGCTCAAGCGCGCGGCGATCTGGATCTGGCGGTTCGTTCCGAGACCGACCGTGGTGCCCACCGTGGAACGCAGGAGCCCGAACGTGCTTCCCGCGGCGGCCTGGGTCAGCGGCTGATTGGGCTGCACCAGGTTGTTTCCCACCCCGATCGCGTTGGCGATGGTTCCCGAGGGGTTCGCGTAGTTGTCCGTGTTGAGGAGGTTGAAAACCTCCAGGCGAAGGTCGAGGGTCGATCCGCCGACGTTGATCTTCTTGATCGCGGTCAGGTCGAGCTGGCGGAAGCTGGGGCCGCGAATCTCGCCTCGCTTGAGATTCCCGAACTGGCCTGGAGCCGGGATGGAGAAGGCGGCGGGGTTGAGCCACTGCAGGCCGTTCTTGAGGTAGGGGCTCACGCCGGGAATGAGATTGGGCCGGCGCGTGTTGCGGGAGGCGCCTCCGCCCGGCGTATTGATCACCGCCGTGCGTCCGACGGCCGGAGCGCCGAACACCGCTCCGCTCGCATCCACGTAGGCCACGTCGGGACGGGTCACGAGCACGTCGATGGGCAGACCGCTGCGGCCGTTGAAGATGAGGCCCAGATCCATGTTTCCGAAGATCGCGTTCAGGGGGCCGAGGTTCAGGGCCCGGTCCTTCCCGATGGGCAGGTTCACGAGGGCGGATGCGTTGTACGTGTGGCGCACGTCGAAGCGGTTGTAGCCGTCGTCGTAGTCGAAGTCCGAGATCCTGACCGCGTTGTTCCCCGCGGTGACCGCTTCGTTCGAACCTGCGGAGTTGCCGGTGCTCTTGGCCAGGGTGTACTGGGCGTTCAGGGTCAGGCCCCGCTGCATGCGCCGGCTGAGCGAGACCTGCAGTGCGTTGTACTGGTCATGGCCGCCGCTGGTCTTGAGATCGATCTCTGCGTACGGTCGCGAAATGCTGCCGTCGGCGTTGATGATGTCGAACTGCCGGATGACCACCGCGGCCGATGCGGGGTTCGCGTTGGTCCGGACTTCCGTGATCTGGTTGGTGATCGACCGCAGGAAGAGGTTCCTACCCTGGCTCCCTACATAGGCGGCGCTGAGCGTGGTGTTGTATCCGAGTTCGCGCTGGATGCTGAGCGTGTACTGGTAGACCTTCTCGGGGAGCTTGTAGTCCGGTGAATAGGCGCGGGGCTGGTAGGTGCGGTTGTTCGGATTGTTCGTGAAGTTCGACACGAATGTCGCGGATGCCGTCGGGAAGGCGCCGCCGCTGATCGTGGAAGAAACGCGGTCGCTCTCGATGGGCTGGATCTGGTCCTCCATCTGACCCGGACCCACCATCAGTCCGGCACCGCCCCGAAGAACCGTCTTGCCGGACTCTCCGAGGGCGTAGGTGAAGGACACCCGCGGCTGGAAGACAGCCGACGACTTGAAGAAAGGAGTGCCCTTGGGCAGGAGAACGCCCTTTACGGTGTCGAACATGATGCCAAGGTCGTTGGCTTCGCGGAGAGGCTTGTACTTGTCCATGCGCACCCCGTAGTTGAGGGTGAAGTTCGGTCGGACCTTCCATTCGTCCTGAAGGTAGGCGACGAAGAACTCGGTGCGGGCGTTCCGCTCGCCGGTGACCCCGTTGTTGAAGGGCGAGGGCGCCGAGAGATCGCCTAGGTACTGGATCTGCTGGGCAGTGTTCGCGAGGAAAGCGTTGAGGTTCGAATACGTGTAGGTGGTGCCGCCCAGGCGGTCGGTCTTCATGCGGATCAAGCGAACCTCGGCGCCCGCCTTCAACAGGTGCGAGCCGCGGTTCGACGAGAAGACATCGATGAAGGAGAGCGAGTACGGCTCGTAGGGGGCGCCGCGGCCGTTGGTGGCCGAGTTCTGCCGAACCAGGCCGCCGGGGATCGCCGTCCCGGACGAGGAACCCTGTCCCACGATGCCGTTGTTGGCGACACTCCCCGTGATGTTGATGGTGATGGCGGAAAGGTCGATTCCGTTCACGGTCGGCGCGATGCCGGAGACGGAGGTGTCGGCCCGATTGTATCCGATCTTGAACTCGTTGAGGGAGGAAACGCCGAAGTTGCTCTGGAGGGCCAGAACCGCGTTTTGCGGCCGGCTCTCGATCAGGACGTGCCGGCCGGTGACGCCTTCCGGCTGGTCGTTCTCTCCCTTGTCGTTGAAGTAGCGCGCGTAGAGGCGATGAGAGCCGTTGAGTTTGATGTCGAGGCGGCCGGCGAAAGAGTTCTCGTTGACGTTCGCGACGCTCTGGAGCTGGGCGATGTCGAAATCAGGGTTGGCCGAGGCGCCGGGCAGGATGACGGCGCTCGGCGACTTGAAAGCGTCGAGCAGGGGCAGGATGGAGGGAACGGCGCGCGCGCGCGCCGCAGCGGAGGGAACCGCCTCCACGAAGTTGATGCCGGAGTCCAGGCGATATCCCTCGTAGCTGAGGTGGAAGAAGGCCCGGTCCTTCATGAGGGGGCCGCTGAGCGAACCACCGAACTGATGCTGCCGAAGCGGGGACTTCTGCTGGACGCCATTCACCGTGGGATCGAAGCGGTTCGGGCTGTCGAGCGACTCGTCGCGGAAGTACTCGAAGGCGGAGCCATGGAACTTGTTGCTCCCGGACTTGGTGATGACGGTGATCTGACCGCCGGTGCCGGTTCCGTACTCCGCCGGGAAGTTGCTGGACTCGACCCGGAATTCCTGCACGTTCTCCAGGCTCGCCTGAAGCCGGAACGGCGAGGGAATCTCGCCATTCAGGTTGCCAGGAGAGGCGTCGATGACGGCCGATCCCTCGACGCCGTCGTAGCGGATGATGTTCTGCTGCACCGCGCGGCCCGCGAAGCGGACGTCGCCGAAGGTGCCGGTTCCCGTGTTGACCGAGCCGGGGGCCTGGAGATACAGCTGGGACAGCTGGCGGCCGTTGATGGGAAGCTGCCCCACTTCCCGCTCGTTGACGTTGGCGCCGATGCGCGCGGACGACAGGTCGATGGCGCTGACTTCGCCGACCACCTCGATGGTCTCGGAGAGGTTCGCCTGCTTGAGAGAGAAATCCAGATTGACTTCCTGGCCCGCCGAGACTTTCTGAGCCTTCACCTCGTTGGGCTGAAAGCCGGAGAGCTGGGCCTTGAGCGTGTAGGGCGCGGGCTTCAGCCCCAGAAAGGAATAGCGCCCCTGAGCGTTGGCCACCGTCTCCCGGACATCACCCGTCAGGTCGTTGGTTAGGGTCACGCTGACTCCCGGCACCACGGCGCCCGAAGGGTCCTTTACGACCCCGGTGATGCGGCCGTTGTCGGTCTGCGCGACGGCGGGGCCAGCCAGGGCCACGAGGCTCAGGCCCAGAATGAAGGCCATGGCGCGGCGCAGCGGAAGCCGAAGGTGGCGCACGAGCGCGAATGAAGACGGGGTGGGCATGAAGCGATCCTCCTGAAAGATCAGAATCTTGGGTTCGACGAGGCGGCTAGGCTAGGAAGGGCGTGTGACGACGGTGTGACGGGGGCGTCAAGTTGCGGTTTCGCCCCCCAGGAAAAGACCGGGTGGAGGACCAGGCACCCTGGCCTCCACCCGGTTTGCGGCTGATGTCCTCGGGATCCGCTCCCGAAGTTGGCGTTTTGAATCGGGGGGAGAGTAGGGATCGATCGTGACCTCGCCGCGACGCGCGGGTTAAACCAGTCGCGGGCTACCGAACGAAGCGGTAACCGATCCCGATGACTGTCTCTACATGATGGCGGGCCGGACCGAGCTTGGCGCGCAGCCGGCGTACGTGCGCGTCGATGCTCCGGGCGTCGACTTCGGCGTCATGGCCCCAGACCCGGTCCAGGAGCCGCTCGCGGGTGAGGACGCGGCCTGCCCGCTCGACCATGTAGCGGACAAGCTCGAACTCCTTGTGGGTGAGGCGGATCTCCTCACCCTGGTACCGCAGCACGTAGGCGTCGAACTCGATCTCGAAGTTCTCGTCGCGGTACCCCGCAGGGCCGTCGATCTGAGCCTCCAGGCGCCTCAGTCCAACTTTGCAGCGGGCGACGAGTTCCTTCATCGAGAACGGCTTGACCAGGTAGTCGTCTGCGCCCATTTCGAGGCCGAGCACCCGGTCAACCTCCTCGCCGCGGGCGGAGACGATGAGAATCGGGGTATGGGTGGAGCCGGGCTGGCGGCGGAGCATCCGGCAGACCTCCATGCCGTCCATGCCGGGAAGGTTGAGGTCGAGCAGGACGAGGTCGGCTCCCTTGCGCACCGCGTCCAGGCCCTCTTCTCCGGTGCGGGCGATTCGAACACTGAAGCCTGCGCGGTCGAGCGCGTAACTCATGGCGTCCGCGATGTCGCGGTCGTCTTCGATGATCACGATTCTCCGGCGCGATTCGGCGGCGCGTGTCTTCTCCGGGGGGGTCTCGCCGTTGCGAGGGGCAGATTCGAGCGCTTCGGACTGGTTCATTCGTTCCTCGGTTCTGCTACTGGATCAAGCGGACGCTAAGGATGCGAAGAGAAGGTGGCGCGTCGGGGGCGTTAACTCCGTGAAAAGAACGAGGGCTGCGACTGATCTCTGGCGGACCAGCCGCAGCCCCAATGGAGCCCTTCGGCTCCCGGACGCGTGTTCGAGATTCGGGCTCGAACGACCTTAGGAGGAGATTGAGAGCATTGTGCCGGAGCTGGATGACGCCTTGATGACGCGAGGGACAACTGCGAGAAAAGGCGAGGGACGGGGGGACGAGGGCCGCCTGTCATAGCAACGTCTCAGCGGAACGGTATGACCGGACGGGAGAACCAAGCTTGTACTGGCGAACGATCGCTCGAGGGCTGAACGCGGAGGGCGGCGAGTGCACTCATTGCCTGAGCCGCTATGTGCGCCTCTCCCGGCACCGCGTTCCTTTTCACCTGCGGTTGCTCGGTCTCACTCTGTTCCGATGCGAGTCCTGCCGAAGACTGTTCGCACTGCCCCGCCGATTTCGCGCTCGATTCCTGGGAGGAAGCGAGGGGCCGGGCCCGTCCGACGTCATCGGTCCATCAGGCGACCGTCACGCAAGGGTCGTAGAGCATCCCTAAATTCGGCGTGAGAGCCGTCCCCGCCTTCCCCCTGATTCCAAGGAGAACCGCCGTGAGCGAATTTCTGCGAACTCTTGAAGAGCAGCGCTGGGATGACCATCGCTACTACCATCACAGCCGGATCAACCAGTCGCTCCACCTGCTGTCCGCCATCACGTTTCTCTGCGCCTACGTTCTGCTCTTCACCTCGCCGGCGGCGGCGGCTCTGCTCGGCTGGCTCATCGCCATGGTCTCCCGCCAGATCGGCCATTTCTTCTTCGAGCCCAAGGGCTATGACGAGGCCAACCAAGCCACCCACGAGTACAAAGAGGCGGTGAAGGTGGGTTACAACCTCCGGCGCAAGGTGGTGCTTCTGACCCTATGGGCTCTCTCTCCCCTGATCCTCGCGGCGAGCCCGACCTTTCTCGGTCTATTGGACGCCCCCGGCGACCTTGCGGGCTTCCTGCGAAATCTCTCGATGGTCTGGCTCTTTCTGGGCATCGGAGCGGTGCTGTTCCGGACCGTCCATCTCTTCTTCCTCAAAGGCGTGATGAGCGGCTTCGCGTGGTTCGCGAAGATCCTCACCGACCCCTTTCACGACATAAAGCTCTACTACAAGGCGCCGCTCTACGTGCTGCGTGGCGAGCTGCTCGACCCAATCGTGCCGACGAGCGCGCCGGCCGCCTGATCGCCTCCGGAGCCTCGGGCCGTCCGCGGTTCCTTTGCGAACCGGGCCGCGATCATTTCCCGCAGGATCCGACGATGGATGGACTTCCCTGTCTCGCCGTCGCGATGCCACCACCAGCCGTCTTCCTTCATTTGCCGGGCCGCCGCCTCGAAGCGGGCGGCCACCACCTGGAAGTCGGCCTCCGTATAGTTCAGGCTGAAGATCAACCGTCCGGTTCCCACCCAGCTGAGGGCCAGGCCTTCGGCTCGAAGGTAGTACTGGAACATCCAGTTGTAGCAGGAAGGCTGCGGGTAGAGGACGGTCCAGATCGAGGACAGGTTCGCCACCCGGACCGGCAGATCGAGTTCGTGCATTCGCTCGTTGAGCGCCCGCGCCCGCGCATCCCAGGTCGTATCCTGGTCGCCATAGACGCGACGCGCCTCCTCGGTCTCGAGGTGCTCGAGAAACTCGAACATCGAGGCCATGACGTAGGGGTGCGAATTGAAAGTGCCGCGGGCGAAACAGATGTCCGTGGGCCGATCGTCCCGGAACCGCTTCATCAGGTCCTTCCGGCCGCAAACCGCGCCGATGGGGAGACCGCCCGCCAGCGTCTTGCCGTAGGTGACGAGATCGGCGCGCACCCCGAAATACTCTTGCGCTCCCCCCCGAGCGAGGCGAAAGCCAACGAAGACCTCATCGAAGATCAGGACTATGCCGCGCTCTGCGCACACCTGGCGCAGCCGCCTCAGCCACGCGGTGTAAGCCTCCCGGTCGAAGCCGGCGCGACGCGTGCTCACGAGCGTCGAATCGCTGGGCGCGGCTTCGTTCGGATGAAGGGCCTGGAGAGGATTCACCAGCACGCAGGCAATGTCCCGGCGTGTGCGCAGGACCCGGAGGGTGTCCTCGTCGAGCTCCTTCAACGTGTAGGTTTCGTGGGGAACACCCGGGTTCCCCACACCCGGCTGAACATCGTCCCACCAGCCGTGATAGGCGCCGCAGAAACGGACGAGATGCGATCTTCGCGTGTGGTAGCGGGCGAGCCGGACCGCCTGCATCACCGCTTCCGTGCCCGACATGTGGAAGGACACCTCATCGAGGCCGGAGATTTCGCGAAGCCGCTCCACGTTCCGGGCAACCACCGGATGGTACGAACCGAGCACGGGGCCGAGCTCGCGTGCGCGCTCGAGACCGCGCCGCATGCACTCCTTGTAGAAGTCGTAGCCGAAGACGTTGACGCCGTACGAACCCGTGAGGTCGTACGACCGGTTGCCGTCGACATCGGTGACCGTCACCCCGGAAGACGAAGCCGTGAAGGCTCCGGTGCTCAGCCGCTCACGGACAAGGCGGCTGAACTGATAGGGAACCCGGTAGGCGGAAGTGAACTGAAGGTCGGAGATGCCCTGCAGAACTTCCGCAGTGAGACGGAGGGTGTCGGGCCGGCTCGATTGGAGCCTTTCGGAAAGCCGCTCGAAGGCCCCGCGCCTTCGGCTCTCGATTTCGGCGGGCGCGGCATCGACCCGGAAGAAGCGAGTCTCGTCGTATTCATAGAACGGCACCAGCCTCGCAAGGCGAGAGGCCAGGCGGGCGTGACCTCCAAGCGAAGGGTGCTTCGCCTGCGACAGCTCCAGGCGGGTCTTCAATCGGGACAGCGAGGCGAGCACAGCGGCCCCGCCCAGGGCGTAGAACGCGATGGTGGTCTCCATATTGGGGCCTTAGTGTCCGACCGGCGCACGACATCCCGATGACCATGAAGACCGCCCTCGGGAACCTCCTGCAGCAGGAGGATCTGAACTTCCTGCTCACGAATCGCATTCCCCGCACGCTTCTCACCCATTTCATGGGCTGGTTCTGCCGGATCAGGAATCCCCTGGTGAGCCGGCCCTCGCTGTGGGCGTTCCGCCTCTTTGCCGACGACCTGCACCTGGAGGAGGCCAGAAAGAGACGGTTCGAGAGCCTTCACGACTGCTTCATCCGCGAGCTGAAGGAGGGCGCCCGGCCCATCGATCGTCAGGAGGATGTGCTCGTCAGTCCGTGCGACGCGATCGTGGGAGCCTCGGGTCGGGTGCTTGGAACCGAGTTGATCCAGGCCAAGGGATTCCCGTACACCCTCGCGGACCTGCTTCACGACCCGGAACTGGTGCGCTCCTATACGAACGGCACCTACATCACCCTTCGCCTGAAGTCGAACATGTACCACCGGTTTCATGCGCCGCACGACTGTCGCGTCGAGCGGGTGACCTACATCTCCGGCGACACCTGGAACGTGAACCCCATCGCCCTTCGACGGGTCGAACGGCTCTATGCGAAGAACGAGCGGGCGGTCATTCAGACGACGCTGCTGCAGACGGGCCACAGGGTCACCCTGGTGCCCGTGGCCGCGGTCCTGGTGGCGAGCATGAGATTCGAGTTTCTCGACGTGCGCCTTCACCTGAGGTACAAGGGCCCCAACGTCATTGCCTGCGACGCCATTCTGCGAAAGGGTCAGGAAATGGGCCGCTTCGAACAGGGCTCCACCATCATCGTGTTCGCTCCCGGCGAACTGAACCTCGCACCCAACGTGTCCGAGGGAAGGGCCATCCGGATGGGCGAGCCACTGCTGCGCATCCTCGGGTGAGGAGGGGCTAGCCGGCGGCCCTCGCGGCGCGAGGTGTCTTGAGGAAGGCGAGCGGGTGCCTTCCGACCATGGGCACCAGGTGGTTGCGGAACACCTCGTGGCTGGCCCGCCAGCTGTACCCGAGGGCGGTGGCGCGGGCCTCGTTTCGCGAGCACGAGAGTGCGCGCAGGCACGACGCGCCGAGGTCCGCGCCAAGGGCACCGTTGCCGCCATCGCGGATCAGGTCGGAGGGTCCGGGCGAGGGTACGGCGGCGACGGGAAGACCGGAGGCCATGGCCTCGAGGAGCACATTGCCGAAGGTCTCGGTTCTCGAAGGAAAGACGAAGCAATCCGCGCTCGCGTAGTGGGCGGCGAGATCCTCCCCGAACCGGTAGCCGCGCCAGATCGTTTCCGGAAAGCGGCTCTGGAGCGCCGCCCGCGAAGGGCCGTCGCCCACGACCACCTTCGTTCCGGGAAGAGAGAGGCTGAGGAAGTCCTCGAGGCTCTTCTCCACCGCCACCCGGCCGACGTAAAGCCAGACCGGCCCCGGGAACGGGTAGATCCCGATGTCACGCCGGTCGGGACGGAACAGATCGGTATCGACACCCCGGGGCCAATGGACGAGAGTCCGCCCGACCCGTTTTTCTCGAAGCTCGCGGATCAAGGTCTCGGTGCCCACGAGGGTGTGCTCCGCGCGGCCGTGGAACCAACGCTCCACCGCATAGCCCCAATCGAGGGGAACGGGCACGCGCGCGCTCAGGTACTCGGGGAAGCGGGTGTGGAAGCTCGTGGTGAAGCACAGGTTCCGGCGAGCCATCCACGCCCGAACCGAAAGACCGATGGGACCCTCCGTGGCGATGTGCACGGCGTCGGGCTCGAAGTTCCGCAGTCTGGGGATCGCCTTCCATGGATCCCAGGCCACTCGAACCTCCGGGTAGGAGGGAAAAGGAACAGTGCGATGCCCCTGCGGAGAGACAACGAGGACTTCCATCCCCGAGGTTTCGAGGTGCTTCACCAGGCGGGACAGGGTGTTGACGACACCATTCGTCTGGGGATGCCAGGCGTCGGTGACGAGGGCGAGCCGTTGCTTTCTGCGGATCGGGGGTCGCGGCGCAGGAAGAGGCGTCACGGACACGACGGTAGCGGCGGGCGGTGACCCGCATGCGACCCTGGTGTTTTGCCGGCGTGAACTTCGGTCCCGACACACCGATGTCGAAGGACGGACCGATCATGAGGCATGGTGCGAGACCGCGCTCACTTTCTGGCCGCGTTCGTCCGACGACCTTTTCACACCGCCTCCATCACGCCCAGTTCGCGGTATCTCGCGAGCGCCATGGTGGAGGGCATGGACCTGGCGCAGGCGAGGACGGTCGTGGAGCTTGGGCCGGGCACCGGCGTCTTCACCCGGTTCATCGAGCGTGAACTCAGACCGGAGGCGCGTCTGATCTGCCTCGAGATCAACCCCGAGCTCGCCCGCGCGGTGGCGGAGCGATTCCCGCGAGCCGAAGTGGTGAACGACTCCGCGGAGAACCTCGGTCGCCACCTGGGCCCCTCCGGCCCGGAAGTGGATTGCGTGATCAGCGGCCTGCCGTGGGTGATCCTCTCCGCTGAGGAACAGAGGCGGCTCCTCGAGCCCGCGGTGAGCGCTCTTCGCCCCGGGGGCGGGTTCGCCACCTTCGCCTACAGCCACGCCGCATGGCTTCCCGCCGGGCGCCGCTTCAGGAAGATGCTCGAGTCGAGCTTTTCCGTGGTGGACGTTTCCGCGCGCGTCTGGCGGAACATCCCTCCGGCCTTCGTCTATCGCTGCCGGAAGTAGAGAGGGGCCATCGCGGCGCCGCCTTCTTACGTCAACTGAAGGCGCGGCAGACAAAGCCTCCAATGGCGACGCCGAGGAAGGCGCCGGCAAGGATGTCGGTCAGGAAGTGCATGCGGAGCACGAGGCGGGAGGCCGCGATGCTCGTGGCCATGAAGGCCATCACGGGCAGGAGGGACGGATGCATCCTGGAAAGCACGGTGCCGATCGCGAAGGCGTTCATCGTGTGGCCCGAAGGAAATGAAAAGCCGTCGAAGGCCGAGAGATCCGCTTTCACGAGCTGGAAGAACTGGTTGATTCCCTGGCCGCACGGACGGGACCGGCGGAACTTCCTCTTGAGCGCGATCATGATGCCGTTCGCCAGGCCGCAGGCGGCGCTCGCGGCGGCCAGAACGCCGTAGTCGCCCGCGGCGAGGAGGCCCAGGGCGATGAACGCCCACAGCCATCCGTCGCCCAGGCGGGTGGCGGACAGCATCCAGAGACGGAGCCAGCGCGGCGGACTCCAGTCGGCGAAGCGGTCGGAAAGGCGGCGGTCGCTGTTGCCCAGGTAGGTGAGAACCGCATTCATGATCCGTTCCCCAGGGCGAGGCGCGATCCCAGCAATGGGCGCTTCGCGGGAGCGAGAGCAGTGGTCAGCGACGCCCGGTAGGAGGCGTGGTTCCTCCGGCCGCCTCGGACTTCGTGAAGGTAGCTTGCGAAGGTCACGAAGGGGACGAGCGCCAGGATGGGGACGACCGGGGCCACCACGGCAAAGCGCGCGAAGTCCCCGGCGGAGCGCAGGGCGAGCGAACTGTTCTCGCGGACCGTCCCCGCGAACACCCGAAACACCGCATCGGTGAGGAGGGCGTAGCTTCCGGAGGCTCCGGCGGGAACGGTGAAGCCGTGACGCAAGCCCTCGAGGAAATCCTCCCGGCTGGAGGCGCGGGGTACCGTGGTGAACGCGCGGGCCACACCGGCGAGAGTGTGGGCGTCGCTTCCTCCCACGGGGGCGAGTCCCTCTGCGCGACCAGCCAGACGGGCGAACTCGTTGGTGGCGGCGGGCATCATTCCGTTCTGGGCCTCGATGAGCGAAAGGCCCCGGAAGGCGCGGTGAAAGTCGTCGACATCCCTCCGGCCGGTGAGAGGGGAGAAGGGATGGTTGATGCAGGCGGGGACACGGTTCTCGGCAAGCCAGGCAAACAGCGCCTCCGGATCCCGGCGACGGGACTGGATGGCCGCGTGCCGGGCCTCATTCAGATCCCAGACGCCAAGATGGATCTCGCGGCCGGGGCTCATCTGACAGGTCACCTCCTCGCCCACGATGAAGTCCGGCCGGTGCGCCAGCTGGAGAGCGCCGTCGATGGTGTCGTGATCCGTGATGGTGACGAGGTCCATGCCCCGGCGCCTGGCGATCTCGTAGACCTCGATGGGCTCGGAATAGCACTCCCGGCTCAAATGCCGGAGAACCGGGATGTCCACGGGACCCGAGTAGCGCGTGTGGACGTGAAGGTCACAGCGCACGGTGGCCTGCTTTCGTCATGGAGCTTCTCCTCGCCGCTTGAAGTGCTGCTTGAGGTCGCGAGGGATTAGATCCCACCAAAGCGGCGTTCGAAGGTCGCCACGAAGGCGTTCTTGAGACGATCGGAAAATTTCCTGAGGAGTCGTGCCTGACACGAAAGGCTGCGGCCGGTCTGTGGAGACCGGCCGCAGCCCATCTTTGCGTGACCCTTTGAGGAGAGCTTCTTAAGCCCTTTGAGTGTTGCGGCCGATCCGGCCGACTTGGGAGGAGGTTCGTTGCCGGGGATCTTCCGCTTCGGCCATGACGCCTTCGTGACCCTGGAGCTAAGCCCTCGTGAATCACATGTCACAGGAACGTCACGCGGACGGGGCATCTTGGGGGGGCGCCATGTCCGCCCCTTCGATCGAACTGCTTCATCCGACCGACCCCCCGGGGCGGCAGGCGCTCCGGCTCGTCGTTCTCCTGGTGGCGCTCGCCATCTTCGTGGGCGCGGTTGTCTGGGCCACCGATCCAAGCGACGGCCTGGGTTCGGAGCCGTCGAGCGCCCCGAACACGCGAAACCCCTAAGATTGTGCGGATGGCGCGCGCTCTCGTTGTTGAAGACGATTCCGACATCGCGAGCCTGATCACGCACTATCTCGAGCGTGACGGGTGGCGATGCGACCTGGCGCGCGACGGCCTCGAGGCCCTATCGAAGCTCGCGGCGGAGACCTACCGCCTCGTGGTGCTCGATCTTCAACTCCCCGGCAAGGACGGCCTCAGCGTGCTGACCCAGATCCGGGCCACGCCGAAATTGAAGAGCCTGCCCGTGGTCATCGTGACCGCGCGCAGCGAGGAAACCGATCGAATCGTGGGACTCGAGATCGGCGCCGACGACTACATCGTGAAGCCTTTCTCCCCCAAGGAATTCGCGGCTCGAGTGAAGGCCATCCTGCGCCGCGTCGACCGCAACGACGAGGCCGACGACGCGATCTCCATCGGCACGATCCGGATCGACCGGGCGCGCCACACCGTCACCGAGCAGGGGAAGATCGTCCACCTGACCGCTAAGGAGTTCTCTTTGCTGGTGGCGCTCGCCGATGCCCGGGGCCGCGTGCTTTCCCGGGAGCGGTTGCTTGAGGACATCTGGGGCTACAGCTATATCGAAGGTATGCGGACCATCGATGTGCATGTCCGCCGACTCCGCGAGAAGCTGCCGACCATCGCCTCCCGTATCGCCTCGGTAAAGCCGATCGGCTATCGGCTGGCCGATCCGGGGGAGACGGAGTAGGTGTCGAGCTTCAGGCGCCGGTTGACGCTCGCGGGAGCCCTCACCGCCGCGGCGGCCCTGATCGTGGTGCTCTTCGTACAAGGGCGTGTTCTGCGCGAGGACACTCGGGCCGAGACGCGAGAACGGCTGCGGGCCGAAGCCCGGATTCTGGCCGAGGCTCTTTCGGTTCCGTGGAGCGTCCAGGGTCCGGGCTACTGGGTGGACGACCTCGTGGACCGCGCGGGTCGATCGACGGAGACGCGGCTCACCGTGGTGTCCATGAACGGCGCCGTGATCGGCGACACGAGTGCCTCCGACGAGGCGCTGCGCGCGATCGAGAATCACGCGGGACGTCCCGAGATTCGCGAAGCGCTTTCCCTCGGTGAGGGAACCAATGAGCGCCTGTCGAACACCACTCACGAAAGCCAGCTGTACGTGGCGGTTCAGGTCCGCCACCAGGGCCGGCTGCTCGGGGTGGCGCGGGCATCTTTGTCCCTGGCCCGGATCGAAATGCGGGCGCGCGAGCTCCAGCGCTCGCTGGGCCTCGCCCTTCTGAGCGTCCTCGCTCTCGCAAGCGGCCTCGCCTGGTGGCTGTCGCGGCCGCTCGCCGAGCCGATGTCGCGCATCCTCGAGGGCGCGCAGGCCATGGCCCGGGGCGACCTCGGCAAGCGCATTCGCGAGGATCGGGACGATGAATTCGGCCAGCTCGCGCGCGTCCTCAACCAGGCGGCGTCTGGAATCCAGGAGCAGTTCGCGGCAGCCACCCGCGAGCGGGCGCGCTTCTCCGCGGTTCTCTCCGCGATGGAGGATGGCCTGCTCGCCGTCGACCACAAAGGAACGGTCCTTCTCGCGAATGACGCGCTTTCGCGGTCGCACAACCTGACCGGCGCGAGCGGCACCCACTATCTCGAGGTGTTCCGCCAGGCGGAGATCGGCGCCCTGATCGACCAGGTGCTGACCTCGGGCGAGCGGCGCACCGCGGAAATCGACCTTTCGGGAAGCGGACGCTCCTTCGTCCTCGTGGGCGTCCCCTTTCCCGCCTCGCCCGGCGCGCCCGACGGCGTCGTCATCACGTTCAACGACGTGAGCGAAAGGAGGCGCGTCGACCGCATCCGACGCGACTTCGTGGCGAACGCTTCGCACGAGCTGCGCACGCCCCTCACCTCCATCCGGGGCTTCGTGGAGGCTCTGGAAGACGGGGGCCTCGAGGAGCAGGAGACCGCGAAGCGCTTCCTTTCGAGAATCCGCGCCAACGCCGACCGGATGGCTTCGCTCGTTGACGACCTGCTGGAGTTGTCGCGGCTGGAGTCGGGGGCCCAACCGCCCTCGCTGGAATCCTTCGACTGCGGGGCGGTGGCGAGCGACGTGGTGGCGTCGTTCGCGGGAATCGCATCGCGCAAGTCCATCCAGCTCAACACGGCGCTCAGTTCCACGCCCGCGGTGGCCGGCGATTCGGACCGCCTCCGGCGCATCCTGGAGCATCTCGTCGACAACGCGCTCAAGTACACCCCGGACGGCGGGCGGGTTACCGTGCGCGTGTCTCCGGAGGGAAAGGGCGCGGTGGTCGCGGTCGAGGACACCGGCCCGGGCATCGGGCCCGAGCATCTGCCCCGCCTTTTCGAGCGCTTCTACCGGGTCGACACGGCGCGCAGCCGCGAACTGGGGGGAACCGGTCTCGGCCTCTCCATCGTGAAGCACCTCGCCGAAAGCATGGGCGCCTCGGTGAGCGTCGCGAGCGTTCCGGGCCAGGGATCGAGGTTCGAGACGCACCTGCCGCCCGCGGGCTAGGAGTTCGATAGCGAACAAAGGGCCGGCGAGGCGGCTGCTATGCTCCCCGCGGAAAATGTCACCGCGAGGTCTCCGCCTGTGAAATTCGACTCCTTTGTTCGACTTCTGATGCCCAAGGAGGAGCGCTTCCACGAGCTCCTCGCCCAGGACACCAAGAACCTGGTGAAGGCGATGAGGGTTTTCGAGTCCATCGCCACGAGCACGTCTCTCGAAGACCGGCGCGTCCGTTCGGTCGAGATCAAGGCGATCGAGCACGAAGGCGATGCGATCACCAAGCAGATTTTCCTCGCCCTGAACTCGACTTTCATCACGCCCTTCGACCGTGACGACATCCGCGAGATCGCGAGCAGCCTCGACGACGTCCTCGACTACATCGAGGGAGTTGCCAAGTCCTTCGTGGTGTTCGAGCTCTCCGAGTCTCCGGCCGCGTTGCGGCAGTTCGCGTTCATCCTCAAGGAGATGGCGGACGAGATGGACCGGATCACGTCGCTCATCTGGGACCTGTCCGACGAGCAGAAGATCCAGGCCGGCACGGTGCGCATCTCGGAACTCGAGAACCAGGCGGACGCGCTGTACACGACGGTCATCGGAGAACTGTTCAAGAACGGCGGCAATCCGATCGACATCATGAAGTGGAAGGAAATATACGAGGCTCTGGAAGCGGCCTGCGACGCGTGCAAGGACTACACGCACGCGATCGGCAACGTCGTGATCAAGAACGCCTGAGCCTCTCTCTCCCCATAAGCGCGTAGAGAGCCATGGAAATAGTCTTCTCCTTCGTGGGGTTCATCATCCTGGTGGCCCTCGTCTTCGACTTCCTGAACGGCTTCCACGACGCGGCGAACTCGATCGCCACCGTGGTCTCGACCCGGGTCATGTCGCCGCGGGCCGCCGTCCTGTGGGCCGCGTTCTTCAACTTCGCCGCGGTGTTCGTCTTCGGCACCGGGGTAGCGAAGACCCTGGGCAAGGGCATGATCGACGTGAACATCGTGACGCCCGACGTGGTGCTCGCCGGGCTCCTGGGCGCCATCTTCTGGAATCTCATCACCTGGTACTACGGCCTGCCCGTATCGTCCTCCCACGCGCTCATCGGCGGCTACGCCGGGGCCGCGGTGGCCAAGGGCGGCTTCGTCGCGATCATCGCGTCGGGCTGGACAAAGACCCTCGTCTTCATCGTCCTTTCGCCGGTCATCGGCATGGCCATCTCGTTCAGCCTCATGGTCGGGGTGACGTGGCTCTTCAGGAAATGGCATCCGTACAAGCTCGACACGCTCTTCCGCAGGCTGCAACTGCTCTCCGCAGGTTTCTTCTCGCTGAATCACGGCGGCAACGACGCCCAAAAAACCATGGGGATCATCACGAGCCTCCTCGTCGCATCGGGGCATCAGAAGGAATTCAACGTCCCCTACTGGGTGGAATTCCTGTGCTATTCGGCGATCGGCTTCGGCACCATGTTCGGCGGCTGGCGCATCGTGAAGACGATGGGCGCGAAGATCACCAAGCTCCAGCCCTTCGGCGGCTTCTGCGCGGAGACCGCGGGCGCTTTCGCGCTGCTCATCGCGACCTACGGCGCCGTTCCCGTGTCGACGACCCACACCATCACCGGCGCGATCATGGGTGTAGGCGCCACCAAGCGCCTGTCCGCCGTGAAGTGGGGGGTCGCCGGACGAATCGTGTGGGCGTGGATCCTCACTATCCCGGCCTCCGCTGCGGTTTCCGCGGTTTCGTTCTGGTTCATCGAGCGGATGCGGGGATAAGGCGCTCGCTCCCGGCCGAAAAAGAAAAATGGCGGTGAGCCATGAGCTCCCCGCCATTCTCGGAGAGGCGCGCCGCGGCGCGCCCCGCCGACTACTTGAGCCTGTTGATGATGTCGCGGATCACCGCACGCATGTCGGACTCCATCATTTCGAGTCTCATCTCGTCGGCTCCCGCCCGGGGATTCGCGATCGGCTGGGTGCTCGCATAGCGGATGAGTGCGGGCTTGGCCTTGCGGGCCGCGGGTCCCATGCGCTTGAGCGAGTTCACAGCGGCCTGCCGAACGACCACAACGGAATCGGTCTCGAGAGCGTAGGCCAGGATCTCGGCGGCGTCGGCGCCGGCCGCGGCCAGGGCGTTGGCGGCGTCCACGCGCTGCTGAATCGATCCGGTCTGCAGCTGCCTCGAGAGCTTGCCGATGTCGATCGCGTCTTCGGCGGCCTCATGCTTCTGCCGCTCGATTTCGGCGGCGATCTGCGCCGCCTGACCGTCCTTGATCGCCTTCTCGTAGCGGGCCACCGCGTCGGCCAGGCGGGCGTCGGGACGCCCCGCCCCCTCCGCAGCCGCGATCGCGGCCTTGGTGGTGGCGAAGTTCGGGTTGGCCTTGTCCGCGTTCACCGCCATGAAGTATTGGCACCAGCCCACGGCGCCTCGCGTCTCCGCGAAGTAGGCCTTGTCCATCGCGCCGGACTTCTCGAAGGCCGCGATGGACTCGGGGTAGTTCTGGGCGTAGTACTGCGCCCAGCCCATGCCGAAGTACAGGCCGGCGTTGTTGGGCTCGAGTTCGATCGCCTTCTTGTAGGCGGCGATGGCTTCGCCGGCGCGGGGCGGTTTCACGCGCGAGAGCACCCAGCCGTAGTTCGCGAAGCCAGCGGCGCTCTTGTACCCGGGCGAGTTGATCAGGTCGACGAGGACGAGCGCGCCCTTGTCCGGATCGCCGCTCATGCCGAGGAGCAAGCCGTAGTTCGACTTGATCTCGTTGTTCGTGGGATTGAGCTGGACCGCCTTGGCGTAGGCGTTCTTTCCATCCTCGAACGAACGGACCATGTGATACGAGTGAGCGAGGATGGCCCAGGCGTCCGCGTTCGTGGGCATGGCCGCGGTGGCCTTCTCGAGGGGGGCAATGGCTTCCTTGTACTGGCCCTTGCGCGCAAGGAACTCGCCGTACATCTTGTTCGCTTCGGGGCTCTCCGGATTCGCCTTCACGAGTTCGCCCGCGGCCTTCAAGGCGCCGTCGATATCGCCCCGGACGAAGTTGTTCTTGATGATGGCGGTCTTCGCCGGCGTGTAGGCGGGATCGGCGGCGAGCGCCGCCTGATAGGCCACCTGGGCCTGGTCATAGTTGCCGCGCGCCTCGAAGAGCTTCGCGACCACCATCTGCACCTGGGGGTTCTTGGGAGCAAGGAACACACCCTGCTGCGCCTGTGCTATCGCGTCGCTCCAGGACGGATCGTTGCCATCGAACTTCTTCTCCGCGGAGATGGAGTAGCCGAGGGCGGCGAAGGCAGCGCCGGAACTCTTGTCCATCTCGGTGGCCTTGAGCGCGATCGGTTTCGCTTCCGCGGCCTTGTTGGACGCGATGAGGGCGTAGACGAGGCCCACCTGCGCGCTGATGTTCTTCGGATCGAGCTCGATCGCCTTGCGGTAGGCGCCGACCGCTTCCGCGGCCTGACCCGAGGCGGTGAACGCGTCGCCCTTGCCGGCATGCGCGAGCGAACTCGTGGCGCCCGCGGCGATCGCGGCATCGGCCGAGGCGTGCGCGGCCTTGGCGTCGCCCGTCCGCGCCTGCGCGGAGGCGAGCGTCCCGAGCGAAGCACCGTTCTTCTCCGCCGCGACCGCCTTCGTCGCCATGTCGAGGGCGGCGGCGCCCGTGCCGTTCCTGAGCGAGAGCTGGGCCGAGGCGGCGAGCGCCTGGGCCTTGAGGGTCGGCGTAGCGGAGGCGGAAACTTCAACGGCCTTGGCCAGGCTCGCGGCCGCATCGTCTCCGGCTCCATTCATCTCCTGAAGCCGGCTCAAGGCGAGGTAGGCCTCAACCGAGGGAGTGCCGGTGGCGAGCTTGACGAGCGACTTGATGGCGTCGTCGGGCTTGCCTTTGGCAAACTGCTCTTCGGCCTTCGCGATAGCCTGATCCGTCTTGACGTCGGCGCGCGACGGGGTTGGCGCGAGGGAAACCGCGCCAGCAAGAACGAAAAGGGCGGTGAATTTGTTCGTCTTCATTTCTTACGTAGACCTCTTTAAGAACGTTCCAAAGCGCGTGAGTGTACAAGACTACACAAGCCGGTTGACAACCCGTGTCCTGCCGCCCACGCCCGACTCGAGCCCAGGAGCCAGGAACACGTTCGCCCTTTCCCGTTCTTCATGACTTCTCTGAGTAAGACGCGCCATTGAACCAAATTCCAGTGAGCGGAGTCACTAAAAATAAAATTACTCCGGAAATTGTGCAACCATGGCATGCCAGTTGCTCGTCTAAGGGAGCAGAAGACGTAACTACCCTCCAAATACCCTCCAAACCAAACTCTGCTCCCGTAAAGTCGGGAAACCTCCTCCCAAGGAGGCACGCTTCGGGAAGGGGACGCAGCAAACGCTGCGCCCCTTTCCCAAAAGCAATTTTCGGCCCTTCTCATCGAGATTCCGGGCGGCCTCGGCTACGCTCCCCTGGCAGAACCACAAGCATGACGAGCCTTGAGATTGTCCGCCGGCGTCCGGAGCACGATCCGGAGCTCTTCGCCCTCTACGCCGAGGTCTTCGGAAACGGGAACCTGGAACGCAGCCGCAAACGCTACGACTGGCAGTATTTCGAGAACCCGAACACTCCCGAGGACGGTCCGGTCATCTGGATGGCCAGAGAAGGCGACACCCTGCTCGGGCAGATGGCCACCATGCCTTTTCCCATGTGGTGGGGAGACCGCGAGGTGACGGCATCCGCGGGCAACGACTACTTCGTTAGGAAGAGCGCTCAGGGCAGGGGCATCGGTATCGCCCTCTCCAATCGCTGGGCCGACGAGGTGGACGTGGCCCTGGCGCTGGGTCTTACCCCCTCTTCCTATCCCCTCTTCAAGAAGCTCTTCACCGATGTGGGGCCCGTCCCGTCATTCTTGAAGATTCTGGATTCCACCGCGGTCGCGCGAAAGAAATGGGGAACGGTCGCGGGAACCATCGCCGCGCCGGTCCTGGGAATCGGGCTGACGCTTCTTTCGAAGAGCCCGGCCCCGGCGGGCGGCGTGGAAGTCCGGGCCGTCGATGACTTCGGCGGCGAATACGACGACCTCTGGTCCCGCGCACGCGCCTCCTACGCCTCTTGTGTGCGTCGTGACGCGCGCTACCTGCGCTGGAAGTACCTCGCCTGCCCCTTCCGGCAATACCGCGTCCTCGAGGCCCGCACGGGCGGCACGCTGTCGGGCTACGCGGTTATCCGGAATGAGGGAGACCAGAGCTTCACCCGCGGCGTCATCGCCGACCTGTTCTGCGACACCACCGACCTCGGCACCCAGGACGCACTTCTTGCGGCAGCAATCGCAGACTTTTCCGCGAAAGGCCTGGTCCGGGCCGAGGCCTACTGCTTCAATCGGCGCCTGGCCGCCGCTTTTCGGAGGCATGGATTCCGGTCGGGGACCACCGCCGTCCAGTACTGCGTCGCCTACCGCGGCACCCCCGACGGAAAGGGGGGTCCGCAGCCCGTTCTCGATGATCTCGGGAATTGGAATCTCTTCCTCGGCGACGGAGACCTTGACCGCGCATGAGCGGCACGACCTTCTTCATGGTGGGCGTCGACACCGAAGCCGACGATCAGTGGACGCTCGAAGGGCGGAAGCGGCTCTCCGTCGAGAACGCCCGCGCCCTTCCCCGGCTGCAGAAGCTGTGCGACGCCTACGAGGTCCGGCCCTCCTATCTCGTCACCCACGAGATGGCGACGCGCGAGCCTTCCCGCTCGATCCTCCGCGACCTTTTCGCCACAGGGCGGTGCGAAATTGGGGCGCATTTGCACCCCTGGAGCTCGCCGCCTTACCGCGAAGAGGACCTCGGGGGCCGTTATCCCAGCCAGCTCGACGGTTCTCAGCTGGAAACCCAGTTGAGCGAATTGACGGCCGCGATCGAGTCCTCGGTGGGCGTGCGGCCGGTGAGCTACCGCGCGGGCCGTCACGGTTTCGATTCCCGTTCCGTGCGGATTCTCGAATCGCTTGGCTATCGGGTCGATACGAGCGTCGATCCCCTCTTCAACGAAACGCGGAAAGGCGGCCCCTCCTTCGCGGGCGCGCCGGTTTCTCCCTACCGGCCCGATAACGGCGTCGTCACGACCGCCGGGGCCTCGAGTCTTCTGGAGATTCCCGTGTCGGCGGCCACCATCCCCGCTCTTCCCAAGGCTCTCGAACGCCTCTATGCGTCGCTGCCCGCGATTCCCTGGCGGGGTTATCTCAGGCGACTCGGCCTTCGCGCGGTCTGGCTGCGGCCCTCGTACTCGAGCGTCGAGGATGCGAAGACGCTGGCGAGCGCGCTGGTAGCGCGGGGCGTGCCCACCCTCAACATGCTCTTCCATTCGAGCGAGCTCGTCCCCAACGGATCCCCGTACAACCGGTCCGGTGCGGACGTGGATCATTTCTTCGAGAGACTCGAACGCGTCTTCGACCACGTCATGAAGCGGCTCGAGGCGCGCGGCGTCACCTATCGCGAATACGCGGACATCCTCCAAGCGCCCCGCTCTTGAAAATCCTCATGGTGACTCCGCACCTGCCGCCCTATCAGGCGGCGAACGCGCTTCTTCCCCACGTTCTCGGGGTGGAGCTCGAAAAGCGGGGCCACGTCGTTTCCTTCCTCACTTTCGAGGCCGAGGAAAGGGAGCGCGCGCGCACGGCCTGCGTACGGCGCCGGACCCGCTTCCGCGTGACCCGGCTGCCGCAGCTCCTGGAGGCCATGGAAACCCGGCGGAAGGGGTTGCCCCTCATCGAGGACGCGGACGTGGTGCACGTGCACTCGAACACGTGGATGAACCAGGTGGCGGCCCGCCTCGCCTTCAAGCGTGGCAAGCCGTACATCCTCACCCACTACGGAACGGAAATCTGGCATCACGACGGCCGGAATCACGCGTTCAGAACGCTCAATCGCAATGCCCGCCACGTCACCTTCTACAGCGCTGGCCTCCTCTCCCGCGCCCGGGAATTGAACGTCCCCTGCCGCGAAGCGAGTGTCGTCTATCCGGCGGTCGACATCCTGTTCTCGCCGCTCGCCCCTCCCGAACGGCAGGCGGTGCGGGCTCCCCTCGTGGGCTCGGGCGAATCGCTCCTGTTCAACGTCAAGCGGCTTCATCCCCTCGCCGATCACGCCACTCTGCTGCGCGCCTTCGCCCTGCTCGACCCCGCGCAGATCAAGGCGAAACTCGTCATCGCGGGTTCAGGCGAAGAGCGACCGGGCCTCGAGGCCCTGTCACGCGAGCTCGGACTTGCCGGCCGCGTGCGCTTCCTCGGGCTCGTTCCCAACGAGGAGGTGGCGAAGCTCCACGCCGCCGCCGACCTCTTCGTCCTGTCGTCGCGCCTCGAAGCCACACCGACCGTCGTTCTCGAGGCGCTCGCCTGCGGCACTCGGGTAGTCTCGACCGACAATCCGGGCGGGCTGGAACTGGGCGAGATGTTCCGCGACGATCTCCGCATCGTGCCCAGGGAGAATCCCCAGGCCCTGGCCGAGGGAATAGCCGCCTCGTTGCGAGAAAATCGGCGCATCGGCGAAAGAACAGCACGGCTCATCGACGAGCGTTTCTCTCTTCGCGGCCTCGTCGATCGCTATTTCCAGATATACGAAGAAGCCCGGCGATGAGACGGATCGACAACGACGCCATTCGTGCCGCGGGGGAAATCCGCTTCCGCAGCGAATACGACTACGCGGTCTTCGAGTACGTGCGCAGCTCGAAGGTCATCCAGTCGGTGGAGCGCTCGGGCGTCAAGCTCAAGGGCCGCGTGCTCGACGCCGGCTGCGGCAGCGGCGGCACTGCGCTTTCGATCGCCGAAGAAGTCTCATTCGCGGTGGGCCTCGACCTCTCGCCCCGATTCTCCGACGCGGGCACGAAGCTAGCCCGCGAGAAGAGGATCAGGAACGTGGCCTTCACCCAGGGCGACGGCCTGCGCCTGCCTTACGCGAACGAATCTTTCGACGTGGTCCTTTCGCATTCCGTGATCGAACATCTTCCCGAGGCGGAGGCCTACATCGCCGAGTGCGCCCGCGTCCTCAAGCACGGCGGGAGGTTCTATCTCTCGACTGCCCCCACCCTTTCGCTCGCCGGCGCGCACCTCCCAAGGCTGCGGGTGCCAGTCCCGATCCATCTCTTCCTGGGCCGCAAGCTCGCCTTCCGGGCCTTCGTCTTCCTGGCCGCGAGGGCGCCCTGGATGCTCAAGGAACAATCGTCCGCCAACACCTTCGTGAAGCTCGCCGAGTCGGGCCGCGAGAAGGAAGACGACCTACTCACCCCGGTGACGCTGCGCGGCATGTCGGGTTGGATTTCGAGGTCGCCCTTCCGCCTGATTTCGGAGCAGCGGTACGTGACCGGCTTCTTCAAACGGGTGATCCCCGGATTCCTTCGCCCCTTCTTTCTCGAGATTCCGGTGGTGGGCGACGTGATGGTGTCCCAGATCGAATGCGTGCTCGAGAAGCCATGACGACGCGACCGGCCGTCTGGGTGTTTTCGGACATCCGCTTTCCCTCACCGCGCGCCAACGGCATCCAGGTCGTGAAGACCGCCCACGCCCTGGCCGCGCGCGGGCGCGAGGTGCGCCTCGTCGTCCGCCATTCCGATCCGCGCCCCACCGAGGCCATCCTCCACGAGTTCGGGGTCGAACCGACGCCGCGCCTGCACGTGGACCGGCTGATCGTGGGCCACGCGCCCAACTCCTCGTTCATCCCGAGACTGCGCTACCTCACCCAGAGCGTGCTCGTGGCCAGACGCGCGTCCAAGCACGGCGCCTTCGTTCTCACCCGCGATCTGCAGCTCGCGGATCTTCTTGTGCGCGTCTCTTGCCGGAACCTGACCTACGAGGCCCACGCCGTCGAGGCCGTGATGTACGACGAGCGTCATCACCTCTACGGCCTCTCCTCCCGCCCGAGCCCCTCGAAGCGGCGCCGCATCGAAAACCGCGAACGCCGGGTCTGGACGGGCGCTTCGGGTTTCATTGCGACCACCCGGGGAATCCTCACCACGTTCGAACGCCTCTTCGGGCCGCGGCCGCGGACGGCCGTGGTGCCGAACGGATGCGACACTCCCAACAGCCGCGAATTCACACCCCCGTCCGAGGATCTGCGGGTGGTCTACGCGGGACAGCTGTACCCCTGGAAGGGTGTGGACGTCCTCGTCCAGGCTTTCGCCCGGCTCGCGAAGGGCGAACTCGTAATCGCGGGCGGCCTGAAAGGCGAGAGCGACTTCGACCGCATCCAGGGGCTCGCCCGGTCGCTGAACCTCGGAGACCGCGTGCGGTTCCTCGGATCGCTGCCCCAGAAGGACGTGGCCCGGGAGCTGGCGCGCGCCACCGTGGTCGCCGCGCCCTTCCTGAAGAGTGCCATGACTTCCGAGCACACATCGCCCATCAAAGCCTTCGAGGCGATGGCGGCGGGACGACCGCTCCTCATCTCGGACACCGAAGCCTCGCGCGAGATCGTGGAGGACGGCCGGACGGGAATCGTGGTGGCGCCCGGCAACGTCGAGGCATGGAGCGAGGCCCTCGATCGCGTTCTCTCCGACCGCGCCCTTCAGATGGCCCTCGCCCGCGCCGCTTTCGAGAAAGCGACCCAGTATTCCTGGGCGAGGCGCGCCGAACGGATCGAGGATTTCCTGGGGAACCTCGCGTGAGTCGAGCCACTCTGCTCACCTTCATGATCGCGTCCGCGATCACCCTGGCCCTCGTGTCCACCAGGATCCGGGGCGCCGACGAGATCGAGTACTACTCGCACCTCCGCTCCGCGGTTTTCGATCGCGATCTCGATTTCACCAACGAGTACGAGCACTTCTACGACGGCAATCGGCAGGGCCTGCAGGCCTTCAAGGAGACCTTCCTCGACCGGCGTGAGCCGAAGACCGGACGGCCCATCAACTTCGCCCCCATCGGCTCCGCGGTGGTGTGGTCACCCTTCTTCCTCGCGGCTCACGCTCTGGTGACGAACGGCGTGCTTCGAGGCCCCGCGGACGGCTTCTCTCCCGCCTATGCGGGCGCGGTGGCCTACGGCTCCTCCCTGCTCGCCATCATCGGGTTCCTCGTCGCCTTCCTGACCCTCAAGCGGTACATGGGCGTCACCGAGGGTCTCTCGCTTCTCGCGGTCCTCGCGGTCTGGTTCGGAACCCCGGCCTTCTACTACATGACCGTGGCTCCGGCGTTCGCCCATGCACCCTCCATCTTCGCGGTCTCCCTTCTCTTTTTCCTGTGGCTCCGCGCCCGGGAGCGGGACATGGTCTTCGACTGGATCCTCATGGGGCTCTGCGCCGGTCTCGCCATGCTGATTCGCGAACAGGGCGGGCTGTTCCTGATCGCTCCCGGTCTGGACCTCGGCTTCCGGCTTCTCAAGGGCGACCTGAAGCGGGCGCTGGAGCGCGGCATCGCGGTTCTCGGGGCCGCGGGCCTCGTGTTCGCGCCCCAGCTCCTCGCCTACCGGGCGCTGAACGGTTCCTTCGGTCCCACCCAGCTCGTCCAACGAAAGATGGATTTTTCCTCTCCACACTTCTTCGACGTTCTGATCGACCCGGGCCACGGCCTACTGCTGTGGACCCCGCTTCTCCTCGTCGCGTTCTTCGGCCTGGTTCGCGGCCTCTTCCGCCTGGGCGCGCCCGGCCTCTTCGTGACCGCGGCCCTCCTGGCCCAGATCTACATCAACGGTTCCGTTCTCTCCTGGCACCAGGCGGGAGCGTTCGGCTCGAGACGGTTCGTGGACTCGAGCATCCTCCTCGTCATAGGTTTTGCGTTCGGTCTGATGGCGACGACGACGCGAACGCAGAAGTTCCTCGTCGCTGTCGCCATCTGGTGGAATCTCTCTCTCATGATGCAGTTCGGTCTGAAACTCATGGACCGTCAGCGCCTCGACTGGCCGGGCACGGCCCTCCGGCAGGTGACCGACGTCCCGCAGCGGATTCTCGAGACGGCGAAGCTCTACTTCACCGATCCCGAGAGCCTGGCCCGAGGCCGGCGATGATCCACGCGGACTGGATGAAACAGTTTGCCTGCCCGGTCTGCCTGGACAGGGCCGGCTGCGAGAAATGCGGGGTCAGGACGGGGGGTCACGACGTCTGCATGAAGTCCTACGCGGAGCGGGTCGCCTGCGCCTGCGGCGGTCCGAACAAGCGCGCCCTCGAGCACCGCGGCGAGGGCTTCTACTGCTCGTGCTGTCTCACGCGCTATCCGTACGGACCTTCCCACGACTACGTCGATCTGCTGCCCCGGACCGATGTGGGGCGGGTTTCGCATTACGCCGACGAGGAGTTCCAGGAGCGTCTCGGTGTGCGCGAGGGCGAACCCGTGCTCTCCGCGGGAGTGAAAGCGCGGATGGTGTCGCGCATGCTCGGACTGAAGCGGGGGGACGCCGTGCTGGACCTCGGAAGCGGCGCCGGCAAGTTCGCCGGGCATTTCGCCAGACAGGGCGCCTCGGTGTGCGGTGTCGACATGGCGCCCTTCTTCCTCAAATCGGCTATCGATTCGGTCAGCCTGGTGGTGGGCGATATTCGCCGGCTTCCTTTGCGAAACGGGGCGACCTCGCGCGCCTATTCGCTCGACGTGCTCGAGCACCTCGACGAGGCGGGAGTGCGCGAGGTCCTCGTCGAGGCGCGACGCGCGGTCACGAAGGACGGAAAGATCTTCGTCTATACCCACGCCATGGAGTCCTCGAAGATCGCGTCGTTCCAGCGCGGCGTCAATCACCTCGCGAAGCGCCTGGGAAGGATGGGCCTCGTGGACTCCGACAAGGAGGCGATGCGGAAGAGCGACCACATCAACGCCATCCGGTCGCACGAGCACTTCGACGAGATCGCGAAGTCGGCGGGGCTCAGGGTCAAGGAGCGCGCGTACTACAACGTGTTCGCCAAGGCCGTGGTCGAAGACCTGGCGCTCAAGGTGCTGGAGCAGCGGCAGCGAAAGAAGGCGGTCGGCGCGCCTTCGAACGCCGAGGCGAGGGACAAGGCCGCAGGCAGCCACATCGTGGGGCGGGTCGCGCCCTCGTCGTCGGCGCTCTTCGTGGCCCGGGGCCTCACCAGGCTTCTCATGCTCGACGTGGCGCTCTTCGGGAAGGTCCGGACGGGGCCCTTCTTTGGAGTGCTCTCGCCCATCTGATGCGGATCCTGTACGTCGCGTCGGATCAGACGCTCCCCGGGAGTACAGGCGGCAGCGTCCACGTGCACGAGGTCTCGCGGGAGCTCGCGAGGCGCGGCCATGAGGTTCACGCCGTGGTCTGGGGCGGGGACGACGGGCCGGGCGACGGGTATTCCGTGCACCGCATCCGCTGGTCGCCCCCGCATCGCTTCTTCCGGTTTCGCGCGCGCCCGCGTATCGCGTCGCTCATCGACCGGCTCAAGCCCGACGTGCTGATGGAGCGCTATTACAACTTCGGCGGAGAGGGAATCCTGGCCGCGGCGGACGCCTCGGTGCCGAGCCTTCTCGAGGTGAACTCGCCCGTGGTGGATCACCCCGGCTCGGCGAAGGCGCTTCTGGACGCGGCGCTGGTCACGAGACCCATGCGCGGCTATCGCGAGCGCCTCGCGCGCTCGGCCTCGGCCCTGATCTCGCCCCTTCGGGAGATCGTGCCGGAGTTCGCGAGGGGCAAGACCCACGTCGTCACCTGGGGGGCCAACGTCGAGGCCTTTCATCCCGACCGGCGCAGCGAAGCCAGGAGGCGTGCCTGGGGCGCCGCTCCGGAGACCTGCGTCGTCCTCTTCAGCGGTTCGCATCGGCCATGGCACGGCGTCGACACGCTGGCGGCCGCGGCGCGACGGCTCAAGGATCGAGGCGACGTTCTCTTCGTGCTCGCCGGCGGCGATCACGCCGGAGCCGCGACGGACTTCCGCGGACTCCATCTTGGACGCGTGCCTTACGCGGACATGGCGGAGGTGACGGCGAGCGCCGATATCTCGGTGGCGCCCTATGACCGCACGAAGCTGCGGTCGCTCGAACTCGGCTTCTTCTGGTCGCCGCTCAAGATCTTCGAGGCGCTCGCGAGCGGCGTGCCCGCCATCACGCTCGACATCGCGCCGCTCAACGAGATCCTGCGCGCGGGCGAAGAGGGCCTCTTCTTCAAAGAGAACGATCCCGGGGACCTCGCGCGAGTGATCGGCTCCCTGGCGGACGATCGCCCGCGCCGTGAGGCGATGGGAAGGAAGGCGAGAGAGAGAGCTCCGCGATTCTCATGGGCGGCTCACGCCGAGCAGATCGAGTCGATTCTGAAGGGGCTGAAAGCCGCGTGAAGATCACTCTCGCGACCGAGGTCTTCCCGCCCCGCTCGGGAGGGGCCGGATGGTCGACCCGCGCCCTCGCGCTCGCTCTCGCGGAGGCCGACCACGACGTCACCGTGGTCACGACCGCGGAAGGGCCCCCCATGGAGGGAACGGTGCCGGTCGTTCGCCTGCGCGGCGTGTCCGGACCCTTGAGGCGAGGCCGGATGGTCGAGATCTTCCGGAGGTCGCTCTCCGGAGCCGCCGGCTTTGCGGATGTGATCCACGCCCAGCATTCCCTTTCCGCCCTCGGCGCCCTCGCCCTCGATCCGGGGCCGCGAGTGGTCGTGACCGTGCGCGATCACTGGCCCGTGTGCTTCTGGTCGACGCGCATGTCGCAGGGGGGCTTGTGTCCCCGATGCTCCACCGCGAACATGTGGCGATGCGTGGACGGCCGGCTACCCACTCTCGCCACACCCCTCGCGATCCCCTACATGAAGTGGGACCTCTCGTCAAAGCAGAGCGCTCTGCGCCGGGCGAACGCCGTCATCGCGGTGAGCGAGGCCATCGCCGCCGAGTTGCGCGAAGCCGCCCTTCCTTCGATCCACGTCCTTCCCAACATCGTGGACGGCGCGGAGGTCAACCGGATCGCCGAGGAGCCGCCGCGCCTCCCCCTGCCGGATCGCTTCGTTCTCTTCGTGGGAAAGCTCGAAGCCAACAAAGGCGCTCGTGCTCTGATTCCCGCCATGGCTCACGCGAAGACCGCGCTGCCCCTCGTCGTTCTCGGCAGCGGTTCCGGGCAAAACGCGGTGAACGAGCAGGCGGCGAAGCAGGGTGTCGAGATCCACATGCCCGGCTGGGCGGAGAGGGACGACGTCCTGCGCGCGATGAAGCGCGCGACCGCGCTCGTCTTCCCTTCCACGTGGCCGGAGCCTCTGTCGCGAGTCCTCCTCGAGGCTCTCGCCCTGGGCACGCCCATCGCGGCCATGGACACGGGCGGAACTTCGGAACTCATCGAGGACGATGTCTCCGGTCTCCTGGCGGGCGACGCGGAGCAACTGGGCGAGGCCCTGGGTCGGATCGTTCATGATGCCGCCGTACGCTCGCGACTGAAAGAGGGGGCGGCGGTGCGCGCCCGCGCCTTTTCCCCTGCGGCCCTCATTCCGCGCTACGAGGCGCTTTATGGAGGCGCTTTGCGATGAAGGTCGCGCTCCTCTCTCGCAGCGCCCATCCGCTGCATCCTCCGGGGGGCATGGAGCGGGCGGTGTACTCGCTCGCCAAGCATCTCCGGGCTCTGGGAGTGGATGTCACGCTTTTCACCCGCCCCGGCAAGAACTCCGAGGCATTCCCCGGCCACGTGGTCACGGTGAAGTATCAGCGCTTCCACGTCGGGCCTCACGGCCGGGTCCTCGACCGCACCTTCAACTATCCGACCTTCAGCCTGCTCATGGGCCGCGAGGTGGCGGCCCGGGTGCGCGCGGGGCAGATCGACATCGTGGACGCCCAGGGCCTCACCGCCCTCGGGTACGGCCGGGAACGGCTCAAGGACCCCGCGCTCAAAGCCCCTCTGGTCATGAACCCGCAGGGCATGGAAGAGCACCACGTGCGGGGCTTCAAGGCACTCGCCCTGAGCCGCCTGAAGCAGCTCTCGAAGGAAGCGGCGAGGCTTGCCGATTGCGTCATCGCCACCGACGAGGCCACGAAGGCGGATGTCCCGCGGCTCCTCGAAGTCGATCCTCGAAGAGTGCGCGTGATTCCTAACGGCGTCGATCTCGAGGAGCTCCGAGCCCTCACCCCCGAAGACGCTCTCCCATTCACCTTCGAGGTCCTGCCGTGGATGTCGATGCGGCGCCCTCTGTTCATCTCGGTGGGCCGGCTCGAAAGCTACAAAGGCTTCGGGGATTCGCTCGAGGCCTTCCGCCGCGCGGCCCCGTCGCTGCCGCCGGATTGGGGCTGGCTCGTCGTGGGGGAAGGGCCCGCGCGCGCCTCTCTCCAGGCCGCGGCCTCGGAACTCAAGGACCACATTCAGTTCACGGGTCGCGTGGGTGAACAGACGCTTCATGCTCTCTACGCGGGTTCCGACGTGTTCCTCCATCCCACGCGCTTCGAGGGGTCGTCCCTGGTGACGCTCGAGGCCATGGCCCATGGTCTCGCCGTGATCGCTACCCGCGCGGGCGGCATCCCGGACAAGGTGAAGGACGGCGTCAACGGGTATCTCGTGAACCCTGGCGATGTGGAGGCGCTATCGGGCGCGATCATAAAGATGGCGAAGGCGCCCGACGACATGGCCCGGATGAGCCGGGAGTCGATAGAACTTCTCGATCCCTTCCTCTGGCCGCACATCGCGAAGAGGGTCATCGCCGAGTACGAGCGCCTGCTGCAGGAACGGAGGAAGAGTTGAACCCGGAAGAGTACCGCGTGATGGCCGACCTCGAGGGCGTGCAGTGGTGGTACGTGGGGATGCGCCGGATCGCGCGGGCGCTGCTTACCCCACTGCTCCCGGCGCCGGGCGCGGGACGCCGCATTCTCGACGCGGGCTGCGGCACCGGCTGGAATCTCCAGGAACTCTCGGTCTTCGGAGACACCTACGGCGTCGATCTGTCTCCGCTCGCCGTGATCACCACGCGCAGACGCGGCGGCCGTGTCGCCCAGGGCAACCTGCTGGGCCTGCCCTACGCTTCGTCGAGTTTCGACGTGGTGACGTCCTTCGACGTCCTGTATCACGCGTGGGTCGTGGACGACGCCCAGGCCGTCCGCGAGCTGGCTCGAGTGTTGAAACCGGGCGGACTGATGCTCGTGAAGGTGCCGGCGCTCAGGATTCTCTGGGGAGCGCACGACGAAGCGGTGCATTCGCGCCATCGCTACACGCGGGGCGAACTGGAACGCCTCCTCGAGAGCACGGGCCTGAAGCTGGTGCGGTCGACCTACGCGAATTCGCTGCTCTTCCCGGTGCTTCTCACAAGGCGGTTCCTGGACCGGGCGCTCAACCGGCATGGCTCGGACGTATCCCTCCTGCCTCCTCTTCTGGAGAAGCTGTTCGGAGGATTGCTGTCCGTCGAGGCGAGTCTCCTCGGCGCCATGAACCTCCCCATCGGCGCGAGTGTGTTCGCGGTGGCCCGGAAAGCGCACGCATAGAATCCGAAGGGACCGCATGACGCCAGAGGAATTGGAAAGCGAGCGGACGAAGAGCGCCGAAGCTCTCGATCGCGCCAGGGATGCGGGGCGCGGAGAACCCGCGGCTCGTTCCGCCGAAACCCTGCTCGGCCCGGAAGAGGTCGTGAGGGAGATGGCCCGATCGGAACATCGAGACCTCGAGACTCCGGCCTGGACTCCGCCGGCGCCGCCCGACCTCGGGCCGGTGAACGAGTCCTGGACGGCGGGCGGGCGGACTTCGGGAGGTATTTCGACTCTTCTCGCGGGCGCTTCCCGCGAGCGTGAAGCCCAGGTGAAGTTCAACTCGGACCAGGTGCAGCTCGACAACGCCCTCGTCTCGTGGACCGCCGCGCACTTCGCCGCGACCCACGCTCACTATGACGCGGTCATCGAGCGCATGCAGAAGCGAATGGACGACATCGACACCCGGCACCGCGAACTCGAGCGCGAGCTGGTGCGCCACGTCCACGATATGGCGCGGCGCATCGACGTGGTCCTCGGCGAGGGTGAGAAAGGCCGCGTCTCCCACGAGGCGGCGCTGCGATCCATACGAGAGAGGCTGCGCGCGCTGGAAGAGAAGCTCGGGTGAAGCGGGTTCTGATCTGCGCGGCGCAGGCTCCGTTCATCAATGGCGGGGCCGAGATGCTCGTGATCTCGCTCCAGAAGGAACTGACTCGCCGCGGCTATCTCGCCGACGTGGCCCAGGTCCCCTTCAAGTGGTACCCGCCGG